>NZ_JBHFJG010000048.1:203744-299451 GCF_057559155.1 Rhizobium moroccans | reverse complement strand
CCCCCCCTCCATTCGGCCTTAGACGAGCGAAGCCGCCTGCTTGTGCTCCATCGCGAACTCCTCCTCCGGGGAGAGGATGAGGCGGTGGCGCCCAACGACCGCGAAATAGGCGATCGCGATCGCAAACCAGATGGCAACCCAGAGAACCCCCTTCGAGAAATTCGGATCCTGTACCTGGTAGATCAGGGTGACGATCGCGATGATGATCGTCAAGACGGCTCCCGGTATGCCGAGCGGCGAGCGGAAGGGCCGCTCGATATTGGGCAGCTTCTTGCGCAGGATGATGAACGATATCCCCTGCATGATGTAGGAGAACATCGCCCCGAACACAGCCATGTTGAGTAGCACGCTGCCGATGATGCTGCCGCCCTGTTCCGCGCCGAGCCCGAACCAGATCGCCAGCATGACCGCCAGCCCGACCACGGAACCCGTGATCATCGCGACATAAGGCGTCTTGTAGGAGGAATGGGTGACGGAAAGCCCCGTCGGGAAATAACCTGCCCGCGACAGCGAATAGATCTGCCTGCCCTGTGCGTAGAGGATCGTGTGGAAACTGGCGATGAGACCCGTCAGCGCCACGAGGCCGAGAAGCACGACGCCGCTGTCGCCGTAGATCGCCCGGAAGCCGTCCAGCAGCGGTTCCAGCGAGGAACCGAGATGGAAGGAGCCGACACCCGGCACGGAAGGATTCAGGAGCACGATCATGAAGGCGGAGATCATCAGCGTGATGATGCCGAGGATGATGCCCTTCGGCATATCGCGCTTGGGATCGACCGACTCCTCGGCCGCAAGCGGAAGCTGCTCGATGGCCAGGAACAGCCACACGGCGAAAGGCAGCGTTGCGAGCACGCCGGAGAAGCCGAAGGGGAACCATTCGCCATTGCCTTCCGGCAGTTCCACCGCCGCGCCATCCGGACCGACGCCGACATTCAGGGCCCAGCGTGAGAAATCCATGCTCGGAATGGCGCTGATCCAGAAGAACACCAGCACCGCCAGCGAAATCACCGTGATAACCAGCGTGACCTTGAAGGAAAGCTCCAGCCCGAAGACGTTGAGCCCCAGAAAGATCAGATAGAAGACGATCCATATCAGTGGCGAATAGGCGGGATCGAGCCCGAAGATCGAGTTCACATAGGCCGTTATGAAGGTGACGATCACCGCCGGCGTCAGCACGTATTCCACGTTTTCGCAAAGCCCGGTGATGAAACCGCCCCATGGCCCCATCGCCGTGCGGGCGAAAGAATAGGCCGCCCCCGTATGCGGCAATGCCGGGCTCATCTCGGCGATCGAGAAGGTGAGCCCCAGATACATGATGGCGATGATGATGCCGGCGACCAGCATGCCGCCCCAGCCGCCGGTCGCGAAACCGAAATTCCAACCGGAGAAATGGCCAGAGATGACGGCTCCGACGCCGAGCGCCCAAAGCGACCAGACCCCCGCATAGCGCGAGAGGCCCCTCTTTTCGAAATAGGATGCGTCAGCCTTCTTGTAGCTGACGCCTGCGGATGAACTTTCCATGCCCTTCTCTCCTGATCCAAGAAAACGGGCAGCCGGCGTCAAATGCCGACCACGCCCCTCAAAATCTCGCACGCCGCCCGCTTGTTTCTCGGTGTCGATGCGCGTCGCAGCTTCCACTGCTCCCCGGGTCTTATCGTTAGACGTCTGCGAGACTTTCCCGCAGCAGGCCTGTCAGGAAATCGGCCACGACCCCTTGGCCGGTTTCGTCTGCTATCAAATCGTTCCTTATTTCGATCATCACGTTCAGAAGCCCCGCCGGCATGGCGTGAACCTCGAGCGTATGCGTAACCCCATCCGCCGGCCCATAGGGCTCGTTGCACGCGACATGGTAGAGACGCGTGTCTGCGGCGGCTGCAAGCATGCGATCGGCAAGCCGGCTGTCTTTTTCGTGCAGGATGCCGATTTCGACCTCGCGCAGCTTTCCGAAATAGACCGGCGTGAAACTGTGGACGGTAACGAGCACCGTCGGCCGTCCCCGCGCACGCCTGGCTGCGATCTCCTCGCGGATACGCCCATGGAACGGCAGGTAAAGCGAGGTGGTCCGCAGCGACCGCTCCGCTTCCGTCAGGTTCTCGTTGCCGGGAATGCGGAAGATCTCGCTGACGTCGCGCATCGCTGCGGGAGATTCCGGCGGGCGGTTGCAATCGTAGATCAGCCGGGAAAAGCGCTGGTGGATCAGCGTTGCGTCGAGGCTGCGCGACATCAGCCGTGAAACGGCGAGCGCGCCAGGATCCCAGGCGATATGAGAGGCAAGCGCCTCTTGCGAAAGCCCGAGGTCGCCGTAGCGCTCCGGCAGGCGGCGGGAGGCATGTTCGCAAACCAGCAGCACCTCGCCGCGCCCGTCAGCGTTTTCCACGGCCACGGGATCACCGTCCGCCTTCGTGAAAAACTCCGACTGAACCAGCATGATCGCCTCGGAATATGATTGAAACAACCTTAACGAAGAGAATTCTTCAACTTTCAGCCAAGGTCAATCCAAATCTGAAAAAATCTTTTCAGAGCCGCCATTGACACATGTGCTGGAACGATTGTTAAATCTTCTCAAACCGGCGAAGACCGGGAAAGGGAACAGTTCCGTGCCAACCACAGCGCGTACCGTATCGGATGTCATCCGCACTCGTTACGAAAGCCTCACACGCGCTGAACGTCAGCTTGCGGACCGAATTTTGGAGAACTACCCGGTGTCGGGCCTCGGCAGCATCACGACGATTGCGGAGAGTGCGGGCGTTTCCACGCCGACCGTCGCGCGCATGGTGCAGAAGCTCGGCTACAAGGGCTATCCGGAGTTCCAATCGCATCTGCATCAGGAACTCGAGGCAACGCTCTCGAACCCGATCGCCAAGCATGATCGCTGGGCGTCCAATGCGCCGGGCACGCACATTCTCAACCGTTTCGCCGATGCCATCACCGGCAATCTGCGCGATACGCTCTCCGATCTCGACACCAGAACCTTCGAAGGTTCGGCGGCTCTTCTGGGCGACCGCAACCGCGGCATCTATTTCGTCGGCGGCCGCATCACCGGCGCGCTTGCGGAATATTTCTTCACCCATATGCAGGTGATCCGCCCGAAGACGACGCTGATCTCCACCAATTCCAGTTCCTGGCCGCAGCATGTGCTGAACATGAATGCTGGCGATGTGCTGGTGATCTTCGATATCCGCCGTTACGAGCAGGAGATGGCGACGCTCGCGGAAGCCGCAAGGGCCAACGGCGTCGTCATCATCTTGTTCACGGATGTCTGGTCATCGCCCGTGGCCAAGCATGCCGAGCACATCTTCAAGGTGCGGATCGAGGCGCCCTCCGCCTGGGATTCCTCCGTCATAACCCTCTTCGTCGTGGAGGCTCTCATCGAGGCCGTACAAAGCTCCACATGGACGGAGACCCGGGAACGCATGAATTCGCTGGAAGGCCTGTTCGAGCGGACGCGATTGTTCCGCCGACCGGGCCGCCAGCCCCGTTCCGAGTAAACGCATGCGCATGTAAAATTCGACAGCCAAATAGGGAACTTATGAGAAAATGCTCACCTACCTGGCTGTCACATCGCATTCATGAAACGGCTCTACGAGTGCGCCGAGACGCCCTGAACCCTAGGAGGATACCGTGCTCAAGAACAACCGACGCCTGCTGTCGCTGACGACCGCAGCCCTCATCGCTTCCACCAGCCTCGCGGCTGCCGAACCCAGCGCCGAACTGATCGAAGCCGCCAAGAAGGAAGGCATGCTGACGACCATCGCCCTGCCCCATAGCTGGTGCGGTTATGGCGACATCATTGCCGGCTTCAAGGCGAAATACGGCATCGAGGTCAACGAACTGAACCCGGACGCAAGCTCGGGCGACGAAATCGAAGCCATCAAGGCCAATAAGGGCAATACCGGCCCGCAGGCTCCCGACGTGATCGACGTCGGCCTCTCCTTCGGCCCCTCATCGAAGGCCGAGGGCCTGATCCAGCCCTATAAGGTCTCGACCTGGGACAGCATCCCGGAAGACGCCAAGGATGCCGAAGGTCACTGGTACGGCGACTATTACGGCGTGCTGTCCTTCGTTGTGAACACCGACATCGTCAAGGAGGTGCCGAAGGACTGGAAGGACCTGATCAAGCCGGAATATGCCAATGCGGTTGCACTTGCAGGCGATCCGCGCGGCTCCAACCAGGCCGTGCAGGCGGTTTATGCGGCCGGCATCGCCGGAGGCGAGAAGGATGCAACCAAAGCTGGGGAAGCCGGACTCAGCCTCTTCGCGGAGGTCAACAAAGCCGGCAATTTCGTCCCGGTTATCGGTAAGTCCGCTTCGCTTGCGCAAGGCTCGACGCCGATTGTCATCGCGTGGGACTATAACGGCCTCACCTGGCGCGATACGCTGAAAGGCAATCCGCCGCTCGACGTGATCGTTCCCGAAACCGGTGTCGTCGCCGGCGTCTACGTCCAGGCGATCTCCGCCTTCGCGCCGCATCCGAATGCCGCCAAGCTCTGGATGGAATACATCTACTCCGACGAAGGCCAGCTCGGCTATCTGAAGGGCTATTGCCACCCTATCCGCTTCAACGACCTCGTCGCCAAGGGCAAGGTTCCGCAGGAAATGCTCGACAAGCTGCCGCCCGCGGCCGCTTACGAAAAGGCTGTTTTCCCGACCCTTGCGGAGCAGGAAGCCGGCAAGACCGCGATCACCACCAAGTGGGATAGCGTCGTCGGTGCCAACGTCCAGTAACACCGTGCAATCGGTCCCCTCGCCATCGGCGGGGGGACTTTTCCTTCTCCTGCAGAAACGGACCGCATGAACATAGCCTCGCCCCGTCTCATCGACCGCCGCACCGTCATCGATTGGCTGGGTATCGCGCCGTTCATGATCTTCGCGTTGATGTTTCTGGTCATGCCGACGCTTTATCTCGTCGCGGGAGCCTTCTTCAATTCTGCGGGTGAATTCACCTTCGAGAACATCACCGGCCTTTTCACCCCCACAATCCTCAGCGCCTACTGGATCAGCATCAAGGTCTCCTTTGCCTCGGCTTTCGGCGGAGCAGTCATCGGTTTCTTTCTTGCCTGGGCGATCGTGTTGGGCGGCCTTCCCTCCTTCGTCCGGTCCGGCCTTCTCACTTTCTCCGGTGTGGCATCCAACTTCGCCGGCGTCCCTCTCGCCTTCGCCTTCATAGCCACGCTCGGCCGCACCGGCCTCGTCACCGTCTTTCTGCGGGAATGGTTCGGTTTCAACCTTTATTCCACCGGCTTCAATCTTCTCTCTTTCTTCGGACTCACCATCACCTACATGTTCTTCCAGATCCCGCTGATGGTGCTGATCCTCACCCCTGCGCTCGATGGGTTGAAGAAGGAGTGGCGGGAGGCCTCCGAGAGCCTTGGCGCGTCGACCTGGCAATACTGGCGCATGGTGGGACTGCCGATCCTCTGGCCGAGCCTGCTCGGCACCAGCCTGCTGCTCTTCGCCAATGCCTTCGGAGCGATCGCCACGGCGTATGCGCTCACCGGTTCCTCGCTCAACATCGTGCCGATCCTTCTCTACGCGCAGATACGTGGCGACGTTCTCCACAATCCCAATCTCGGTTATGCGCTGGCGCTCGGAATGATCCTCATCACCGGCATCTCCAACATCCTCTTCATCTGGCTGCGGATGCGCGCCGAACGGTGGCAGAAATGAAGGCGCAGAAGATACTCGCCTGGACTGCTATCGCCATCGGCGCGCTCTATTTCCTCGTCCCGCTGATCGGCACGTTCGAGTTCTCGATGCGCATGCGCCGCGATGCCTACTCCTTCGATGCCTATCACTCCGTCTTCTCGGACATGCAGTTTCGCGCGACCTTCGGCTTTTCCATGCTGATGGCGCTTTTCACCATCGTCTTCGGGATGCTGCTGGTGGTTCCGACTGCCTATTGGGTGCGGCTGCGCCTTCCCCAAGCTCGGCCGGTGGTAGAGTTCATCACCCTGCTGCCGCTGGTGATCCCCGCGATCGTCATCGTTTTCGGCTATCTCAGGCTCTACAATTCCTCGTCCTGGCTTCCCTTCACGGGTTCCGTCGCCGGCACGAACATGCTGCTCGTGCTGTCCTACATCACCCTTTCGCTGCCTTACATGTACCGCGCCGTGGATACCGCCATGCGGGCGATCGACGTGCGCACGCTGACCGAAGCCGCCGAAAGCCTCGGCGCAAAATGGCCGACCATCCTGTTTCGCTGCATATTTCCGAACGTCATGTCGGGAGTGCTCTCGGGCGCCTTCATCACCTTCGCGATCGTCATGGGCGAATTCACCATGGCCGCTCTCCTGAACCGCCCGGCCTTCGGCCCTTATCTGCAGCTTGTCGGCGCCAACAAAGCCTACGAGCCCTCCGCGCTCGCGATCATCGCATTCGCCATTACCTGGCTGTCGATGGGTCTGCTCCAGCTCGTTTCCCGTTTCAGCAAACTGGCGCCCGCCCGGACTTGAGGAATTTCATTGCATGTCGTTTCTGGTTCTCGACCACATAAACAAGAGTTTCGGCGTTACGCAGGTCGTCAAGGATTTCGACATGTCCGTCGAGAAGGGAGAATTCATCTCTTTCCTCGGGCCCTCCGGCTGCGGCAAGACTACAGTGCTGCGCATGATCGCGGGCTTTGAAATGCCGAGCGGCGGCCGGATCAGCATCAACGGCAAGGACCAGAACAACCTCAAGACCAGCCAGCGCAACATCGGCATGGTCTTCCAGGCCTATGCGCTTTTTCCCAACATGAATGTCTTCGACAATGTCGCCTTCGGGCTGAAGGTGGCGGGCAAGCCGAAGGCGGAGATCGAGGCGCGCGTGAAGGAGATGCTGGCGCTGATCCGGCTCGATCATCTTTCGGACCGCTATCCCTACCAGCTTTCGGGCGGGCAGCAGCAGCGCGTAGCACTTGCCCGCGCGCTCGCGCCGAAGCCGCAGGTGCTCCTGCTCGACGAACCGCTTTCGGCGCTCGATGCGAAGATCCGCGTCTCGCTGCGCGAGGAAATCCGCCAGATCCAGCGCCAGCTCGGCATCACCACCGTATTCGTCACGCACGACCAGGAGGAGGCGCTGTCGATTTCCGACCGGATCGTCGTGATGAACGCCGGCCGCGCCGACCAGATCGGCACGCCCTCGGAAATCTACAATCGCCCAGCAACCCGCTTCGTGGCTTCGTTCGTCGGCACGCTGAACATGATCGAGGCGACCGTGGCCGATCCCGCCGCCGATACGGTGAAGATCGGCGGTGAACTTGTCGGGCTTCGCCAATCGCTTGCCGGCAGGAAGAGCGGAGACAAGCTCTCGCTGGCGCTCCGGCCGGAAGCAGGCTCGATCGCTGCGAATGCCAAGGGCGATACGGCGCTTGCCGGCGAAGTCGTGTCCTCTCATTTTCTGGGCTCGGTCATCCGCACGAAGATCGACATCGGCGGCAACCAGGTTTCCTTCGACATGTTCAACTCGCCGGATGCCATAATACCTGCTCCGGGCGAGAAGGTGACGCTGCGTTTTGCTGCAGGCGACCTTCTCGTCGTCGAGGACTAATCCCCGGTTCAGGCTTGCGACGCAGCGTTGTCAGGCCGCATCGTCCACTGCGTCATCGGCGGAAGGCACGTAATTGAGCACCGGACCGAGCCAGCGCTCGACCTCCTCGACCGCCATGCCCTTGCGCTTGGCATAGTCCGCCACCTGGTCCCGCTCCACTTTGGCAACCCCGAAGTAATAGGACTCCGGATGGCCGATATAGAGGCCGGAGACCGATGAACCCGGCCACATGGCGTAGCTCTCGGTCAATTCCACGCCGGTGGCGGCAGTGGCATCCAACAGGCGGAAGAGCGTCGCCTTCTCGGTGTGGTCGGGTTGGGCCGGATAGCCCGGCGCCGGACGGATGCCCGCATATTCCTCGGCGACGAGCTGATCGTTGGTCAGCGCCTCGTCCCGTGCGTAACCCCAGAACTCCTTGCGAACCTGCTGATGCATGCACTCGGCGAAAGCTTCGGCGAAACGGTCGGCCAGCGCCTTGACCAGGATCGAGGAATAGTCGTCGTTCGCCCGTTCGAAACGTTCAGCGATCGCCACTTCCTCGATACCGGCGGTCACCACGAAGCCGCCCACATATTCCGCCTTGCCGCTCGAAACCGGCGCCACGAAATCGGAAAGCGCCACGTTAGGACGTCCGTCGCGCTTCGAAAGCTGCTGGCGCAGCGTATAGAAGGTCGCAAGTTCTTCGGCGCGGCTCTCGTCGGTAAAGAGACGGATGTCGTCGCCCACGGCATTCGCCGGCCAGAAGCCGATGACGGCGCGCGGCCGGAACCACTTTTCGGCAATGATCTTTTCGAGCATCGCCTGGGCGTCGGCGTAGAGCTGGCGCGCCGCCTCGCCCTGCTTCTCGTCTTCCAGGATCGCCGGGAAGCGACCCTTCAGTTCCCAGGTCTGGAAGAAGGGCGTCCAATCGATGTACTTCGCCAACTCCTCGAGATCGTAGGTCTCGAAGACCTTCGTGCCGGTGAACTGCGGTTTGACAGGCTGATAGGCGGCCCAATCGATCTTGTGAGCATTGTCGCGAGCACGCGAGAGCGGCAGCCGCTGCTTCTCCGCCTCGGAACGGGCATGCGCGGCCGCAACCTTGGCATATTCGGCCCGGATCGTGCCGATATAGTTGTCCTTCATTTCCGGCGAAAGCAGTGAGGAAACGACGCCGACGGCGCGGCTGGCATCCGTCACATAGACGGTCTGGCCACGCTCGTAGCGCGGGTGGATCTTCACCGCGGTATGAACGCGGCTCGTGGTCGCCCCGCCGATCAAGAGCGGCAGGTCAAAACCCTGCCGCTCCATTTCGGAGGCGACATGCACCATCTCGTCGAGCGAAGGCGTGATGAGGCCGGAGAGCCCGATGATGTCGACCTTCTCGGCGATCGCCGTTTCGAGGATCTTGGTCGCCGGCACCATGACGCCGAGATCGATGATCTCGTAATTGTTGCAGGCGAGCACGACGCCGACGATGTTCTTGCCGATGTCGTGGACGTCACCCTTCACGGTCGCCATCAGCACCTTGCCGGCGGACTTCCTCTGGTCACCGCCGTTCAGGCGCTTCTCTTCTTCCATGTAGGGAAGCAGAACCGCTACGGCCTGTTTCATGACGCGCGCCGACTTCACGACCTGCGGCAGGAACATCTTGCCCGAGCCGAAGAGATCGCCGACGATGTTCATGCCGGCCATCAGCGGCCCTTCGATGACGTCGAGCGGGCGCTTGGCCTTCACCCTCGCCTCTTCGGTATCCGCATCGATAAAATCGGTGATGCCGTTGACCAATGCATGCGACAGTCGCTGCTCGACCGGCAGTTCACGCCAGGAAAGATCCTGCGCCTTGGCTTCCTTGCCCCCGGTTCCGCGGAAACGCTCGGCGACCTCAAGCAAGCGCTCGGTACCATCGGCTCGGCGGTTGAGAACGACATCCTCGCAGGCTTCGCGCAATTCCGGATCGATGTTATCATATACCGCGAGCTGGCCGGCATTGACGATGCCCATGTCCATGCCTGCCTGGATGGCGTGGTAGAGGAAGACGGCATGCATCGCCTCGCGTACCGGCTCGTTGCCGCGGAAGGAGAACGACAGGTTGGAGACGCCGCCGGAAATATGCACGAGCGGCATGGTCTGGCGGATCGTGCGGGTCGCTTCGATAAAGTCGACGCCGTAGTTGTTGTGCTCTTCGATGCCCGTGGCAACCGCGAAGATATTGGGATCGAAGATGATGTCTTCCGGCGAAAGCCCCGCCTGCTCGGTCAGGATCTTATAGGCGCGGCTGCAGATCTCCACCTTGCGCTCGTAGGTGTCCGCTTGGCCCGCTTCGTCGAAAGCCATGACGACGACGGCCGCGCCATAATTGCGGATCAGCCGTGCCTGGCGCAGGAAGTTCTCCTCGCCTTCCTTCAGCGAGATCGAGTTGACGACCGGCTTGCCCTGCACGCATTTGAGTCCTGCCTCGATGATCTCGAACTTGGAGCTGTCGATCATCACCGGCACGCGGGCGATATCGGGCTCGGCGGCGATGAGATTCAGGAACTCGACCATCGCCTTCTGGGAGTCGATCAGGCCTTCGTCCATGTTGATGTCGATGACCGAGGCACCGTTCTCGACCTGATCGCGCGCGACGGCGAGCGCGGCCGTGTAGTCGCCGGCCGTGATCAGCTTGCGGAACTTCGCCGAGCCGGTGACGTTGGTGCGCTCGCCGACGTTGACGAAGGGGATTTCCTTGGTCAGCACGAAGGGCTCGAGGCCGGAAAGCGACATGAAGGACTTATGCTCCGGCACCTCGCGCGGCTTGTAAGGCGCCACCGCCTCTGCAATTGCACGGATATGCTCCGGCGTCGAGCCGCAGCAGCCGCCGACGACGTTGACGAGGCCTTCGCGGGCGAATCCCTCCACCTGCCGAGCCATCATCTCAGGTGTTTCGTCATACTGGCCGAACTCGTTCGGCAGGCCGGCATTCGGATAGGCGCAGATGAAGGCGTCGGCGACGCCGGAAAGCTCCTGCAGGTGCGGCCGCATGGCATCCGCGCCGAGCGCGCAGTTGAGCCCGATCGTGAACGGCCTTGCGTGGCGGACGGAGCTCCAGAAGGCCGAAGGCGTCTGCCCAGAGAGCGTGCGGCCCGAAAGATCGGTGATGGTTCCGGAAATCATCACCGGCAGGTGGATGCCCTTTTCGGCGAAACGTTCCTCGCAGGCGAAGATCGCCGCCTTGGCGTTGAGTGTGTCGAAAATCGTCTCGATCAGGATGATATCGGCACCGCCGTCGATAAGGCCATCGATCTGTTCGCCATAGGCAATGCGCAGATCATCGAATGTCACCGCCCGGTAACCGGGATTATTCACATCCGGAGAGATCGAGGCGGTGCGGTTCGTCGGGCCGATCGCGCCGGCCACGAAGCGGCGCCGGCCGTCCTCCTTTTCGGCCCGCAACGCCGCGCGGCGAGCAAGCCGCGCGCCATCGCGGTTGAGGTCGTAGACCGCATTTTCCATCTGGTAATCGGCCTGCGCGATGCGCGTCGAGGAGAAGGTGTTGGTTTCAAGGATATCCGCGCCGGCCTTCGCATAGCGGTAATGGATTTCCTCGATCGCCTGCGGCTGGGTCAGAATCAGAAGATCGTTGTTTCCCTGCTGATGGCAGGCGCAGGATGCGAAGCGATCCCCCCGGAAATGCTCCTCGTTGTAGCCGAGCCCCTGAATTTGCGTGCCCATCGCCCCGTCGATGACGAGGATGCGCTCGCGAGCGGCCGCCTTGAGAGCGCTCAGAATTTCCGCGCCGTCCCGGCGGGCAGCCTCGGGACCAAAGAGTTCCTCGAACATGGCGCTTCTCCTGCATTAAACCATTGGCGCCTATAACCGCATAAAGATATCTTTATGTCAATAATCGGAAGACGACGCTTTTGAACCATAGTTTGCCGGTGACAGCGAAACGGCCGAAGGCTATAGCCGTTCCTATCGATTGCCCACCCCTTTTGATTCCGGAGAAATCATGAGCCAGTCAGGTCAATTGTCGAAGCCGTGGAATGAACTTCCCTATCATCGCCGCTGGCTCCTCGATCAGGCCGACGGCCTTTTTGATTTCTTTCAATATCGGGCAATGAACCCGAAGGGCGGCTTCTACGATCTCGATGACGAAGGACGGCCGCTTGCCGTGGCCAATCCCGTCCGCGGCATCCATGCCTCGGCACGCATGGTGCATTGCTATTCGATAGCCTATCTGCTCGGCCGGCCCGGCTCCGGCGATCTCATCGATCATGGCATGAGCTACATCTGGAGCCGTCACCGCGATAACGCGCACGGCGGTTATCACTGGTCGCTGAACGACGACGGACCGGCCGACGGCAGCAAACAGGGTTACGGCCATGCCTTCGTGCTGCTTGCCGCCTCTTCCGCCAAGGTGATCGGCCACCCGCTCGCCGATCGCATGCTCGCCGACATCACCGAAATCCTCGAAACCAGATTCTGGGAAAAGCGGCATGGCGCGATCGCGGAAGAGTTCCAGGCCGACTGGTCGCCGATCGACGGTGGCAGCTATCGCGGCCAGAATTCCAACATGCACCTGACCGAAGCGCTGATGGCGGCCTTCGAAGTCACCGGCGAGAGACATTATCTCGACAAGGCGGAAAGCATCGCCGACCTCGTCATCCGCCGCTTAGCCGGCAGCGTCGGTTTCCGCGTCGCCGAGCATTTCGATACGGAGTGGCGGATCAATAAGGACTATTACCACCGCGACGAGATGTTCCGCCCCGCCGGTACGACGCCCGGACACTGGCTGGAATGGGCGCGTCTCGTGTTGCAGCTCTGGGCGCTCGGCGACAGGCGGCACTCCTGGATGCCGGATGCGGCGAAGAATCTTTTCGTCCAGTCCATGTCACTGGGCTGGGACAAGGAGAAGGGCGGCTTTTTCTATACGCTCGACTGGCAGGACAAGCCGGCCAAGACCAACAAGCTCTGGTGGCCGATGTGCGAAGGCGCGGCCGCGGCCCATTTCGTCAACCAGCACCTGCCGGCCGACGACTTCTACGAAGACAGCTACCGGCTGATCTGGAGCACGATTGCCAACCGCTTCATCGATCACAAGAACGGCGGCTGGCATGAGGAGCTGACGGAAGACCTCGTTCCCGCCCACACGCTGTTTCCGGGCAAGGGCGATATCTATCATGCGCTCCAGGCCTGCCTGATACCGCTCTACCCGGCGACCGGCAGCCTGACCCGAGTCATTGCGGAAGCCGGAGGGCGCATCTAGAGCAAAGGAGCCATTTGAGCGTCCTTCGCTCGAACGGGAACTATCCTCCGGCAGCGGCATTCTCCGGTCGTCACGAAACTGGAACGACCGGATCGTTGCCTGCCATGCTCAACAGCCTCGCAGAGGAATTCTCCCATCAGGCTCCCGTCGCGATCGAGATCCTCTTCGCGCGCATTCTCGGCTCCATCATCCTCTGCGGCCTGATAGGTCTGGAGAGGGAGAGCGTCAAAAATCCTGCCGGCCTGCGCACCAACATGCTGATAGGGCTCGCCTCTACCGTCTTCACCCTGGTTGGCCTGCAGGTCATGCACGAGTTCGGAAACAGGCCCGATACCGTGCAGATCGATCCCATCCGCCTCGTGGAAGCCGTTACCGCTGGCATCGCCTTCCTCGCAGCCGGCGTCATTATCTATACACGCCAAGACGTCAAAGGGCTGACCACCGGCGCCAGCATGTGGCTATCCGGCGCCATCGGGCTCTGCGCGGGGCTCGGCATGTGGCTGGTGGCCGTGGTCGCCACGGGAGCCGGCATCATCATTCTCTGGCTCCTGCGCAAGACGGAGGTGGCTGTCGGCATGAAGGATAAGTAGGCCGCCGCAATGCCCGCATTTTGAGCGCTCGGAATTTCGCTGGAAAGCACGAGCGGAAAACCGCACCCGAACCCTTGTCTAGTCTCTCGAACCTGCGATAGAACCGCGCCATCCGACCTCGATCCCCGACGGAGACTTCTCTTGACCCGACCCGCCTATGCCGCTGTCGATTGGGGCACAAGCAGCTTTCGCCTGTGGCTGATGGATTCGCAGAACCAGGTGCTTGCCGAAAGGCGAAGCGGCGAAGGCATGACGACCGCCGCCAAGGCCGGCTTTTCGACCATTCTTTCCAGCCATCTCGACGCCCTGGCCGCACCTGCTGATCTGCCGGTGATCGTCTGCGGCATGGCCGGTGCCCGTCAGGGCTGGATCGAAGCCGGTTATGTCGATGTGCCCGCTTCCCTGCCGGCTGTGCTGGAAGGTGCCGTCCCGGTTCCGGGCGAAAGCCGCGACATCCGCATCCTGCCGGGTCTTGCGCAGCGCGCAGCCGATAGGCCTGATGTGATGCGCGGCGAGGAGACCCAGCTTCTCGGCGCGCTCGACCCTCGCGCGATCGGCCAGCAGGTGGTCTGCATGCCGGGCACCCACTCCAAATGGGTTCACCTTTCGGGCGAGACGGTGACCAGCTTCGCGACCTATATGACCGGCGAACTGTTCGACGTCATCTCGAAGCATTCGGTGCTCACCCATTCGGTCGACGGTGCGGAAAGCTTCGACGGCGACAACCCCGTTTTCGGGGAAGCTGTGCGGGCCGCCTTCCGCTTTCCCCAGCAGGTCACCAATTTCCTCTTCACCGTGCGCTCCGGCATGCTGCTGCATGGGCTTTCGCCCACCGATGCCGCCGCCCGCCTCTCCGGCACGCTGATCGGCACGGAAATCGCCGGGGGGCTCACGGCCCTTGCCACCATTCCGGCGATCCGGCTCGTGGCCTCCGGGCGGCTGGGCGGCCTTTACGAAGGCGCGTTCCGCGCGCTCTCCCTTGCCCATGAAACGATTGACGCCGACGAGGCGGTGCGCCGCGGCCTTGCCGCAGCCGCACAGAAACTCCTGCTCGCACAATGATGAGGACCGGCAGATGACCCGCATTCCCTTTCCCGAGATGAAATATCCGCTGGTCGCCATCCTGCGCGGATTGAAGCCGGAAGAAACCGAGGCCGTCGTCGGCGGGCTGATCGAGACCGGCTTCACGGCAATCGAAATCCCGCTGAACTCGCCGGAGCCGTTCAAGTCGATCGAGATCGCCGCGAAGCTTGCGCCTGCAGATTGCCTGATCGGCGCCGGCACGGTGCTGACCGTGGAAGACGTTGCAAGCCTCGATGCGGCCGGCGGCAAGCTGATGGTGAGCCCGAACGTGGAGCCGGATGTCATCCGCACCGCCGCCGCCAAGGGCATGGTGACCCTTCCCGGCGTCTTCACCCCCACCGAAGCGCTCGCCGCGGCGAAAGCCGGCGCGACAGGACTCAAATTCTTCCCCGCAAGCGTGCTCGGTCCTTCCGGCATCACCGCGATCCGGGCAGTCCTGCCGAAGGATCTGGTGATCGCCGCAGTCGGCGGCGTCTCGGACGAGAATTTTTCCGACTACATCAAGGCCGGCATCAGCGCCTTTGGCCTCGGCTCCAGCCTTTACAAGCCGGGCATGAGCGCCGAAGAGGTCGTCAAACGGGCGAAAGCGACGCTCGCCGCCTATGACGCGGCGGTTGCCTGAAGCCACCGCCATGAGCGCGCTCCCGGATGAAATCGAGCTGCCCGCTAATCTCCAAGCGCGCCTTGCCGGCTATGACTGGCAGCAGAATATGCTCGGCCGGTCTTCGGCAAGCGTGTTTCGGCTGGAGGCGGCGGATCGCCCTACCCTCTTCCTGAAGCATGAACCGGCCGGCCCGTTCACCGAACTTCCGGATGAAGCCCTGCGGCTGCGATGGCTTGCGGCGCAGGGCATTCCTTGTGCCGCCGTTGTGGCCGAAGCCCAGGATGCGGAGCGCAACTGGCTGCTTCTGACCGCGGTCGAAGGTGAGGACCTTGCATCCGCAGACGGAATATCCGCCGCAGATCGCGTCACGTTCCTGGCGGATGCGCTCCGAAGGCTGCACAGCCTCGATATCGCCACCTGCCCTTTCGATCACCGGTTGGAAAACCGCCTGCCGCACGTCCGCGCACGCATGCAGGCAGGTGTTGTCGATGAAAGCGATTTCGATGACGAACGGATTGGCCGCTCCTCCGAGGAGCTCTACCGCGAGCTGGAAACGCTGAAACCGGCGAACGAAGACCTCGTGGTTACCCACGGCGACGCCTGCCTGCCGAATATCATGGCCGACCCGCGGGGCTTCACCGGCTTTATCGATTGCGCCCGGCTGGGATTGGCGGATCGGCATCAGGACATCGCGCTTTCCTGCAGGAGCATCCGCTACAATCTCGGGCAGGAGTGGGTGCAGCCTTTCCTCGATCTCTACGGTCTGCCGAGTCCCGACCCTGCCAAGCTTTCCTATTATCGTTTGCTCGACGAATTTTTCTGATGCCGCCCGCAAGGCGTGTTGCCAAACGTAACAACTACGCCTATTAAACCTGTACTACAGGTTTTCAAAAGACGTAGCACATGGAAAACAGCTCGACACAGCATCTCACCGGTGCCGATTTCGTCGGCGGCGCGGTCACCGCGATTGCGCGGTTTATCCGGGAGAACGACCTCAAGCCCGGCGACCGCCTGCCCGCCGAGGCGAAGCTGTCGAAGGATCTGCAGGTCTCCCGAACCGTTATCCGTGAAGCGTTGCGGTCGCTGGCGGCACTGCGGCTTGTCGAACTCGGAGCCGGCAAGCGGCCGACCGTCGCCGAGCTCGACGACGCCTCCTTCTCCATGACCATCGAGCATGGCGTGGTCACCGACCAGATCGACATCCAGCAGATCTATGACGCACGCCGCACGATCGAGGCGCGCACGGCCGCACTTGCCGCGCTGCGGCGCACGGAGGGCGAGGCGCGCGCGATCCTCGGCCACGCGAAGGCCATGGAAGAGAATTTCGGCAATTCCGACGAGGTGATGGAGCACGATCTGGCTTTTCATCTTGCCATCGCCAAGGCTTCGAAAAACCCGGTTTTCGCGCTCATCATCGGCGCCTTTCAGGGCGTCACCCGCCAGACATGGCCGATCGGCTGGAAAAGCCGGGCGAATGACGACGAGCGTCGCGCCATGAACGCTCTCCATCTCGATCTCGCGCAGGCGATTGCCGCGGGAGACCCGCAATCCGCCGCCGACCTGATGAACAGGCACTTTGACCAAAGTATCAAGGCCCTGCTGAACGCCGGCCTGATTTGACCAAACCCAAGGAAACGTCATGAAGATCACCAAGCTCGAAACGGTGCGCGTCGCCGAGCGAACCAATCTGCTCTGGGTCCTCGTCCATACGGACGAAGGCATTACCGGCCTGGGAGAGACCTTTTTCGGTGCGGAAACCGTCGAATCCTACATCCATGAATATGTCGCGCCACGCGTGATCGGCCGCGACCCGCTGCAGATCGATCTGCTCGCCAATGAGCTCGTCGGCTATATCGGCTTCCGCTCCTCCGGTGCCGAAGTTCGCGGCAATTCCGCCTTCGATATCGCGCTTTGGGATATTTTCGGCAAGGCGACCGGCCAGCCGATCGCTCAGCTTCTCGGCGGCTTCAGCCGCAAGGAAATCCGCACCTATAACACCTGTGCCGGCACCGAATACATCCAGAAGAACACCGGGCAGACGACGGCGAACTACGGGCTGACCGGCGGCACGACCTATGACGACCTGAACGGCTTCCTGCATCGCGCCGATGAACTGGCGGAATCATTGCTGGAGGAAGGCATCACCGCCATGAAGATCTGGCCGTTCGATGCGGCGGCCGAAAAGACCCGCGGCCAGTACATCTCCATGCCGGACTTGAAGTTCGCACTCGAACCCTTTGAGAAGATTCGCAAAGCCGTCGGCGACAAGATGGACATCATGGTGGAATTCCACTCCATGTGGCAGCTCCTGCCTGCGATGCAGATCGCCAAGGCTCTGACGCCCTACCAGACCTTCTGGCACGAGGACCCCATCAAGATGGACAGCCTCTCGAGCCTGAAACGCTATGCAGAAGTCTCGTCCGCGCCGATCTCCGCTTCGGAGACGCTTGCGACCCGCTGGGGATTCCGTGACTACCTGGAGACTGGCGCCGCCGGCATTGTAATGCTCGACATCTCCTGGTGCGGTGGCCTTTCGGAAGCGCGCAAGATCGCCTCCATGGCAGAGACCTGGCATCTGCCGGTCGCGCCCCATGACTGCACGGGTCCCGTGGTGCTTTGCGCCTCCACGCATCTTTCGCTCAACGCGCCGAACGCACTGGTGCAGGAAAGCGTTCGTGCTTTCTATAAGACATGGTATCGCGATCTCGTCACCGCTCTTCCCGAAGTGAAGAACGGCATGATAACCGTGCCGCCGGGTCCCGGTCTCGGCATGGAACTCAATCCGGAACTCGAACGCGCCTTCACCGTCAGCCGGCGCATGTCGGACGCATCCGACATCTGAATTATACTGCAAGGGAGGAATAATTGACGACAACGACGACAACCGCGGCGGAGCGAAAAATCTCCGCCGCCACCGGTCCTTTGCTGATGCTGCTCGGCATGGTGATGTTCGCGCTGAACGATGCCATGGGCAAATGGCTCGTCTCGTCCTACGGGCTGGGCCAGGTCGTATTCCTGCGCAGTCTCGCGGCGCTCGCGATCCTGATCCCGATGGTCTGGATGGCGGGCGTGGCGAGCCTCACGAAGGTGGAGCGGCCGAAAATGCAGTTCGCCCGTGTGGTCTTCTCCACGGCCGAGGTCTTCTGCTTCTATTATGCCGTCATCTACCTGCCGCTCGCAGATGTCATGACCTATTGGCTCGCAGCGCCGATCTATGTAGCGGCAGTCTCGCCTTTCCTGCTCGGCGAGCAGGTCGGATGGCGGCGCTGGACCGCCATCGCCATCGGCTTCGTCGGCGTCATCATCGCGCTGGAACCGTCGAGCGCGATGTTCACCATGCCGGCGGTGATCTCCATCATCGGCAGTGCGGCTTTCGCATTCATGCTGATCACCGGGCGCTTCCTGCGCGGCACGCCGGACAGCACCCTGGTCTTTTTCCAGGTCGTAGGCGCCGGGCTGGCGGGACTGGCCTTCGTTCCGTTCGATTGGGCGCCGATCGCCTCAAGCCGCGACCTGCTGCTGCTAGGCCTGCTCGGCATCGTCGCGATGTCGGCGCATATGCTGGTCAACCGGGCGCTCAAGATGTCGGACGCGGCAACCGTCGCGCCGCTTCAGTATACGCTGCTCCTCTGGGCGGTGGTTTTCGGCTGGCTCTTCTTCGGCGACGTGCCGCGCCTCGGCATGATGATCGGCGCCGCGCTCATCATCGCCTCCGGCCTCTTCATCTTCGTGCGCGAGCAGACGCTCAAGAAGAAGGAAAAGGTCCTGCCTGCCGTTCCCGAGTGACAAACGAAAAGAACCCGCGGCCGAACAAGCCGCGGGCTCTCTGATGCAAAAAAGGCCGTGCCCTTGGGCACGGCCTTTTCCGTTACTTGCGGATTTCGTTCAGCTTGGCGACGATGCCGTCCACGACGTCGGCGCCGATCGCAGCCTTGTGCTTTTCGTAGACAACCATGGACTTCTCGCGGATGCGAGCCTGCTCTTCCGGAGAGAGCGTGTTCACTTCCAGGCCGGCTTCCTTGATCTTCTCCAGCGACTTCTTGTTCAGGTCGGCGATGACCTGACGCTCGACGTCGCGGCCGACGACTGCGCATTCACGCAGAGCAGCCTGCTCTTCCGGGGCATAGGTATCGAAGATCGGCTTCGAGAACAGGAAGAGGAACGGCGTATAGGCGTGGTTCGTCTCGGTGACATACTTCTGCACTTCGTAGAACTTCGAAGTGTCGATCGTCACATAGGGATTTTCCTGCGCGTCGATCGCCTTCGTCTCGAGAGCGGAGAATACCTCGCCGAAAGCCATCGGAGTGGCGTTGGCGCCGAGGTTCTGGAAGGTATCGAGGAAGATGTTGTTCTGCATGACGCGGACCTTCAGGCCCTCGAAGTCTTCCCATTTGGTGACCGGACGAACGGAGTTCGACAGGTTACGGAAACCGTTCTCCCAATAGGCAAGGTTGACGAGGCCTGCAGCTTCCAGCTTCTCGTTCATCATGTTGCCGAAGTCACCGTCGAGCACGGTATAGGCTTCCTGAGGATTGGCGAAGAGGAACGGCAGGTCGAACACGCCGAGCGCCGGAATGATGCCGACGAGCGGCGAGGACGAAGTCACGACAGCTTCCTGAACGCCGGAACGCAGGGCCTGGGTCGCCTGCAGGTCGCCGCCAAGAGCACCGCCCCAGAACGCGGTGAGCTTCAGCTTGCCGCCCGACTTCTCGTCCAGGCACTTCTGCATGGCCTCAATGCCGTTGCCGACAGGATGGTCGGCGTTGATGCCGTTGGAGACGCGGATGTTGCGGTCGCTAAATTCGGCGAAGGCCGGAGCGGCCGCCGAGCAGGCGAATGCGATTGCAGTTGTCGTCAGAAGCAGCTTTCTCATTTTGTCCTCCCTTGGACGGTTGTTTGAGAAGGTTGATCGGAACAGTTTTAGTGCAGCCAGCGCGCGGGCACGATGACAAGGTCCGGGAACAGAACCAGCAGCAAGAGCACGACCGTCTGCGCCACCAGGAACGGCCACACACCCACGGTTACTTTTCCAAGCGGGATGCGGGCCACGCCGCTGACCACGTTCAGCACCACGCCGACCGGCGGGGTGATGAGGCCGATGCAGTTGTTCATGATGAACAATACGCCGAAATAAACCGGATCGATGCCCGCCTGCTTGATGATCGGCATCAAAACCGGCGTAAGGATCAGGATCGTGGGCGTCAGATCGAGCGCCGTGCCGACGATCAGGACCAGGATCATGATCGCGAACATCAGGAGCGTCGGGCGATCGATGAGCGGCTCGATATAGCGGGTGATTTCCGCCGGAATGTTCGCTGCGGTGATCAGCCAGGCCGAAACGAGGGCCGCGCAGACCAGGAACATGATGACGGCGGTCGTCTTGGCCGCCTGCAGGAAAACGCGAGGCAGATCCGTGAACTTCAGCTCCCTGTAGATAAACAGGCCGACGAAGAGCGCATAGGCGGCAGCCACCACCGCAGCTTCCGTCGGCGTCACCACGCCGGCCTTGATGCCGCCGAGGATGATGACCGGCATGCCGAGCGCCCAGAGAGCGCGGCCGGTCACCCGCAACCGTTCCTGTGCCGATGCCTTCGGAAGGGTCTCGACATTGTCCTTGCGCACGACCCACAGCCAGGTGCCGATCAGAGCAATGCCCATCATGATGCCGGGCACGATGCCGGCCATGAAGAGCTGCGTGATGGAGACGTTCGCCGCCACGCCGAAGACGATGAAGGCCATGGACGGCGGGATGACCGGTGCGATGATGCCGCCGGCGGCAATCAGACCGCCCGAGCGGGGCACGTTGTAGCCCGCCTTCGCCATCATCGGAACGAGGATCGCAGCCAGCGCCGCCGTATCGGCCGCTGCCGAACCGGAGATCGAGGCCATGATGAGAGCTGCGACGATCGCCACGATGCCGAGGCCGCCGCGGATATGGCCGACAAGCGCAATGGCGAAGTCGATGATGCGCTTCGACAGTCCGCCGGAATTCATCAGCTCGCCGGCAAGGATGAAGAAGGGAATGGCAAGCAGCGTGAAGGTGTCCGCACCCGCGATCATGTTCTGGGCGATGATCTGGGTATTGAACATCCCCATGTACCACATGAGGACGACGCCGCAGAACATCAGCGAGAAGGCGACCGGAACCCCGATCGCCATGGCGCCGAGAAGCGAGCCGACAAAAACGAGAAGTGTCATCAGGTACGCTCCGCCATCTGTTCGATCGTCAGGTTTTCACCCGCGAAAGCAGCAATTTCCTCTTCGGTCACGCGGCCCGTGACGAGCCGGAGGAGCCGTTCCAGAGCGATGATGGTGCATCCTGCGCCGGTGAAGAAGCCGATCCCGTAAACCCATGCCATGGAGATGCCGGTGACCGGAGCCGTCATGCTGGCGTTGATCGGATACTGCTTCCAGGTGCCCCAGAAGAATATCGCCGAACAGGCGATGATGATGATGTTCGACAGGATCATGCAGATGATGCGACCCTTGCGGCCGAAATGCGCGACCAGGGTTTCCACCCCTAGATGGCCGTGCTCGCGAAATGCCACGACCGCGCCCACGAAAGTGAGCCAGACGAAGAAATAGCGGGACAGCTCTTCCGAAACATTGAGACCGGAGTTGAAGCCGTAACGGAGAACCACGTTGACAAAAACCATGATCGCCATGGCCGCAATCATGATAATCAACAGGATTTCCAAGGCTTTATAAAAGAGATCGATTGCCTTCTGCATCTTCCCTCCCAAAATCTTACAAGAGGCCGCGTTGAGCCAGGTTTTTCATCAATGATCCGAGACCGAAAGTCCACTCGGCACAGTTATCGCTGTGCGCGACCCGGTTGACCAGACGGCCGAGCTTCGGCGTCGAGATTTCCACCCGGTCGCCAATCTCGTGAGTGAAGCCGAGGCCTGCGCCGCGACGATCCTTTACGGGTGCGAACATGGTACCGAGGAAGAACACGACACCATCCGGATATTGATGATTGCGGTTCAGAAGCTGCGATACGAGATCTTCCGGGCTGCGGCTGATCGCCGACATCGGACTGATGCCGGTCATCGTGAAGCCGTCCACGCCCTCGACGATGAGCGAGACTTCCGCCTTCTTCACGTCCCCGATCGTGAAAGCGCCGTCGAAGAGGCGGATGAAGGGACCGATCGAGCAGGACGCGTTATTGTCCTTCGCCTTGCTGAGAAGCAGCGCGGAGCGGCCTTCGAAATCGCGCAGGTTCACATCGTTGCCGAGCGTGGCGCCGACGATCTTGCCCTTCGACGTGACGGCCAGAACCACTTCCGGCTCCGGATTGTTCCAGTCGGACTTCGGGTGGATGCCGATCTCGGCACCGCAACCGACCGACGACATGGGCTGCGCCTTGGTGAAGATTTCGGCATCGGGACCGATGCCGACTTCCAGATACTGCGACCACAGGCCGAGTTCCTGGAGCAGCTTCTTGACCTCGGCCGCCTTTTCGGAGCCCGCGACGAGGCCCTTGAGGTTGTCGCCGAGAACGGGGGCCAGCCGGCCGCGGATCTCCTGCGCCCGCAGCGGATCGCCCTTGGCCTGTTCCTCGATCACCCGTTCCAGCATGCTGTCGGCGAAGGTGACGCCGGCCGCCTTGACGGCCTGCAGGTCCGCGGGCGCCAGAAGCTCGCCGGCTTCGCCATTCAAAAACGCATCAATAGGACCGAGGCTTGAAAAACGCGACACATCGCGCAAACTGCCGACAAGGTCGTCGATTTCAAGAAGGGCTGAAATCGTCGCGGCAAGCGGAGTAAGGTCGAACACCTCTCCGCCGGAGACCAGCACCGGGCAAGGCCCGCCTGCGACGTTGGACCAGACACGCCCGACGAGCACCGCGCTGGATGCATCCGCAGGCAGGATTAATTCGGCGCTCAGCGCCTGCTCGAAACTCACCAGAAATCCTCCGCTCATCCCGAAGCCCGGAGTACGGGCTCAACATTGTCAGGATGTCTGACAACGAGACGACCCGCTTCTAGTATGACTTTTCGGCCCTGTCTAGGGCGCAGGCGAGCCGGCCTGAAAAGTCTGTTAATTCCAACAGACCTCGGCGGGCCCCTGCCCCACCGGACGAAAGTTCTTCAACCCTAAAAACTTTCGATCGTCAAATCCAGGCGAGCCGCCGCTCCGTTCAGATGATACCGCATCGCCTCCCGCGCCTTGACGGGGTCGCGCCCTGCCACCGCATCGCGGATGGAGACATGTTCCGCGATGGTGACTTCGACGATCTCCTCCAGGATTGCCGCCGCACGCGCCGCATTGATCGCAAGGCTTATCCGTTCGGCGATGAAGCCGATGAAAAGCGGGAAATATTCGTTATGGGTCGCCGCCGCGATCGCGCGGTGAAAGGCGAGGTCGGCGACGATCCCCTGCTCGGTCCATTTCTCCGCGCCGGTCATCTGCTCAAGCGCTTCGTCGATCTTGGCCAGCTCCTCCGGCACGTGATGGATGGCGGCAAGTCCCGCCGCCTCGATCTCCAGCGGGATGCGGAGCTGGAAGAGATCCCGGAAGCTTTCCCGGTTCGAAAGGTCCCCCTGCTCGATCCGCAGCGATTGGCGGCGTTCGATTTCCGTGGCGAACGCGCCGACACCCTGCCGGGTTTCCACCAGCCCTTCATTGCGCAATTGAGCGATCGCCTCCCGCACCACCGAGCGGCTGACCCCGAAGGTTCTCGCCAGCAGGTGTTCCGTGGGCAGCTTCTCTCCGGGCGAGATACGCCCCTCGCTGATCTCCCTGCCGATCTGCGCCGCAATGCGCGCGGGCAAATGCTCGCCCCGTCTGATCTGACTGAAATCGATCGTCGCCAAACCTGCTCCTCCCTGCAATCAAGAAGCGTCTTTTCCAGCAATTCTGCTAGAAGTTCAATTGACAACCAGGATTCATGATCATCTCGGGGTCAATGGCATGCTTGAGCGCCGTCAACAGCTTTCGGCGGGTCTCGGGCAGCCTGGCATCGAAATCCGGGCGCTTCAGCCGGCCGATGCCGTGCTCGGCGCTAATGCTGCCGGTGTAGCGATCGAGGACCTCGTTCACGACGGTCTTGGCCTTGTAGATGCATTGGACGCGCTCTTCGGGCGTGCTGCCATCCGGAGGTAGCACATTGAGATGCACGTTGCCGTCGCCGACATGACCGTAGGAAACGCTGACGGCGCCCGGAAGCGCCTCGGCGACCGCCTTTTCGGCCTCCTCCACGAAGCGCGCGAGATCCGAAAGCGGCACCGAAATATCCGTGCGCATGTGAGCGCCGCGCTTCGCCTGACCTTCGTTCATGCCTTCGCGGATCAGCCACAGATTTCGGGCCTGGTTCTGGGACGCCGCGATCGTCCCGTCGACGACGAGGCCTTCCTCCATCACGCCTTCCAGGAAGCGCTGCATCAGATCGTCGATATCGACGAGGCCGGAACCGGAAATCTCCATCAGCACGTAAGCCGGATATTCCGCGGAAATCGGCACCGGCAGATCAGGTATCGCCTCCTGCGCCAACGTGAAGGCGAGCGGCGGCATGAACTCGAAGGCGGACATCAGGTCGCAGCAATCGCGCCGCGCCTGACGATAGAGCTTGATGGCATCTTCCAGGGAGGCAAGCCCGAGCAGCGCCGTCGCAACCTGATCCGGATAAGGAGTGAGCTTGACCGAGACGGCGGTGATGATGCCGAGCGTGCCTTCCGCGCCGATGAAGAGCTGCTTGAGATCAATGCCTCGGTTGTCCTTCCTCAACGTCGAAAGGCCTTCGAAGATGCTGCCGTCCGGCAGGACCACTTCGAGCCCGAGCACCAGTTCGCGGGTCATGCCGTAGCGGAGCACATTGATGCCGCCGGCATTGGTCGAGACGTTGCCGCCGATCCGGCAGCTTCCCTGCGCGCCGAGCGCAAGCGGAAAGAACATGCCTTTTTCCGCGATTGCATCCTTGAGTTCGGAAAGGATGCAGCCTGCCTCCATGACGGCGGAAAAATCATCGGCATCGATCTTGCGGATGCGGTTCATGCGCTCCAGCGACAACACCACCTGCTGTTCCGGGGCATCCGGAATTCCGCCGAGCACGAGGCCGGTATTGCCGCCCTGAGGCACGATCGAAAGCCCGAGCTCGCGGCAAGCCTTCACGGCAGCGGCCACCTGCTCGGTGGAGCGAGGCCGAATCACGGCTACCGCGCCGCTGGTCACGTCGCCATGCCAGTCGCGGCAGTAGCGGAGCATCTCATCCGCTTCGCTCAGCACGATATCCTCGCCGAGCATCCGGCGCAGCGCTTGCCGCGGTTCCGCAAGGCCCTTCGCATCCTCTACCGTGCCCATCACTCCGCTCGTCATGTTCCTTGCCTTTCCTCCGCGCTCTTGAAGAGATCGGCCCACGCGCTGCACGCGTCCAACAATCTTCCTCGATCCGCTAATATCTTGTTTTCAAGCGAAGCATATAAGGTTATCAGACAACCGTACAAGATAATTTTTTCAACCGCATGACCCGGATCGGGCGCGTGCGGCTTCAGCCCAGGAGGAGACATCCGAATGCATATCCTGATCATCGGCGCCGCCGGCATGGTCGGCCGCAAGCTCACCCAGCGCCTCGTCAAGGATGGCGCGCTTGACGGCGAGCCGGTCGAGAAGCTGACGCTCATCGACGTGGTTACGCCCGAGAAGCCGCAGGGCTTTAACGGCACGGTTGTCGCGCGCGAGGGCGATCTATCCGCTCCGGGCGAAGCCGAAAAGCTGATCGAGGGCCGTCCGGACGTCATCTTCCATCTTGCCGCCATCGTCTCCGGCGAAGCCGAACTCGATTTCGACAAGGGTTACCGCATCAATCTGGACGGCACCCGCTATCTCTTCGACGCGATCCGTCTTGCCCACAATCAGGACGGCTACAAGCCGCGCGTCGTATTCACCTCCTCCATCGCCGTCGTCGGGGCGCCGCTCCCCTTCCCCATTCCGGACGAATACCATCTGACCCCGCTGACCAGCTACGGCACCCAGAAGGCGATCTGCGAACTGCTACTCTCCGACTACAGCCGCCGCGGCTTCTTCGATGGCATCGGCATTCGCCTGCCGACGGTCTGCATCCGTCCCGGCAAGCCGAACAAGGCCGCTTCCGGCTTCTTCTCCAATATCCTGCGCGAGCCGCTGATCGGCCAGGAAGCCGTCCTGCCGGTTGCCGAAGACGTTCGCCACTGGCACGCCTCGCCGCGCTCGGCTGTCGGTTTCCTGATCCACGGAGCGACCATCGACCTTGAAAAGGTAGGCCCGCGCCGTAACCTCTCCATGCCGGGCCTCAGCGCCACCGTGGGCGAACAGATCGAGGCGCTGCGGCGCGTTGCCGGCGAGAAGGCCGTCAAGCTCATCCGCCGCGAGCCCGACGAGATGATCATGAAGATGGTCGCCGGCTGGGCGCCGGGCTTCGAAGCCAAGCGCGCGACCGAGCTCGGCTTCACCGCCGAAAAGAGCTTCGACGAAATCATTCGCGTACACATCGAGGACGAACTGGGAGGCAAGCTGTGAACGCTCACAAGAAGATTGCCTTTCTCGGCACGGGCTTGATGGGCGCACCGATGGCGCGCCGCCTGCTCGGTGCCGGGTTTAGGGTAACCGTCTGGAACCGTGATCCGGCAAAGGCTGCCCCCCTTGCCGCTGACGGCGCGCAGCTTGCCGCCTCGCCCGCTGAGGCAGTTGCCGGCGCATCCGTCGTTTTCACGATGCTGACCAACGGACAGGCCGTTTCCGACGTGCTCTTCGAGCGTGGCGTCGCCACCGCCCTGCCAGAAGGCACGGTCGTGGTGGATTGCAGCTCGATTGCCCCGCCGGTAGCCCGTGAACATTCCCAAAAGCTTGCCGAAAGAGGCATCCGCCACCTGGACGCCCCAGTCTCCGGCGGCGTCGTGGGTGCGGCGGCCGGCACACTCGCCATCATGGCCGGCGGCGATGCCGCCGTCGTTGAAAGCCTCAAGGATATTTTCGCCGCGCTTGGCCGCGTAACCCATGTGGGCCCAAGCGGGGCCGGGCAGATCTGCAAGCTCGCCAACCAGCAGATCGTAGCAGTCACGATCGGCGCGGTCGCCGAAGCCATGATCCTGGTGGAAGCAGGCGGCGCCTCGCGCGCTGCCTTCCGCGACGCGATCCGCGGGGGCTTTGCTGAAAGCCGTATCCTCGAACTGCACGGCGCCCGCATGGTCGAGCGCAACTTCGTGCCGGGCGGGGCTTCGAGCAATCAGCTCAAGGACTTGAATGCCGTGATGGCCATGGCCGAGGAGCTTTCGCTCACCCTGCCCCTGACGCAGGAAGTGCGGCAGGAGTTTGCCGACTTCGTTGAAGCCGGCGGCACCGAGCAGGATCATAGCGGTCTGCTTCTGCACCTCGAAAAGCTCAACCCGCAAAACTGAGGCCAGCCGATGAGCGACAACACAAAACCAGGGCGCCGCTTGCGCTCGCAGGACTGGTTCGACAATCCGGATCATATCGACCTGACCGCGCTCTACCTCGAGCGTTTCATGAACTATGGCGTGACGCCGGAGGAGCTGCGTTCGGGCAAGCCGATCATCGGTATCGCCCAGAGCGGCAGCGACCTCACGCCGTGCAATCGTGTCCACATGGACCTCGCCAAGCGCGTGCGCGACGGCATCCGCGATGCCGGCGGCATTCCGATCGAGTTCCCGACCCACCCGATCTTCGAAAACTGCAAACGCCCGACAGCGGCACTCGACCGCAACCTCGCCTATCTCGGCCTCGTGGAAATCCTCTATGGATACCCGCTGGACGGCGTGGTGCTGACGACCGGCTGCGACAAGACCACGCCGGCCGCGCTCATGGCGGCCTCGACGGTGGACATCCCCGCGATCGTGCTTTCCGGTGGCCCGATGCTGGACGGCTGGCACGAAGGCGATCTTGTCGGCTCCGGCACGGTGATCTGGCGCATGCGCCGCAAGTTCGCGGCCGGTGAAATCGACCGTGAGGAATTCATGCAGGCGGCGCTCGATTCGGCACCGTCCGTCGGCCACTGCAACACCATGGGCACGGCTTCCACCATGAATGCCATGGCCGAGGCGCTCGGCATGTCGCTGACCGGCTGCGGAGCAATTCCCGCCGCCTATCGCGAGCGCGGCCAGATGGCGTATCGCACCGGCCGCCGCGCCGTGGAGCTCGTCTTCGAAGACCTGAAACCTTCCGACATCCTGACACGCGAAGCCTTCCTCAACGCCATCCGCGTCAATTCGGCGATCGGCGGCTCCACCAATGCACAGCCGCATCTGGCCGCCATGGCGAAGCACGCGGGCGTCGATCTCTATCCGGACGACTGGCAGGTGCACGGGTTCGATATCCCGTTGCTCGCCAATATCCAGCCGGCGGGCGCATATCTCGGCGAACAATATCACCGTGCCGGCGGCACGCCCGCCATCATGTGGGAACTCCTGCAGGTAGGAAAGCTCGACGGAAACTGTCGCACCGTCACCGGCAGGACCATGGCCGAGAACCTCGAGGGCCGCGAGGCGACGGATCGCGAAGTGATCCTCCCTTTCGATCAGCCGCTCAAGGAAAAGGCAGGTTTCCTGGTACTGAAAGGCAATCTCTTCGATTTCGCGATCATGAAAATGAGCGTGGTTTCAGAGGATTTCCGCAAGCGTTATCTCCAGGAGCCGGGCCGCGAAGGTATCTTTGAAGGCAAGGCGGTCGTCTTCGACGGTTCGGAGGACTACCACAAGCGCATCAACGATCCCGAGCTCGGCATCGACGAAAACACCATCCTGGCGATCCGCGGCGCAGGACCGCTCGGCTGGCCTGGATCGGCGGAAGTCGTCAACATGCAGCCGCCGGATCACCTCCTGAAACGCGGAATCACGAGCCTGCCGACCATCGGTGACGGACGCCAATCCGGTACGGCCGACAGCCCTTCGATCCTCAACGCATCGCCGGAAAGTGCTGCCGGCGGCGGCCTCGCCTGGCTCCGAAACGGCGATGTCATCCGCATCGACTTCAACCAGGGCCGCTGCGACATGCTGGTTTCCGATGAGGAAATCGAGAAGCGCAAGGCGGACGGCATTCCGGCAGTTCCGGCCGATGCCACACCCTGGCAGCGCATCTACCGCAAGTCCGTCACCCAGCTTTCCGATGGCGCCGTGCTTGAAGGCGCCGCCGACTTCCGGCAGATCGCCAAGACCATGCCGCGCCACAATCATTGACACGGCACCCGTGAGGGGCGGCTTCGGCCGCCCTTTTTCGGCTCAGACAGCCATTTCGAGATCGACGCCGCTCCTGTTCCAGACCCGCCTCGGCCAGGGATTGACGCCGTCGCGCAGCCAGAGAAGCGTATCGAGCCAGAAACCTGCCGCATGCCTTGAATGGAAGAGGCTGAAATGGCCGATCTGCTCGTAGCCGAGATCGGCCGGTGAAAGATGAACGGCTAATCGGTCGCAGCCCTCGTAATAATCCAGCGCCCTGCTCACCGCCCGCGGTGTGGCGATCTCGTCGTCACTGACGGAAATGGCGAGGATGGATGCCGCGACCGAGGAAAAGCGGCGGAGATAAAGCGCGCGCTTTTCCTCCGGATAACTCAACTCCATACGGGCGCGCCGGAAGCTCCACTCGTTGGCGACCCCTGCCGGAAGGTCCTCCAGCCAACCCAATCTGCGCCCCGGAAAATAGCCGAGAAGGGCAGTCGCTACCGGCATCGCCACATGCCATTTGAGGAAAAGCCGCGCTCTCCGCGAGGGCGCATAATCAGGCCAATAGGCATACTGCGCACCGATCGTGAGCATGCGGTCGATGAGAAATGCGCTCTGCGCTAGCCCCGGCAGAAAGCCTCCGATGCTGTGGCCCACCACCATGAGAGGGCCGCTCCCCTCTCCGCTCGCCAGCCGCAGCGCCGCATCGAAATCATACTCGCCCCAATCGCTCCACCGATAGCCGCACCCTCTGAGGTTCGGCGGCCGGGATGCGCCGATCCCGCGATAATCATAGGTGAGCACGGTGAAGCCGTGCTCGGCCAGGAACTGCGCATAATAGTGGTAGTAACGGGCCCGCACGCCGGTCGCCGGATTGATGACGACGGTTCCCTCCGCCGAGCGTGACCCGACCGACCAAAGGTGGCCCGCAAGGCTCACGCCATCGGCACAGGCGATTGCAACGGGTCTTCCCTCGACAGTCATGAAACACTCCCCTGCTTCCCGACAAAAGCTAGGGCAAGTTCGCCATTGTGTATATTCATTGGTCGGTATACTTTTCGAGCATGGCGAAGACCGATACCGACACCCGAGAGCGCATCGTCGCGACCGCCGCGAAGCTGTTCTACATGAGCGGCGTTCGCGCAGTCAGCATGGATGCCATTGCCGAAAAGGCGGATTTGACGAAGCGCACGCTCTATTATCATTTCAGGAGCAAGGACGATCTGATCGCCGCTTATCTCGAGGAGCGGGATCATCCGAACCTTGCCCTCTTCCAGCGTTGGTATGAGGAAAGTCCGGGAACGGTTGCCGATAAGGTGGAAAGCCTCTTTCGCAATCTGGCGCAAACGGCGCGCCACACGAAGTGGCGCGGATGCGGCTTTCTTCGCACCGTTGCCGAGCTGGCCGACATGCCGGGCCATCCGGCGGTCAAGGCCGCCACGGTTCACAAGAAGCGTGTGGAGGACTGGCTTGCCGAGACACTCGAAGGCCCTATCCCGCACGCCGATTCAAAAATTCTGGCGCAGCAGGTCATGCTGCTCATGGACGGCGCCTTCGCCGCCGCCCTCACCCATCGCGATCCCCGCTATATGGAGACCGCCGGCAAGGCAGCCTCCACCCTCATCCGCGCGGCGCAGGCCGGCAGCAGCGCGGCCTAGATCACCGCACTCATGCCGCCATCGACATAGATGATCTGGCCGTTGACGTAGTTGGAGGCGTCGGAGGAAAGGAAGACGGCGGCGCCGACGAGTTCCTCCGGCTTGCCCCAGCGGCGCGAGGGCGTGCGGCCCTTCACCCAGGCATCGAATTGCGGATTGTCGATCAGCGCCTGGTTCATGTCCGTCAGCATGTAGCCGGGTCCGATGGCGTTCGCCTGGATACCGTGCTCGGCCCATTCCGCGGCCATGGCCTGCGTCAGCGTCTTGATGCCGCCCTTCGCTGCCGTATAGGGCGCGACGGTCGCACGGCCGAGCCCGCTCATCAGCGAACCGATATTCACAACCTTGCCCCGCTTGCGCGGCAGCATGCGCTTGGCCGCCTCGCGGGAGACGATGAAGGCGCTGGTGAGATTGGTATCGATCACCCTCTGCCAGTCGGCGGTTGCGAGTTCCACGATCGGCTTGCGATACTGGACGCCCGCATTGTTGACGAGGATATCGACCTCCACGCCATCGGCATCGAGCTTCTCGAAAGCCGCCACGACCGAGGCTTCGTCCGTCACGTCGAAGGCGGCGGCGCGAACGGAAAAACCTTCTCCGCGAAGCGCGGCAGCGGCTTCCTGCAGCCGTTCTGCATTGACGCCGTTGAGGATGACCGAGGCACCCGCCTCGGCAAGCCCTCGGGCGATCGCCTGACCGAGGCCGCGAGACGAACCGGTCACGAGAGCCGTACGGCCCTCAAGACTGAAGAGTGAATTCGGCACCAAATTTCTCCCATCGAATGTACGGACAAAGTATGCCGAAGCCATAAGCGGCCATGCCAGCCACGTCCAGCCCGAATGGGGGTCGATCGGTTCGTCTATGAAGGAATAAAGCCAGATGGGCATAGCCGAGCGCGGTTTATTGACGGCGATCGCAGCCTTCCGGTCTGGGCCGATCAGGAAGGCATGAAAAAACGGCGCGGAAACGATCCGCGCCGCTCGTGATCTAACCCTTAGGCCCTTAGGCAGCAGCCGAAGCGTAGCCTTCGGTCGAAACTTCCGAGATCGTCTTCAGAACCTGGGAAGCGATCTGGTAGGGGCAACCCTGCGAATTCGGGCGGCGATCTTCGAGATAGCCCTTGTAGCCGTTCTTGACGAAAGAATGCGGAACGCGGATCGAGGCACCACGGTCGGCAACGCCGTAGGAAAACTTGTTCCACGGAGCCGTCTCGTGCTTGCCGGTCAGGCGCTTGTCGTTGTCCGGGCCGTAAACGTTGATGTGGTCCATCAGGTTCTTTTCGAACTGCGCCATCAGCGCTTCGAAATAGGCCTTGCCGCCGACTTCGCGCATGAACTTGGTGGAGAAGTTGCAGTGCATGCCCGAGCCGTTCCAGTCGGTGTCGCCGAGCGGCTTGCAGTGATATTCGACGTCGATGCCGTACTTTTCGGTCAGGCGCTGCAGCAGGTAGCGTGCCATCCAGATCTGATCGGCGGCTTTCTTGGAGCCCTTGCCGAAAATCTGGAATTCCCACTGGCCCTTGGCCACTTCGGCATTGATGCCTTCGTGGTTGATGCCGGCGGCGAGGCAAAGGTCGAGATGCTCTTCGACGATTTCACGAGCAACCGGGCCGACATTGGAGGAGCCGACGCCGCAGTAATACGGACCCTGCGGAGCCGGGTAACCCTGCTCCGGGAAGCCGAGCGGACGGCCGTTTTCGTAGAAGAAGTATTCCTGCTCGAAGCCGAACCAGGCGTCTTCGTCATCGAGAATGGTGGCGCGGCTGTTGGACGGATGCGGCGTAACGCCATCCGGCATCATGACTTCGCACATGACGAGAACGCCATTGGTGCGGGCCGGATCCGGGTAAACGGCGACGGGCTTCAGAACGCAGTCCGACGAGCGGCCTTCGGCCTGCATCGTGGACGAACCATCAAAGCCCCAGAGCGGGAGCTGATCGAGCGTCGGGAACGCTTCGAATTCCTTGACCTGCGTCTTGCCGCGAAGGTTCGGGGTCGGGGTGTATCCGTCGAGCCAGATGTACTCGAGCTTGTATTTCGTCATTTGAACTCTCTCATAACTGATGCTGCAACGATGAGCACACATCCTGGCCAGACCGCTGCCGAAGCACGATCCGCCATCGGATGCCCAAGACGAAGCATTTTGCGTGCCAGTTGCCTTCCGAACGAACCAGATGACCGCTTTCAAGGCATTTCCCTTCGCCGGATTGGCACAATCGCAACAGTTGATGGGATGCTTCCCACCCCGTCCGCCGCACACCAAGACGCGCGGCCGGCCTTCACGGAAAATTTCGGCCGCCGGAACTCCTCGCTGCCGCAAACGTTGGCAGCGGGCCGTTCATTGGGCGGGGCCGAGTGCCCGCAATAGTGACAATGAATGGTCATAAAGAGTGCAACTGCGCAAATTATGTGCTAACTCTCTATTCCGTCGAACCACCCATGGATGGGAGGGATTTAGATGAATGCTAATTCCGAACGCGTCTCGGCAAAGATCTATCAGTTTCCATTGAAGGGCCTGCGCCAGAATCGGGACCTTCAACGAGCCCGACCCGATATCGACCCTGCCGTGGCGGATTTTTCGGACGCCGCATTCGGCGGCTGCTGGTATCACGAGGAAGCCATCAAGGATTCAGGGCAGGACCGCGACTGACCGGTCTTCGCGCATTTCAATCGATCCACCGCCTGATCCTGGTCGGGATCACCTCGCCCTACGACACCGCGGCTGCACCGTAGCGCCGGCACTTCCATGACGTGCCCCTTGCGCAGAGTGAAAGGTTGCAGTTCGGCTACACGGAGATGTTTTCGCTCCAAACACGCCCTTCCGCGCCTCTGTATAGTTGACAAACATACTCATATTTGTGAGTGGCCTCCCCATTGTCAGTGGGGAAAATGCCATGAAGTTCACAATGCGCCTTGGGCTGCTTTCGGTAAGTATCGCTGCGATTTCATGCGGTTGGGCAAGTGCCCAGGATGGCGAGGGCACCGTCCTGGACACCATCACCATCCAGGCCGAGAGCAATGAAATCCTCGTTCAGGATGGATATGTCGCCAAGTCTGATCGCATCGGCACCAAGGTCGATACCCCGATCGTGCAGATTCCGCAGGCCGTCTCGGTCGTCACCCAGGACCAGATCGAGGATCAGAAGCCGCGCACGCTGAACGAAGCACTCACCTATACCGCCGGCGCCAACCCGAACACCTTCGGCTTTGATTCGCGTTACGACGCATTTTACCTGCGCGGCTTTCCCGCCTACTACAACGGCATGTTCCGCGACGGGCTGAAGCAGTTCAACGGCCCCTCCGCCTGGTTCCGCACGGAGCCCTATGGCCTTGAAGGCGTCACGGTCCTGAAAGGCCCCGCCTCTTCGCTTTATGGAGTGAGCGGCCCGGGCGGCATCGTCAATCTCGTCACGAAGCGGCCGAAGGACGAGGAGTACCGGGAAGTCGAGCTTCTGGTCGGCGAGCACAGCCGCTTCCAGGGCGGCGTCGATGTTTCCGGGCCCGCCGACGAGGACGGCACCCTTCTCTATCGCTTCACCGCGCTTGGCCGTAAGAGCGACACCCATATCGACGGCTATTCGGATGACACCGGCTACATCGCGCCGGCCTTCACCTGGAAGCCGGATGAGGACACCAAGTTCACTCTCCTCAGCGAATTTTCCCGCAGCGTCACCGGCGGCACGGCATTCTACTATAACCCGGCTCTGGGCGAAGTCTCCGATATCTATACCGGCGACCCCGATTGGAACGACTTCACCACCAGACAAGGCCGCATAGGCTATGAGCTGGAGCATCGCCTCAACGAGGTCGTGACGCTGCGCCAGAACGTGCGTTACAGCGCCGTCGACGCCGACCTGCAGTATAGCGGTTTCTACCCAGCACCTCCGACCCGCTATTGGGGCCACTACAAGGAAGACCTGAAGAGTCTCACCATCGACAACATGGCGCAGTTCGAATTCGACACGGGGCCGGTGAGCCATACGGCGGTCGCGGGATTCAATTATAGCTGGTGGGATTACAGCGCGCAGTCGGCCATCTCCTACGCTTCCATCGCCGATCTAAAGACCCAACCGTTCTCGTCCTCCGGAAGCCAGCAGATGGACCAGTATGGCATCTATCTTCACGATCAGATGGAGTGGGACAACTGGACGCTGTTCCTGAGCGGACGACAGGACTGGGCCGTCTCGCACAGTGTCACCGCGGCGCCCGCGATGACGGAGATAGACAATACCGACCATGCGTTTTCGGGGCGCGTCGGCCTTTCCTATAAAACCGATTGGGGTGTCATTCCCTACGCCAACTACTCGACCTCGTTCTCGCCCAACCTTGGCTTCGTGTATGACGGCGTAACCAATGAACGCCGCGTCGCACGGCCGACAACCGCCGACCAGTTCGAGTTCGGCGTGAAATACGAAATCCCTGATACCAATGCCGTCATCAGCGCGAACTACTTCGACATCAAGCAAACGGATGGCGTCGTATACGACGGCACCTTCGACGACGCGGGCAATCAGCGCCAGCGCCAGCTCGACCTGCATTCGCGCGGTGTCGAATTCGAGGCGAATGCTTCCTTCGACAACGGCTTCAGCCTGATCGCCTCCTACACCTACATGCAGATGGAAATCGACAAGGGTCTTGCGGGCACTGTCGGCAAGGAGCTTTCGGCAACGCCCAACCATATCGCTTCGCTATGGGGGCACTATCTGGTGCAGGACGGCCCTCTGGCGGGCTTGGGTCTCGGAGCGGGCATCCGTTATGTCGGCAAGAGCTACGGGGATGATCAGAACACGTTCGAGAACGATGCCCGCGCCCTGGTGGATGCGGCGGTCTCCTACGACTTCGGCTATCGCAACCCGGATCTCAAAGGCCTGACGCTGCAGGTCAACGCAAAGAACCTGTTCGATACGCGTAAGGCGATTTGCTCTGCGGGTTCTTGCTACTGGGATGAAGGCCGCACCGTCTTCGGAAGCCTGCGTTACCGCTTCTGATATCGGAGAATGTGAAACATGAACCCGGCCTCGCCATTTGTCGTCATCTCCGGCATAGCCGGGCTCTACATCGCCCAGAGCGTCATCGGCGGCGTGACCTGGGCGGGCCTGCCCGCCGTCATGCGCAGCCAGGGCGTGCCGCTCGACCAGATCGGCCTCGTTTCGCTGATCGCCCTCCCCTGGGCGCTCAAGTTCCTGTGGTCGCCCTTCATCGAACGGTATCGCCTGCCGCTCGACGGACGCAACCGCTCGGCCGTCATCGTCGCCGTCGGTGGCGCCATATGCGTCGCCGGCCTGCTCCTGACCGGGACGCTCAGCCCCGCCAACGCATTTCCGTTGCTCGCCTGCTTGACGATCGTCGCCTTTGCGGCCTCGACCGTGGACATCGCCTGCGACGGCTTCGCGGTTCAAACCCTTGCAAAGGCGCAGCACGGCTGGGGCAATGCCGCCCAGGTGGGCGGCGCCTATCTGGGTGCGGCGATCGGCGGCGGGCTTTTCCTGTACCTGGTCGGCGCGCTCAACTGGCAATGGGCATCCTGGGCCATGGCAGCACTTCTCGTGGCTCTCGGCCTGCCCTTCCTGTTCGGAGCGGCCCGCAACCTGCCTGAGGAAAAGCGGGAGCACGTGCCCTCGCTCGCAGCGGCCCTCAAACGGCCGGAACTCCGCCGGGGGCTCCTCGTCTCCGCCATCTTCGTAACCGCGCAGAAGACCTCGCTCGGCATGATCGGCCCGTTCCTCGTCGATTCGGGCTTCGACGTCGCGACGATCGGACTCTTGAACGGGCTCGGCAGCATATTCGTCGGGCTCGCCGCCGCCCTGCTCGGCGGACTTTGCGTCAGGATCTGGGGTGTACGGACCATTCTCGTCACCTCCCTTTTCCTGCAGGCGCTATTTTTGGCCCTCTTCTGCTACGGCGCCTGGACGCGGGCCTTGCCGGAAAGCCTGCTCGTCGTGGCAGCGATCGGCAGTTCGTCAGGCGTCATGGCTTTCGGCTTCGTCGCTCTCTACGCCCAGTTCATGCGCTGGTCGGACCCGCGTCAGGCCGGCGTCGATTTCACGCTCTTCCAATGCATGGATGCGCTCGTCAGCCTTGCTGGCGGAGTGGTGGCCGGGCAGGTCGCCAATGCCTTCGGCTACGGCGTCTTTTTCGCCGGCGCATGCCTTCTCGCCATCATCGCCGCACCGGCAATTGCGCTAACGGCGAAATCGGAAAGCGCTACCGCCGATGTGGCAGGAGCGGTTCAGGGTTAAATGGAAACAGCTCTAGGGTCGCGTAACTTACGCGGCCTCCTTGCGGGCTTCATCGCCCTCGGCGCCCCGACGCCAGTAGGCGACGACGAGCTGCCGCTCCTTAGGGACACCCCATTCCTTGCGGACGATTTTCCTGATCTCCTTGAAATCGGAAAACTCGCAGCCCGCCCACACGTAAATGTCTTCCGGCAGCGTCGAGGGATCGATCTTCCGCAGGGCGTCCGACAGCAGGGCCGTGGTGCCGGCCGGACGTCCCGCGCGAAAGAGCCAGCGTATCGAAACATTCGGGAAATCGAACGCCAGCACGTCCTCCGGGCTGTCCACCTCGAGCAGAACCTCGGCGCGCCGGTTCGCCGGCAAGCTGTCGAGAATACGCGAAATCGCCGGCAGCGCGGTATCGTCGCCGACCAGCATCAGGGTCTCCGCTTCGGGAATGTGGTCCCCGCCGGGACCGATCATGCCAATCACGTCGCCCGGCTGTGCAGTCTGCGCAAATAGCGCGGCCGGCGTCGCAAGATCGGGGTGCAGAACGAAATCGATGTCGATCAGCCCGCGTTCCACGTCGATCGCCCGGATCGTATAGACCCGCACCGTCAGCGCATCCTCGCCTTGCGGCCAGTTGAGCAGGCCGTCGCTGCCGATCACCGGCCAGACCGGCTTGCGCTCCCTCGGCGGTATCAGAAGCCGCACATGCAGTCCGCCGACCGCGAAACGCGCGATGTTGTTGGCGCGGAAACGCAGCCGCTGCATATGCGGGGAAATGCGCTCGGAAGAAACCAGCTTCATCTCACGGAAAAAGACCGGCACTTCCGAAGTATCGCCATCACCCGACCAGCGCAGCCCCTCGGTGGAGCCGAGATATTCCTGCATATGGCCGGCGACATCCATCTTCATATAGGAGAGGCAGGTCTCGTCCTGTGCGAACACCTGCACCTTCAGCCGCCGTTCGCTGAGCTCCATCGAAACCGAGCCGTAGTACATGCGGAACCGCCACCTGTTCGCCTCCCCGGTCGGAACCAGAAAGTCTTCATGGTCCTGGTGCATCCTCGTCGCGGCGGTCGCGACATCGTCGTGCTCGATCAGGGTCTCGGCGATAAGTTCGTTCATGGGGCGAAATCCGGCTTCCTCTTCAGCTTCAGGGTGCTGCCTTGGCGCACGCCTTAAAGCGGAGTGGAATTAACAAGTTTTCACCCCGGTTCGCAACCGCGATCTTTGCCATAGCGATGCTCTATCGGCAAAAAATCGGAATCTCACTTGAACGACAGGACGGAACCCGGCAGCTCGGCTGGCATTACCAAGTCATGAGCAAGGACAATCCCCAGGCCAGACGCGGCATGACAGCCTTCGTGGTCACCATTTTCGTGATCGCGGTCATCCTGGCGGCCATCTACATCATCGGGTTCACGCCCGGCGAACCGTAGTAGCCGCCTCGCCCCTCCATCACCTCCGGCCGGCGGCGACAGGGGCGGCCGAATCGTCGCCCTGGTCGAGCGCGCGGCTGAGCGTGAGCGCGACGATCGTGCAGATCGCTCCCGAAATCAGGTAGCCGCCGATGAAGATGATGCCGAAATTGCTGGCAAGCCCCAGCGCGACCAGCGGCGCGAACCCCGCGCCGATGAGCCAGGCTAGGTCGGAAGTCAGCGCCGCGCCGGTATAGCGGTAGGTCTGGCTGAACCGGAAGGAAACAGAGCCCGAAGCCTGACCGAAGGAGAGGCCGAGAATGGCAAACCCGATAAGGATGAAGGCATTCTGACCAATCCTTCCCGCGTCGAGCAGGAAAGGAGCGGAGAAGCTGAAGATCGCGATGATGATCGCGCCGATCATCAACTGGCTGCGGCGGCCGATTCGGTCGGCAAGCAGTCCGGAGATGATAATCGTGCCGACACCGACGATGGCGCCGAAGACCTGAACCACCAGGAACTGGGCGGGAGACTGCCCCCCGTAAAGCGTGACCCAGCTCAAGGGGAAGATCGTCACGAGATGGAACATGGCGAAGCTCGCCAGCGGCACGAACGCGCCGAGCAGAACATCGCGTCCATGCAGTCTCAACATCCGGAAGACCGGCTGCGGCTGGAGCTCGTTGGCGTCCAGAAGCTCGCCGAATTCGCGGGTCGCGACGATTCGCAGACGTGCGAACAGCGCCACGACATTGATCGCGAACGCCACGAAGAACGGGTAACGCCAGCCCCAGCTCAGGAAATCCGCGTCGGAGAGATTCGCCACGAAATAACCGAACAGCACGCTTGCAAGGGCAAAGCCGAAGGGCGCGCCAAGCTGGGGCACCATGGCATACCAGCCGCGGCGGTTCTTCGGAGCGTTGAGCGAAAGCAGGGATGCAAGGCCGTCCCACGCTCCGCCGAGCGCAAATCCCTGCCCCAGGCGGAACAGCGACAGCAGCGCGACCGACCAGAGGCCGATGCTTTCATAGCCCGGCAGGAAGGCGATCGAGGCGGTCGATCCGCCCAGAATGAGAAGCGCGATGGTGAGTTTCGTACCCCGTCCATAGGTGCGGTCTATCCACATGAAAACCAGCGAACCGACCGGTCTTGCCATGAAGGCGAGCGAGAAAACAGCGAAGGAGCAGAGAGTGGCGCTGACCGGATCCTGCACGAAGGGGAAGACGAGTCGCGGAAAGACGAGAATCGAGGCAAGGCCGTAAACGAAGAAATCGAAGAATTCCGACATGCGACCGATGACCACGCCGATGGCGATATTGGCGGGCGAAACCGGCTTGTCGTCGTGGATGCGGCGCGCATCCCTTTCCATCGAAGTAGACGTAGGATTGGTGGCCGTGGCCATGAATGCGTCCTCCTTGCGTTCGCCTCCTCTGCAAGATGTTGATCAAACACGCGAAGAGATCAAGGATCAGAAGCAAAAAACCTCGCTTAATACGCGAAGAAAGCCACTGGTCGTCTTCATCTTTCGTCCTAGATCATGCCGCTAGAGCGGGAAGTGGGCACACGCGCTTCGGTGGTGCGGCACACTTGAAAAACCTGGACGCTCGTATATTGCGGCGCGACAGATTGCTGCAGTGCGACGAACGACCTCATTCCAGCTCCGACATTGCCTCGCTAGTGCCAAGTAGACGAAACGCAAATTTCGAGCTCCAGATGCCACGTTTGTTCAAAACGGCCGCACGCCTTTCTGCACTCCTGTTCCTTTTAGCCCTGACCGGCTGCGACATGGTCGTCATGTCGCCGTCGGGCGACATCGCCTCCCAGCAGGCGAACCTGATCATCATCGCCACGGTATTGATGCTGCTGATCATCGTGCCGGTGATCGCCCTCACCCTCTATTTCGCCTGGCATTACCGCCAATCGAACAAGAGTGCGAAATATGATCCCGATTGGCACCATTCCACTCGCCTGGAAGTCGTCATCTGGTCCGCGCCGCTCGCGATCATCATCGCGTTGGGCGCGGTGACCTGGATCAGCACTCACAAGCTCGATCCGTATCGGCCGCTGGATCGGCTGGATGCGGAACGCCCGGTTCCCGCCGATACCAAGCCTATCACGGTGGAGGTCGTGGCGCTCGACTGGAAATGGCTATTCTTCTATCCCGACTACGGAATAGCCACCGTGAACGAGATGGCAACGCCGGTCGATGTACCGGTCAATTTCAAGATCACCTCCTCGTCCGTGATGAACTCCTTCTATGTCCCCGCCATGGCTGGCATGATCTACGCCATGCCGGGCATGCAGACGCGCCTCCATGCCGTCATGAACCGCGAAGGCCAGTTCGACGGCTTCTCCGCCAACTACAGCGGGGACGGCTTCTCGCATATGCGCTTCAAGCTGCACTCCTTCGATCAAGCCGGTTTCGACGAATGGGTCGCCCGCGTGAAGAGCCAGGGAACCATGCTCAACCGCGATGCCTACCTGAAGCTCGAAAAGCCGAGCGAGCGCGAACCGGTCCGCTATTACGCCAGTGTCGAGAGCGGGCTTTACGAAGCCGTGCTCAACATGTGTGCCCAGCCCGGCCAGATGTGCATGAACGAGATGATGCATATCGACACCATGGGCGGAGCGGGTCGGGAAAGCCACGAGAACCGCGAGCGCCTTCAATACGACAGCCGCCGTTCGGCGGAGGCCGGCACTGCCGCGACCTTCCCCGCGACCGGCAACCCCGCCCGCAGCCCCGAGCCGGCAGAAGGCGTGGACACCCGTTCCGAAAACAACCCGCAGCCTCAGGGCGAACCGCAGATGAATCATGGCGAACACCATGATCCGCAGGCGCCGGATGCCCAGAACCCCGGGCAGGACCAACTCAACACCGATAGCAATAGCCAGCCTTAAGGCCGGCGATGATGTAATTGGATCACGCCATGTTTGCAGATTCCAACCTTATGCAGTTCATTTTCGGAAGGCTGACATTACAGTCCTTCCCCTACCACGAGCCTATTCTCGTGGTCACCTTCGCCGTGGTGGCGATCGGCGGCATCGCGCTCATGGCGCTGATCACCCGCTATCGTCTCTGGGGTTATCTCTGGAAGGAGTGGATCACCAGCATCGATCACAAGAAGATCGGCATCATGTACGTGATCCTGGCGCTCGTGATGCTGCTGCGCGGCTTTGCCGACGCCATCATGATGCGCGCCCAGCAGGCGATCGCCTTCAACGGCAATGAAGGCTATCTCAACCCTCACCATTACGACCAGATCTTCACCGCTCACGGCGTGATCATGATCTTCTTCATGGCCATGCCCTTCGTGACGGGCATCATGAACTTCGTGGTGCCGCTGCAGATCGGCGCGCGCGACGTCTCCTTCCCCTTCCTCAACAACTTCTCGTTCTGGATGACGACGGCAGGCGCGGTGATTATCATGATCTCGCTTTTTGTCGGGGAGTTCGCACGCACCGGCTGGCTCGCCTACCCGCCGCTTTCGGGGGCCGATTACAGTCCCGGCGTTGGTGTGGACTATTATATCTGGGGGCTCCAGGTCGCCGGCATAGGCACGACGCTATCGGGCATCAACCTGATCGCGACCATCGTGAAGATGCGCGCGCCGGGTATGACCATGATGAAGATGCCGATGTTCACCTGGACATCGCTCTGCACCAACGTCCTGATCGTCGCAAGCTTCCCGATTCTGACCGCCACTCTCGCGCTTCTGACGCTCGACCGCTACGTCGGCACCAACTTCTTCACCAACGACCTCGGCGGCAATCCGATGATGTACGTCAACCTCATCTGGATCTGGGGTCATCCGGAGGTCTACATCCTCATCCTGCCGGCCTTCGGCATCTTCTCCGAAGTGGTGGCGACCTTCTCCGGCAAGCGCCTCTTCGGCTATGCCTCGATGGTCTACGCCACGGTCGTCATCGTCATCCTTTCTTATATCGTCTGGCTGCACCACTTCTTCACCATGGGTTCGGGCGCCAGCGTGAACGCCTTCTTCGGCATTACCACGATGATCATCTCGATCCCGACTGGAGCCAAGATATTCAACTGGCTGTTCACCATGTATCGCGGCCGCATCCGCTACGAAGTGCCCATGCTGTGGACCGTCGGCTTCATGATAACATTCGTCATCGGCGGCATGACCGGCGTCATGCTGGCCGTGCCTCCGGCCGACTTCGTGCTGCACAACTCGCTCTTCCTGATCGCCCACTTCCATAACGTGATCATCGGTGGCGTGGTCTTCGGGCTGATGGCAGGCCTGGTCTACTGGTTCCCGAAGGCTTTCGGCTACAAGCTCGATCCGTTCTGGGGCAAGCTCTCCTTCTGGTTCTGGTTCATCGGCTTCTATGTCGCCTTCATGCCGCTCTACGTGCTCGGTCTGATGGGCGTAACCCGCCGCGTCAGCCAGTTCGAGGACCCGTCGCTGCAGATCTGGTTCATCATCGCCGCCTGTGGCGCGGTGCTGATCGCCTGCGGCATCGCCTGCTTCCTCATCCAGCTCGTCGTGAGCTTCATGAAGCGCGAGGAACTGCGCGACACCACCGGCGATCCCTGGGACGCGCGTACCCTGGAATGGTCCACGTCCTCTCCCCCGCCGGAATACAACTTCGCCTTCACGCCGGTCGTCCATGACCACGACTCCTGGTACGACATGAAGAAGCTCGGCTATTCCCGCCCGATGACCGGCTTCAAGCCGATCCACATGCCGAAGAATACCGGCACGGGCGTCATCCTGGCCGCACTCAGCGTCGCCTTCGCCTTCGGCATGATCTGGTACATGTGGTGGCTGGCTGCCCTGTCCTTCGTCGCCATGCTGGCCGTGACGATTGGCCATACCTTCAACTACAAGCGTGACTACTACATACCGGCCGAAACCGTTGAAAAGACGGAAGAAGCCCGCTCCAGGCAGCTCGCGGAACAGGCGTGATACGATGAGTGAAACCACAATCAACGAACAGGAAGAACGGCAGTTCTATCTGACCGAGGAGGAGCATCATCCGGAGGGCAGCACCCTCCTGGGCTTCTGGCTCTACCTGATGAGCGACTGCCTGATCTTCGCCGTGCTTTTCGCGACCCACGGGGTTCTCGGCCGCTCCTATGCGGCCGGCCCCTCCCCCGCCGATCTGTTCGACCTGCCGCTCGTGGCGATCAACACGGCAATGCTCCTTTTCTCCTCCATCACTTATGGCTTCGCCATGCTGGAAATGGAGAAGAACAGGAAGGGCGCAACGCTCGCTTGGCTCGCCATCACCGGCCTGTTCGGCTTGGCCTTTCTTGCGATCGAGCTCTACGAGTTCTACCACCTGATCCATGAAGGCGCCGGCCCGATGCGCAGCGCCTTCCTTTCCTCCTTCTTCACGCTCGTCGGCACCCACGGCCTGCACGTGACCTTCGGCATCATCTGGCTGGTGACGCTGATGGTTCAGGTCTCCATGCACGGGCTGATCGAGGAGAACCGTCGCCGGCTGATGTGCCTCTCGATGTTCTGGCACTTCCTAGACGTGATCTGGATCGGCGTCTTTTCCTTCGTTTATCTGATGGGAGTTCTCGGATGACACCCCAAACCCACGCTCCTGTTCATGAAGATGCCGCGGCGACCCATCATGGCCATAGCCATGGCCATGGCGCCGGACATGGCACCTTCAAAGGCTATGTCACCGGCTTCGTCCTCGCGGCCATCCTGACCGCGATCCCCTTCTGGCTGGTTATGGGCGACGTGCTGGAAAGCAAGCTGCTGACGGCCTTCTTCATCATGGGTCTCGGTGTGGTTCAGATCGTCGTGCACATGGTCTGCTTCCTGCACATGAACCCGCGTTCCGAAGGCGGCTGGACGATGATGGCGCTGATCTTCACCCTCGTGCTCGTGGCGATCACCCTGGCCGGTTCGCTCTGGGTCATGCATCATCTCAACACGAACATGATGCCCATGTCGCCCGAGATGATGAAGAATATGCCCTGACGCTCATCTCGCTTGCGGCTCCCCATGTCCCTGCCTTCCGACGAAACAATGCCCGGCCGTTCGCGCCGGGCCCGCCTGACGCTCGTCGGCGTCATGGCGCTGCTGACGATCGTCTTCGTCGCGCTCGGCACATGGCAGGTACAGCGGCTTTTCTGGAAGCTTGATCTCATCGAGCGGGTGGAAAGCCGGATAAATGCCGGGCCGCAAGCGCCGCCAGCTCCAGCGCAATGGGCTTCGGTCAACGTCCAGGACCACGAATATCTACGTGTGGCGGTGAGCGGTCGTTTCCGGCACGACCTGGAAACGCTGGTTCAGGCGGTGACCGAACTTGGGCCGGGCTACTGGGTCTTGACCCCGCTCGAGCTGGCTGACGGCACGGCCATTCTCATCAATCGCGGCTTCGTGCCCGGCGACCGCCGCGATCCGGCATCCCGCGCCGCTGGACAAGCCGAGGGCACCGCAAACGTTATCGGCCTCCTGCGCATGACCGAACCGGGGGGCGGTTTCCTGCGCGGCAACGATCCGGCCAATGATCGCTGGTATTCGCGCGACGTCGCAGCCATCGCAGCCCACAAGGGCATTTCGAATATCGCGCCCTATTTCATCGATGCCGACGCCACGCCCAATCCCGGCGGCTTTCCGGTGGGCGGCCTGACGGTCGTACGCTTCCGAAACAGCCACCTGGTCTATATATTCACCTGGTATATTCTGGCAGTCATGTCGGCAGCCGCCGGAATTTATGTTCTCCGGCGGTCTCGGGATCACTAACGCGAAAACCTGGGCGGCCGCTTCTCGGCGAAGGCCGCAAGGCCCTCCGCATAATCGTCCGATCCGAAGATCGCGCCAAGCGCCTGCCGCTCCCGCTCCAATCCGTCCGCGAGCGGAAGCGCATGACCTTCGTGGACGACCTGCTTCAGAACGCGCGCCGTCGCCGCCGAACGGGACCCGAGAAGAGCCATGTAATCGGCGACCGCCTTGTCCAGTTCCTCGTCAGGAATGCAGGCGTTCACAAGCCCAATCTCATAGGCCCTCCGGGCCGATATCGGCTCACCCGTATACATCATGTCGAGGGCGCGGGAGATGCCGATCAGTCGCGGCAGGCGTTGGGTGCCGCCAGCACCGGGGATAGCGCCGAGCCGCGATTCCGTGAGACCAAGCGAAGCGCCTTCCGCCGCAATCCGGATATCGCAGGCGAGCGCAAGTTCGAGGCCGCCGCCGAGCGCCGCGCCATTAATGGCTGCGACAGTCGGCACCGGCGCCGCTGCAAGCGCGTTGACCGCTGCATTGATCGCGCGATTGTGCTGGTAACGCCCCGCCGCGTCCATGCCCTGCCGTTCCTTGAGGTCCGCGCCGGCGCAGAAGCCGCGCCCCTTGCCGCGAAGAACGATGGCGCTCGCGCCGGCAGCGATCGCGCCGTTCACCGCCTCGGTCAACGCCACAACCATGTCGGAGCCCAGCGCATTGAGCCGTCCCGGCCGATTCAGCCAGATGGCCGCCGCACCTGTTTCCAAGGTTTCGACCAGAACATCTCCGCCTTGCGGCGGAGTGACACTCTGCTGAGGCATCCTGTCGGGCATATTTCCTGTCCTCCCCCTGTCCTCACAAGGCAGATGGGTGCCATTCTTTGGAGGCGGAGTAAACACCTGCACCTGTGCTGTTCAAGAAACGCCAAACTCGGGAACCGTCCATAGCCCCTGGATCAGATCTCGCCGGCCGGATTGAAATCCGGATCGTCATCGTCGGGAGCAAGCAGATCCACCAGTTGCGCGACCCTGCCGCTTGGCCTCGTGCGCCCCGCGCTCACCAACGCTTCTTCGCTGTTGATCCATGCCCAGGCTTCGGCAAGTTCCGCCGGGGTGGCGCCGGTCGCGATAATCTCGGCGATCAGCATTCGATCGACCGGGCCGAGTACCGCCGTTACGTTTTCCGAGGTCATGCTCATTCGGAACTCCTTCATTTCACGGAAATGAACGGTGTTCCGGGACATATAGTTCAGCAGCCGACCGCTTCCAGCCGGATGGGTGAAAACCGATCCGGGGGAACTCATGCCACGACTGAACGCTTGAACTGAAGGAACGCGAGAGCGGGCTGCATCAGTCCGCTCTCAAAGGGCAAATTAATGCGCCGACGGCAATTGGAGCGCCGTTGCGACACGTTTCAGACGGCCCGGATCCACATCCCGGCCTTCTTCGATCGCTTCGATTTCACTGGCAGTCAGTCCACAGGTCAAAGCCAGATCCTCGACGCTATAGCCGGCATCCCGCCTGGCTTCGGCGATAATGCTCGCGATGGAAGCTGACTGCGAGGACTCAAAACTCTTCATTGAAATTGTCATGGATTACTCCTTTGGAGAACCGGCCAGAAGGCCGGTAAAAAGGGCATCAGCCCAAAGGATGCAGCGCAGCATTTGGAGCCGGATGCCGGGCAAAGATAGGTAGTTTGATCCCGCAAGCCAATACCCAGGAGCGGGTTGCTTTACATGCTTTTGAAAAAGCACTGTTTTGCGATATTCTGGGCATCGAAATGGGGAATGCGCCGGCCGCTCTTGAACCTCGATACCGGCAGCCGATAATAGGGGCAATACTCAAGCGGAGCCCGATTATGTCGAACGATGCCCTGCCGATCCGGAAGCGAAGCGGCATTGCCCATGCCCTCGCCGCCCTGCGATTCTCGACCTCCGGCGCCTGCCGGATCTGGCGCGAGACCGCGTTTCAGCATGAGGTGATCGCGATAGCCGTCGCCATGATAATTTATGCCCTCATCGGCGCGGAAGTCTTCGTCTTCGTCGTCAGCGGCATCCTCTTTCTGATCCTGATCGCGGTCGAGGCGCTGAACACGGCGATCGAGGAAATCATGGATCGCGTGTCGCCCGAGTTTTCGATCACGGCGCGCAATGCAAAGGACCTCGGCTCTTTCGCGGTCCTCTGCCTGCTGGCGGCCAACGGGTTGTTCTTCGCCTATGCGATGTATGAATTCCTGAGCGCCCTCGATCTGGAAAATCTTAGCTGGCTGCCTCTATAGTCCCGACCTCATCCTCTTTCCGGCTTTCCATACCCTGCCTGCGCAGCCAGTCGAAGCCGGGGAAGAACCGCTCCCGAGCATATTCGGCACCGAACATCATGTCGTATTGAAGAAGACGATAATCGCTCAACTGCCGAGGCAGCGCTCCGCCATCCAGCCATCCCGGCTTCGAGCCGCCGTCCCTAAGGCCGAGCATGTAGCGGTCCACGATCGAATAGTTCTTCCGAACCTCACCGAGGACGCCGGTATAGAACGGGTCGCGGAAGCCTGCCCCCTTCACGGCATGATAGGGAAGCTGGGACGGACTGATGGAACCGAGCCCCGTCACGACGCCGGTTCTGGAGGACCAGACCACCAGCGGGGTTTCGTGTTCGCGCTTCATGACGTCGAGCTCCGCCCGGCGGGTGGCGACCATGTCCTGCATGTAGCCGCTTTCTTGGAAGGTCGGGCCCAAAGGCGGCAGGTGATCGCCGAAAAGGATGACGATCGTTTCCCTGTCGCGGGCGCGTGCCCAATCCATCAGAGAGGCGAGGCTGTCATCGGCCTGCCGCACGCCTTCTACATAGGTCGCGAAGGATTGCGCGGCGCGTTCGGAAAGCCCGCTCTCTATCTCAGTCTTCAGCGCGGCGTAGCGGTCGCTCTCGTATGGGCCATGGCCCTGCAAGGTCACCGCAAACAGGAAGAACGGCTGATCCGAGGCCTCGCCCTTGGCCATGATCTGACGCATGAGCGCATCGTCGGCCGCGAATTTTCCATATTTTTCCAGCTCCGGCAGATCTGCCTGGGCCAGGAATTCGTCGAAGCCAAGCGCCTTGTAGACATTCGTCCTGTTCCAGAACCAGCCCTCGAACGGGTGGATCGCGATGGACCTGTAGCCCTCGCCGCGGAAGAAGCTGGCGAGCGAAGGAAGCGGCCTGCGGATATATTGCTGGTATGGAATGCTTCCCTGGGGAAGGAAGGCATTGGAAAACCCCGTCAGCGCTTCGAACTCCACATTGGCGGTCATGCCGCCGAATTCGGGAGAAAAGACATTGCCGGATTGGTGGGCGCGGATCGTCGGCATCGGATCGGGCTTCAGGCGCGCTCCCGGCAGCCTCGTGGGGTCCCAAAGCGATTCGCTCATGATCATGATGACGTCCGGCCGCCCGCCGCGATCCACAGCAAAGGCGTCCGCCGCCAGAGGGACATCGGTGACGGCATCCGCACGGTAACCGGAAGGAGCGGCCACCTTGAGCATGGGAAGGTTGAACGCCAACGCGATGAGAAAACCATTGTGGCGGTAATTGGCGTTCTGATCCCACATCATGGGGAGAATCGACAGCCGGTCCCTGATCCACGAATATCGATCGTATTGTGCAAGCGGTATGCAGCTTGCGAGCAGCGGGATGGTTATCGCCAGCCGCAGCAGCCGCCCGCGCGTGCCAAGCTTGGGGAAGCGTGTCCAGGCGAAAAGGATTGCATAGGCGAGGATGCCGATCGCCAGAAGGAAAACCACGCCTGTTCCGAGGGCTGCGAACGGGCGCGCATCGACGATCACCGGGAGGAGTTCCAGTATCTGGCGCGCGAACAACAGATCCGAAGGATAGAGCGGGTCCGACAGGAAAAGCTGCTTTTGAGCGGAAAAGAAGGCGAGCAGCAGAACCACGGGTGCGATCAGCAGCAGCGAACGATAGGCCGCGCCCAGGATCGCATCCCCGGCAAACAGCATGAGCGCCACGAGCGCAACCGTCGCAGGCCCGGCGCGAGAGGTCGAAACCACGAATTCCGGAATGCCCTGGAAGTATCCCCTCGCGATCCATTCCACTGCCACGACCAGCAGCATGGCCAGCAGGCAGCAATTGAACGGAACCAGCAGGTTTTCGACTAGCCTGCCGCGCAATCCGGCAGCGGCGATGGCCGCCCGCGCCGAAGATTTTGCTCGGGGCGTCTCCTCTGGCATTACATCGCGCAAATCACCGGCTCCTGCTGTATTTCACAGCCAGTGAACTGTCATAAAACTGTCATGAGCGCTACCCGAAGCGCCGCTTCCGGGTTCACATCTCCCGCGAATATCATCACGATTTGGCGGAACGGCGGGACACCGCCAAAGCCTTCCGAAGATGGGCCTCAATTATCGGCGGGGCGGATTTGTCCCTCTTCTTGAACGGGAAGGCTCGCCTTCTTCTTTTCCGGCGCATAGCCGGTGTTCTCGGCGCGGTCGCGGTGAAGCGCGGCGCGCGCAAGCAGCATGAAGGTCACAGGCGTCGTGACGGTTATGAAAAGCCCGATCAGCACCTCGTGGACGACCAGGCGCGACGAGGTCACGGAAAAGAAGATCATCGAGGCCAGCATGACGCCGCCGACACCCCAGCTCGTGCCGAGGGTGGGCGCATGGATACGCTCGTAGAAGGTCGGCAGTTTAAGGAAGCCGATAGCGCCGATCAGCGTCAGCGATGCGCCGAACAGCAGGAAGAAAGCAACTGCGATAGCCGCCCAGAGCGGCAGGTCGGCCGGGGCCAATATCATTCGATCACCTCCCCGCGCATCAGGAATTTGGCGAGCGCCACCGTCGCCACGAAGCCGAGCATGCCGATCACCAGCGCTGCCTCGAAATAAATGACGCGGCCCGTGCCTATGCCGAAGGTCACCAGCAGCAGCATGGCGTTTACATAGAGCGCGTCGAGCCCGATGATCCGATCCTGGGCGCGAGGCCCCCGGAACATGCGGACGAAAGCGATCGCCATCGCAGCGGCGAGCATCAATTGAGCGATCGAGACCGCAGTGAAGAGAATGATGGCGCTCATGCGAATATCTCCACCAGGAGCTTCTCGTACCGGTTCTTGATCGTGTCGATCCACTGCTCCTCGTCGACGAGATCGAGCACGTGCAGCAATACAGTCCGGTCGTGGGAATCATATTCCAGCCAAGCCGAACCCGGCGTGCTGGTGAGGATCACGGCAAGCAGGGCGAGCGCCGTCCGATCCTCGATCTCCAAAGGCAGGAGCAGAAAGCTCGACACGTGCCCTTTCGGCCGTCCCCGCAGGATGACAGCGGCCACCGCCAGATTGGAGCGGATGATATCATAGAAGGCGATGCCGAACAGTTTGAAGAGCAGGTGCCACTTCCTGATTTTCGGCTTGTCCGGACGAAGGGACGCCATGCCCCAGGAGGCGAAGACGGCGACCAGCGTGCCGAGCACGAAATGGCCCAGCGTGAAGCCGTTGAGCAGTAGCCACATGAGGATGAGGAAGACGGTCAGTATGGGATAGGGCAGCATCTCAGTCCCCCTCCCCTATTCCGGCCGAAGCGGGTCGGTCCTCTCCTGCCACCACGGCATTGCGCACCGCGTCGATATAGACCGTCGGATTGCTGAGCGTGCGGATCGTCGTGTCCATGTAATGCATGGCCGGTCCGGCCCGCACCGTCAGCACGAGCGTCAATGCCAGCAGGAACATCACCGGCATGATCTCGATCACGAGAACGCGGGGAACCACCCCCTCGATCGAGCCCCAGAACGTTCTTATCCCCACGCGGGTCATGGAAATGAGCGCGGCGACACCGGAAAAAATCACCAGGATGACGAGCGTCCACACGGCCGCGGTCGGGGGCACGCCGATCGCTCCAGTGCCCATCATGGCGGAAAGCATGGCGAACTTGGCGACGAAACCGGAAAGCGGCGGCAAGCCCGAGAGCAGAATACCGCAGGCGGCAAAGCAGGTGCCGAGAATGGCCATGGTGCCGGGCATGGTGACGCCTCCGCCCTCCTCCGGCTCGTCCTCATCATCGCCATAGGCTTCCATGGTCACGGCAAGCACGTTCGCGCCGGCATCCTGGCCGCGTTCGACAAGCTCGATCAGCATGAAGAAGGCGCTGATCGTCAGAGTGGAGCTTACCATATAGAGGAGCGCCCCGGACGAGATAGCCCCGTCGTTGATACCGAGTACCATCAGCAGCGTTCCCGAGGAAACGAGCACCGAAAAACCCGCGAGCCTGCCGAGAGCCTGCGAGGCGAACACGCCGATCGTGCCGAAGACGAGCGTGGCAAGGCCGCCATAGAGCAGCACATCGGCTCCGAAACCGGCGGACGGGCCCTCGCCGAACAGCAGCATGGTAAGGCGCAGGATGATGTAGATCCCGAGCTTGCTCATGATGGCGAAGATGCTCGCGACCGGGGCCGAGGCGGCGCTGTATGCCGTGGGCAGCCAGAAGCAGAGCGGCCACATGCCGGCCTTGATGAGGAAGGCGATGCCGAGCACGCCGGCACCCGCTTCCATCAGCATCCGGCGGTCGGGCTCGATCTCCGGAATCCGCGCCGCCAGATCGGCCATGTTGAGTGTTCCGGCCGTGCCGTAGATCAGGCTGACGCCGATCAGGAAGAGAAGTGCGGCGGCGAGATTGACGGCGATGTAATGCATGCCGGCCTTGACACGCAGCGGCCCGGAGCCGTGCAGCAGCAGACCATAGGAGGCGGCAAGCATCACCTCGAAGAAGACGAAGAGGTTGAACAGGTCCCCCGTCAGGAAGGCGCCGTTCAGCCCGACCAGCAGAAGCTGGAACATCGTATGGAAATGCGCGCCCGCCGCATGCCAGCGCGCCAGGGAGTAGATCAGCACCGCCACCGCGAGCAACGCCGTCAGCAGCAGCATCAGGGCGGAAAGCCCGTCTACGACCAACACGATTCCGAATGGCGCCTTCCAGTTTCCGAGGAGATAGACGCCGTCGAAGCCCTGCGGATCGATTTCGATCCGGAAGAGCGTCAGTGCCACGGCAAGCACAAGCAATGCCGAGGTGAGGCTTATCATACCCTTCACGAAACGCTGGCGCTCGTCGAAGAACAGCAGGATCGCTCCGGCAACCAGCGGGATGAGGACAGGCGCTATGATGAGGTGATGCATCCAGCCGTTCATTTCCGGTCGTCCCTCCCGTCGACATGGTCCGTTCCGGTGAGGCCGCGCGAGGCCAGAAGAACGACGAGGAACAGTGCCGTGGTGGCAAAGCCGATGACGATCGCCGTGAGCACCAGCGCTTGCGGCACGGGATCGGTCAGCGTGGAAATGGCGACGTCATCGCTCAAGATCGGCGGAACGTTCGTTTTCACGCCCCCCACGCCGAAGATGAACAGGTTGACGGCATAGGAGAGCAGCGAAAGCCCGATGATGACCTGATAGGTGCGCGGGCGCAGGATGAGCCATACGCCGCAGGCCGTCATGACGCCGATCGCGATCGAAAGAATGATCTCCATCAGGCCTCCTTCGCCTTTTCGGCGTCGAGTGTCCGTTGGCGATTGACACGGATCGACTGGTGCGCGAGCGCCACGAGGATGAGCACGGTGGAGCCCACCACGAGCAGGAAGACCCCGAGATCGAAGAGCAGCGCGGTTGCGGCCGGCACCTTGCCGATCAGCGGAACCTCCAGATACCGGGAATGCGATGTGAGGAACGGATAGCCGAGGAACCAGGCGCCGACGCCGGTCGCCACCGCCGTCAGCAGGCCGGCTCCCATCCACCGCAGCGGAAGGATGCGGATGCGGTCCTCCGCCCAGCGCGTGCCGCCCGCAAGATATTGCAGCAGGAAAGCGATGGACAGCGTCAGCCCCGCCGAGAAGCCTCCGCCCGGCAGATCATGCCCGCGCATGAAGATGTAGACGGCAAAGGTGATGACGATCGGGAAGAACCACTGCATGATGACCGACGGCACCAGCAGGTAGTCGCGCACGGTATCGCCGGAGGAACGGTTGGGGCTCTCCTCGTCGAACCGATCCTGTATCTGCTGCTGCTCGGGCACGTCCATGCTGTCCGCAGCGGGGCGGAAGCGGCGCAGCAGGGCGAATACGGTGAGCGCCACCACGCCGAGAACGGCGATTTCCCCAAGGGTGTCGAAGCCACGGAAGTCCACCAGTATGACGTTGACGACATTGCGGCCGCCGCCCTTGGTATAGGCGTTCTCCAGGAAGTAGTTGGCAATCGCATCCGGCACCGGCATGGTCATGACCGCATAGGCGATGAAGGTCATGCCGATGCCGCAGCCGATGGCGAGCGCCAGATCCCTGAAGCGCCGGAAGCGCGCCTGCAACGTGATCTTCTCGTCGCTGTCCTCGGTCCGCTTCGGCAGCCAGCGCAGCCCAAGCAGGATGAGGACCGTGGTAACGATCTCCACCAGAAGCTGGGTGATCGCCAGATCGGGAGCCGACAGCCAGACGAAGGTGATGCAGACGATCAACCCTACCCCGCCAAGCATCACCAGCGCCGCAAGCCTGTGGTACTTGGCGAGGTAGGCGGTTCCGACGGCAAGGCATATGCCGATAAGCCAGATCGCCGCGAAAGTGGGATCGATGCCTGAGAACGCGAAGGCGCGCGGCTCGAAGCCCGAGAGGTAAAGCGGCAGCAGCCCGGCAAGAAACCCGACGGCGACCACCCAGCGCAACTGCGGCTGCAGGCTGCGCGTGCCCAGCCGCTGCTCGAGCAGACGCGCCCACCGCCACGAGACCTCCACGAGGACGCGTTCGAAGATGCGCTGCCCCTTGATGTTGCGCAGGAACGGTGGGCCGTCCTCGCAACTCGAAAGGTAATCCTTGAGAAGGAAATAGAGGACCGCGCCGCCGACCAGCGCAATCGCGCTCATGATGAGCGGCAGGTTCACGCCGTGCCACACCGAAAGGCTGTATTCCGGCGTATCCTGGCCCAGCACGCTGACGACCGCCGTATGCAGGAATGGCCCGACCGAAATGGCGGGCATGATCCCGACGATGAGGCAGGCGACGACGAGAAACTCTATCGGGAATCGCATCCAGCGCGGCGGCTCGTGCGGTTTTTCCGTGGGCAGGTCCACCGGCGGCGGTCCGAAGAACACGGTATGGATGAAGCGCAGCGAATAGGTGACGCTGAAGGCACCCGCTAGTGTGGCCACATAGGGCAGGATGCGGTCGAGAATGGAATCGGCGTGCGTCTCCACCGCCTCGGCGAAGAACATCTCCTTCGACAGGAAGCCATTGAGAAGCGGCACGCCCGCCATGGCTGCGCTGGCGACCATGGCGAGCGTTGCCGTATATGGCAGGAAGCGGAAAAGTCCGCTCAACCGCCGCATGTCGCGCGTGCCCGTCTCGTGGTCGATAATGCCCGCCGCCATGAACAGCGATGCCTTGAAGGTCGCATGGTTCGCCATGTGGAAGATCGCCGCGACCGTCGCAAGCGGGCTTCCGAGGCTGAGAAGCGTGGTGATCAGGCCGAGATGGCTGATGGTGGAATAGGCGAGCAGCCCTTTCAGGTCCTGCTGGAACATCGCGAAATAGGCACCGAGCAGCAGCGTGACGATGCCCGCGAAACCCACCAGCCAGAACCATTCATAGGTTCCCGAAAGCGCCGGCCAGAGCCGGACCAGCAGGAAGACCCCGGCCTTCACCATGGTGGCCGAATGCAGATAGGCCGAAACCGGCGTCGGCGCCGCCATGGCGTTCGGAAGCCAGAAATGGAACGGGAACTGCGCGCTTTTCGTCAGCGCGCCGAGGAGCACGAAGACCAGCGCCGGCAGATAGAGCGAATGGCCGCGGATGATGTCGCCCGACTGGAGGATCTTGTCGAGATCGTAGCTGCCCACGATGTTGCCGAGAAGCAGGAGGCCGATCAGCAGGCAGAAGCCGCCGATACCCGTGATCGTCAAGGCCATGCGCGCGCCGTCGCGGGCCGCGGGACTGTTGTGCCAATAGCTGATCAGCAGGAAGGAGAAGATGCTCGTCAGTTCCCAGAAGACCGACAGCAGAATCACGTTGCCGGAAATGACGATGCCGAGCATCGCGCCCATGAAGGCAAGCAGGAAGGAGAAGAAACGCGGGACCGGATCGTCCTCGGACATGTAATAGCGGGCATAGACGACCACGAGGAAGCCGATGCCCGTGATCAGCATGGCAAACATCCAGGCGAAGCCGTCCAGCCGCAGCGTGAAGTTGAGGCCGAGCTGCGGCAGCCACTGCCCTTCAAAGCGAATGATTTCGCCCGCCGATACAGCAGGATAGCAGGCTGCGACGATCAGCAGCGAGAGTAGTGCGACAGCGCCCGCGAGCCATGCGGGCAGGACGCGCGAGCGCGTCTGCAACAGAAAAACGGATACCAGGCTTCCAACAAACGGCAGGACCAGCAGCAGAAGAAGATAAGGTCCCGAAGTTATCCCAATGTTCCGTTCCTTCCCTGTTCCGCCTGCAATATCGCCTTGTCGAAGAGCATCGACCGCCCATCTAGCAATATCAGCAAAAATGCCATATATGAAAGATAGTGACCAATATGGGCAGCTTTGGACGATGGGTCAAGCGGATAAGCCGAAGATTTTGACACCCGCTCTATGTCGGGCAGCCCGCGGCTTCCTGAACTGGACGCAGGCCGACCTCGCGGACCGTTCAGGCGTCTCACGCAGCACCATTCGCGACTATGAAGGCAGCCGGCACGACGTCCATCGCTCAACCGAAGCGCAACTGCGCCTCGCCTTCGAAAACGGCGGCGTGATGTTCACGTGTTCCGAGGAAGGACAGACCGGCCTCTGCCAGAAGGAACGTCCGGAATAGGACTGGTGGGGGAAGGCCTCTCCCACCCTCACCGGAATGAGCCCCCTCTTCGAGGGCTACTCTCAGCGCAGTGATTTAACGAGCAATAGAGTCGTCAGGCCGCTATTCCACTCCTCGTCGGGATAACGGCCGGCCTCAAGGTAACCTCTGGATTGGTAAAAGGCTTGGCTGGGATAATTGAATGTATCGGTTTCCAGCCGTGCCGAGGCAAACCCGGCACCGGCAATCTGCATCTCCACATGGTCCAATAACCGTCGTCCGATACCCTGTCGCGCATGCGACGAACGCACGTGAAGGGCGTTTATGAAGTCCCCTTCCCAATCGACCAAGCCGACGACTTCGCCGGCAACATCGGCCACCCATAACTGAAGCCCACGCTTGTTCACATAGGAAGTCGGCCTATCCTCCTGAATGAAGGCTTGCGCAGCGGCCTCTTTGATATTGGGCCGCCAAGTGCTCTCGAACGTATCGTAAAGAATGGCGCATAGGTTGGCGAAGTCTTCCGGCCGCGCTGCCCGAACGATGGTGTCTCTATCTCCAGTCATGTTCGCGCTGTGCCTGAGAAGACAAATCGAAATAAAAATTTGGTGGGCCCGGAGGGACTCGAACCCCCAACCAAGCGGTTATGAGCCGCCGGCTCTAACCATTGAGCTACAGGCCCTCACGCTTCGGTAGAAACGTCCGGCCCGCAAATGGTCGATACGGGCCCGGACGCCCGCTCTAGCCCAAATCGGAAAAAGCCACAAGCCATTGCCGCAATAGCTTCACAATCCACCGGCACCTAGGCAGAATGTTCCAAAGAAAGGAATCGTTCATGAACGCTACGTCCACCTCCCGCTCCCTTCTTGCCGCCTCGCTCTCCGGTCTTTTGCTGACTGCGGGCGCCGGCGCGGCTTCCGCGCAGGAGAGCCGCCCGCGTGAAGCCGTCATCAGCGTCACCGGCGAAGGCGAGGCATCGGTCGCGCCCGACATGGCGATCCTGACGCTCTCGGTCGTCCGCAACGGCGAAACCGCCGAGGCAGCGCTTTCGGCCAACAATTCCGCGATGAACGAGGTCCTTTCCGCGCTGAAGGCCGAAGGCATCGCCGATCGCGATATCCAGACCAGCAACTTCTCCATCTATCCGCAATATCGCCACCCGGAGCCCAAGGACGGCGTTTCGCAGCCGCCGGAGATCGTCGGCTACGAAGTGTCCAACACGCTGACGCTGCGGATTCGCGACCTTCAGAAGCTCGGCGGTCTGATCGACAGCTCCGTCAAGCTCGGCGTCAACCAGGGCGGCCAGATCGTGTTCACCAACGACGATCCCGATGCCACCACAACCGAAGCCCGCGAGGCTGCCGTCGCCGATGCGCTGGCCAAGGCCAAGACGCTGACGGAAGCGGCCGGCGTGAAGCTTGGCCGGGTGATCGAGATCAACGAGACATCCTTCCGTCCCATGCCGCAGCCGATGGGCCGCATGGCTATGGCCAAGGAAATGTCGGCCGACGCGGTACCGGTGGCAAGCGGCGAGAACACCTACACCGTCACGGTCAACGTCACCTTCGCGCTGGAGCAGTAATTCTCCACCATTGGAGAGTTACGACCGAAACAAGCCGAAACCTCCGCCACCGGCGGAGGTTTTCTTTAGAGCGGTTCAGGCAAAAGAAAGCGCCCTCGCCCGATCCGAAGATCTGGGCGGCCGCGCTCTTTCCGTCATCGGGCGATGGAGACGGAAACTCTTTTCCTTAGCGACGGATGATCGGGCAGCCGCGGCGGTTGGCGAAGATCACGCGGTCCCGGCCCCGGCGGTCGAAACCGGAGACGACCACCACGCGGCGGTCCGCACCGACGACGCGCGCACGGCGAAGGCCCATATGCCTTGCCTTCTCGACAGCCAGCCACGGCGAGCAGCCGGGACGGCGATCGGGGCGACCCGGACGGCCGGGACGGTCAGGGCGGCCGGGACGATAGTGCCGCTCACCTTCGCGATACTGCACTTGCTGGATGCCGAATTCCGGGCTGGAAGCAGCGGCAATGTTTGGGACGGCAGAGAAGCCGGTCAGTGCGACGAGCGCTGCAATCCCGAGTTTAGCGATCAGGTTGGTCATGGGTGTTTCTCCGAAACGACGGCCAGAACGCTTGAGGCCGACTGCTATGATCTCTCGCCTAACCCAGCGATTGACAAGATGCTTAGAACTTTCAGCCTGAACGAGTGCCTAATTCGTCATTCACCCGCCGTTCATCTATGGGTCATGCGGAGAGGTGCAGGACGATCTCCCGGCGATGCGGCCGGTCGCGGTGCTCGAAGAGATAGATGCCCTGCCAGGTGCCGGTGAGGAGCCTTCCATCACGAACCGGAATGCCGAGTGAAACCTGGGTCAGTGCTGCCTTGATATGCGCTGGCATGTCGTCCGGCCCCTCGGTGGTATGGGTCACCCATCCCATGGAGGCATCATTCGTCGGCGGCACGAGGCGGGAGAAGAAGGTCTTGAGATCCCGGCGCACGTCCGGATCGGCATTTTCCTGGATGATGAGGGAGCAGGAAGTGTGGCGCACGAAGACGGTGAGCAATCCTTCGCCGATCCCGCTCGAGCGGACGAAGTTCGCCGCCGCTTCCGTGAATTCGTAAAGGCCCTGCCCTCGGGTGGAAATGGAAATCACGGTTTGCGGCACGGTTTCTTCTCTAGTTCATGGGTGCCGGTTCACCGGCACCCTAGGTTGAGGACTCACAACGTCAAGAAGCTTTCGAAGCCGCCATAGATCATCCGCTTGCCGTCGAAAACGTCTTTCCATCCGTCGCCGGCAAGCCTCGGATCGGCCATCACCTTCGCGTTGATTTCGTCACGCCGGCTGCGGCTTTCATAGGTGATCCAGGAAAAGACGACAATCTCGTCCTCCTTTGCCTGCACGGCACGGGGAAAGGAGGTGAGCTCGCCATAGGGCACGTCGTCGGCGAAGCATTCCACATAGGATAGCGCGCCGAGCTCCTTCCAAACCTCGCCCGCCGTGCGGGCCATCTCCTTGTAGCGCTCGATATTGCTCTTCGGCACGGCAAGCACAAACCCATCGACATAGGGCATTTCAATTCCTCCTTTTGGTTTCGGCGTAACAAGGACGCCCGGCAAACCCCGATCCCGACACCGCTGCTGAAACTTTTTCTGTCAGGATCAGCCAGAAGCCTCCTCGATCGAATCCACCCGGTCAGGATAGAAAGCCAGATGGTCCTTGATCGGGCTGACCGCTTCATAGGGTTCTTCGTAGGACCAGACAGCGTTCTTGGCTCTCTCGCCGCCTGCCGGGATGCTGAAATAGGAAGCCTCGCCCTTATAGGGGCAGTAGGTGTGATGATCGGTGGGCTCGAGCATCGACAAGTCCGCATCCTTGCGCGGAATGTAATGCACCGGCGGATAGGAGGCCTCGCGAAGCGTCAGCGTGCTTGTGCTGTCGGCGATCACCCTGCCGCCGAGCTTCACCACCACGCGCGCCGAATTGCTCTCCACCGTAATGGGATGATCGGGTCCCGGATATCTTCGCTCTTTCTCTGCCATGGCATCACCCTCCTTCGGGTTTCGAAAGGAGGGGATATAGGGGGCAAGCTCGCCGGAGCCACCGCAGGTCCCCGGAAAAGATTCGGCCGACCGTTAGAACGCCGTTATGACGCTCATGCCCGCGGTCTCGGATTTATCCATCGTCATCAGCGCGGGGATCGCATCCTCCAGCCCGATCCTCTTGGCGATCAGCATTTGCGGCGCCATCTTGCCCGCGGAAATCATCGCGAGCATCGCATCGTAGCGCCAGGCCTGCATCCCGTGGCTTCCGTAGATCTCCAGTTCGTGGCCGATCACCTGCGCCATCGGGATCTGCGGTGTGGCATGCTCGCCGAGCATCAATCCGACCTGCACATGACGGCCGCGTCGCCGCAGATTCTTGATGGAATTGAAGCAGGTGGCGGGATGGCCGAGCGCATCGATCGAGACATGGGCTCCGCCCTTGGTGATCTCACGCACCGCCTCCACCACGTCCGCGACCGTGCCGGCATTGATGGTGGCCACCGCGCCGCACTGGCGGGCAAGCGCCAGCTTCTCTTCGGAAATGTCGATGCCGATCGCATTCGCCCCGAGTGCTGTGGCGATCATGATCGCCGAGAGCCCCACCCCGCCGCAGCCATGAATAGCGATCCATTCGCCACGGCCGGTGCGCGCCTGATCCGCAACCGCACGGAAGGATGTGGCGAACCGGCAGCCGAGGCTCGCCGCCGTCGCGTCGTCGATCTCTTCGGGCAGATGCACGAGATTGGTATCAGCATAGTCGATCGCCACATACTCGGCGAACGAACCCCAATGGGTAAAGCCCGGCTGGAACTGGTTGGGACAGACCTGTTGGTTGCCGGAATGGCATTCGGAACAATGGCCGCAGCCGGAGACGAAGGGCACCGTCACCCGGTCCCCCACCTTGAAGCGCATCACGCCCTTGCCTGTGGCGACGATCCTGCCGGCGAATTCATGACCGGGCACATGCGGCAGGCGGATATCGGGATCATGCCCCATCCAGCCATGCCAGTCGCTGCGGCAAAGCCCCGTCGCTCCGACCTTTATCACCACTCCGTCGAAGCCCGGTTCGGGATCGGGCAGCGTGCGGATCTCGGGCGCCTTTTCGAAGGCGTCGTAGAACATGGCTTTCATGGTGGGACGCTCCCTAAGTCAACAGTCAGATCAGCATGTGGTCACTGGAAGCCGCGTGCACGCCATTCGCGCCGCGGCACCGGAGCGCCCACCTTGAATGCAAAGGACACAACCTTAGTGGCAGCTTCGTCGATCACGCAGCGAAAGCTCAAGTCGTACCATTGATCGTTAGCGAAGAAGCCAACATTCTGTTCATTAAGAACCGTCCCCTCCGGCAATCGGGGTCGCGGCACGGCCATTACATTATATGAGGCATTTCGTAACTGCGCCGCCAGTTCGTTGGAGCAGAGCTGACCTGCGCGCAAACCCCTCGGCATATCGCCCATGGCTCTGGTAGCAATCTGACTCCCCGTTTCGTTTTGCGAAAACAGCCTCTTGGCCTCCGTCAGCTCCAGCGGTTTCTCCGCAGGCTTCTCCTCCGCCTGCGGCTTCGGCCGTTCGGCCGGCACCGGCACGGCCTCCAGGCTCGTCTCGCCAGGCGCCACGGTTCCATCCCGTTCAGGGCTGGTCTCGGCAACGTCCACCTCCGGCAGATTGATATCATCCGGCAAGGGAGGCGCTTCCTGCTCGGCCGCATCCGGCGCCTCCTCGGCAGTCGAAGCAGCCGGTGCAGGCTCTTCCGCCTCGGCCTCCTGCTCGGCGTAAGGCGTCGCGGGTGTCTCCGCCTCTTCGGAAGCATTGCCATTGGATAGTTTAGGCCCGGTATCCTTCTCTCCATATTGGAAGACGGGATCGAGCTGCGGCATCGCTGCCTGCTCCTCGGGCTGCTCCTGTGCCTGGGGTGGCGGAGGCTCCGCTGGCGGTGTCTCCGCCTGGGGACTCGGAGGTGGCGGAGGAGGCGGTGCGGCCTCTTCCGGCTTCGGCTCCTCCGGCTTCTGTTCCGGCGGAGGCTCCTGAGCTGCCTGCTCTTCCTGTTTCTCCTCCTGCTTCTCCTCCTCTGGCGGCGAAACGAGTTCCACCTGCACGGCCTCCTCCTCGCGAGGCTCGGAAAAATCGAGCGGCAGATGGAAGAACAGCACGCCGGCGAAGACGGCATGCAGCAGGATGGAGACCGGAATGCCCCATCCGATATTGCTACGCGGCTTCTCCGTCTCTTGCTTCATCAGAAGATCACTACACGCCCCGCCCCTTCTCCGCAAAATCAAATCGGCTCCATCTCCTCTTGCAAACAAACCTACCGAATGGTATGTTTTTCTCATGTCGGAAGCTCACAGACGGGAAAAACAACCGGAACAGGTACGGCGATCCCTGCTGGATCATGCGGCCCAATGCGCCGTTGAACAGGGGCTCGGCAGCCTGACTTTGCAAGCCGTGGCAGATGCCGCGGGCGTCACCAAGGGAGGGCTGCTGCATCATTTTCCAAGCAAGCAGGCGCTCATCGAAGCCGTTTTCGAGGACCTGCTCACCATGCTGGATGAAGAGATCGACCGCCTGATGGAAAGGGATCCCCTCGAGCACGGACGCTTCACCCGCGCCTATATCGACGCCTTCTTCCAGGTGACGCAGGACGGCAGCAAAAGCCCCTGGGCCGCATTGTCGATATCCAGCATGACCGACGCGCGAATGCGCGAACTCTGGTCGCAATGGATTTGCGGGCGGCTCGAGCGCCATGCGACAACCGATAGCCACCCTTCCCTGCAGATCGCCCGCTATGCGGCGGATGGTATCTGGCTCGCCAACCTGATGAAACTGGACGGCATGTCGGCAAACGAACTTGCCGGGCTGCGCAATGATCTAGAAACACTGACGAAACACGCGTGATAACCATGAATCCAGCAATCATGACCTATGGCGCGCTTGGGGTCGCCATCGTGCTCGAAGTGATCGGCACGACCTTCCTGCAGCAGAGCCAGCAGTTCACCCGTGCGCTGCCGACGGCGCTGATGAGCATTTGCTATCTCGCAGCCTTCTATTTCCTGTCGATCGCGCTCCGCACCATGCCGGTCGGCATCGCCTATGCCATATGGAGCGGGCTCGGCATCGTGCTGATCTCGGTAATTGGCCTCGTCCTGTTTCGTCAGACGCTGGATCTCGCGGCCATCATCGGCCTCGGGCTCATCATCGCCGGCGTTCTGGTGGTGAACCTCTTTTCCAACAGCGTCTCGCATTAGATCTCGGGGCTTGCCATTTCCGACTGCTTTCGAGTATGGAAGCACCGCCGGTTTTCGCCGGCCGTAAGCGTCTGACGTGAGGCAACGCATTCCAACCTTCGGATCGTCGGAAACGGCGGTCGCATGGATGCGAACACTTGCCCCGTGACCGATGATCCCTTCAGGAAAGACTTGAATATGAAGCTTACGCGATTTCCCGCACGCTATGCGGCCGTCCTGATGCCGCTGGTTCTCTCGATCCTCATGACCTTCGTCGTTTCAGGCGTTGCCACGGTGCAGAATCTCGGCATCGAGGACCAGTTCGTTCTCAACTGGATGTCCGCCTGGGCGCTCTCCTGGATCATTGCCTTCCCGACCCTGCTTGCCGCCTTGCCGGTCACGCGTCGGATCGTGCGGGCACTGGTGCAGCCCGCCTAAAACAAAAGGCAGAAGACAACGAAAAAGCCCGGCCTGATTTCGCAGGCCGGGCTTTTTCTTTTGAATGTCCGCTGGCTCAGCTATCCAAGAAGCTGCGCAGCTTGCGGCTGCGGCTCGGATGCTTCAGCTTGCGCAGCGCCTTCGCCTCGATCTGACGGATACGCTCGCGGGTAACCGAGAACTGCTGGCCCACTTCTTCCAGCGTGTGGTCGGTGTTCATGCCGATCCCGAAGCGCATGCGCAGCACGCGCTCTTCGCGCGGCGTGAGCGAAGCCAGAACGCGGGTCGTCGTCTCGCGCAGGTTCGCCTGGATGGCCGCATCGATCGGCAGAAGCGCGTTCTTGTCCTCGATGAAATCGCCGAGGTGCGAATCTTCCTCGTCGCCCACCGGGGTTTCGAGCGAGATCGGCTCCTTGGCGATCTTCAGCACCTTGCGCACCTTCTCAAGCGGCATGGCGAGCTTTTCGGCCAGTTCTTCCGGCGTCGGCTCGCGGCCGATCTCGTGCAGCATCTGGCGCGAGGTGCGGACGATCTTGTTGATCGTCTCGATCATGTGCACCGGAATGCGGATGGTGCGGGCTTGGTCGGCGATCGAGCGGGTGATCGCCTGCCTGATCCACCAGGTCGCGTAGGTCGAGAACTTGTAACCGCGGCGGTATTCGAACTTGTCGACCGCCTTCATGAGGCCGATATTGCCTTCCTGGATGAGGTCCAGGAACTGAAGGCCGCGGTTCGTGTACTTCTTCGCGATGGAGATGACGAGACGAAGATTTGCCTCGACCATTTCCTTCTTGGCGATACGCGCCTCGCGCTCGCCCTTCTGCACCATAGAGACGATGCGGCGGAACTCGGCGATCGATATGCCGGTTTCCGTTGCGAGATTCTGTATCTCCTGGCGGATTTCCCGGATCGTATTGTTCTCGGCGCGCGCGAACTCCTTCCACCCGCGGGCGGAAAGGTTGGCGATCGACTTCATCCAGTTCGGATCGAGCTCCGCGCCCTGATACTGCTCCAGGAAGCTATCGCGGCTGACGCCATAAGATTCGGCAAGCCGCAGCAGCCGCCCTTCATTCTGCATCAGGCGCTTGGAGATGTCGTAGAGCTGCTCGACGAGCGAGTCGATGCGGTTCTGGTTGAGCGACAGTGACTTCACCGCCGTGATGAGCTGATCCTTCAGCTCCTTGTAGCGGCGCTCCTGGCCCGAAGAGAGCGTGCCGGTGCAGGAGAGGCGTGCCTCCACCTGCTGGTCCTGCAGCTTGCGCAGCTTCTTGTAGGTATCGGCGATGAAATCGAGCGTCTGCATGACCTGCGGACGCAGTTCCGCCTCCATCGCGGCAAGAGAAAGGTTCGATTCGTCATCGTCCTCCTCTTCCTCTTCGATGGGCATGGCATCGCCACCGACGGCCGTGATGTCGTCGTCATTGGCAGCCGCCATGCGTGCCTTGCGGGCCTTTTCCTTCTCTTCCGCAGCCTTGCGGTCGGCCTCGATCTTTTCCGGGCTCTGGAACTGCGGCGCAGCCTTGGCCTCCGGACCGGAATAGGTGGTCTCGAGGTCGATGATCTCGCGCAGCAGCGTCGTGCCCTCATTGAGCTCGTCACGCCAGATGATCAGCGCCTGAAAGGTCAGCGGGCTCTCGCAGAGGCCTGCGATCATGGTTTCGCGGCCGGCCTCGATGCGCTTGGCGATCGCGATTTCACCCTCGCGGGAGAGAAGCTCCACCGAACCCATCTCGCGCAGATACATGCGCACCGGATCGTCGGTCCGGTCGGTCGGTTCCTTCTTCTTGGCGGTTGCCAGCGCGGTGCCGGCGGTCGGGGCAAGCTCGCCGCCCTCGCTCTCGCTGTCGCCGTCGTCGCTGTCTTCCTCGTCGCCGCCGGTCGCGTCTTCCGCTTCCTCGTCCTCGACGACGTTGATGCCCATATCCGAAAGCATCGACATCGTGTCCTCGATCTGTTCGGAAGTGACTTCTTCCGAAGGCAGGACCGAATTCAGCTCGTCCATTGTCACATAGCCGCGCTTCTTGGCGGCCTTGATCATCTTCTTGACTGCGTCGTCAGAAAGATCGAGAAGCGGACCATCCTGCGTGCCTTCGCGCTCGGTTTCTGCTTCTTCGTTTTCTTTGACTTTTGTTGCCATGTATTTCGCCACTTTCCCTGAACCCACTTCGCCGCGGTCCGTGGTCGCCGGCTCAAGGCGACACTCTCGCCTTCACCGCGAATCACTGCTCAACACGTAACGGAATGACCTTTAACTACCAATTACCACGCAGGCGGTCGCTCTATCGCAGGACCGTCCGTCCGTGACAATCGGACACGTTGGTGTGCTTGACCCACTCCGCCTTTTCTGCCTGAAATGGTGATTCCCACAAATTAACGTTCCGTCAAGCTTTTCCACGGGCTTTGCCCACGAAAAGTGGAAAAAGCTACCTACGCCGGCTTTTGGGGTACACTCATCAACTGCCGGATATGTAGGCGCAGGCGCCCGAAAGACAAGGGTTCGCACCCGCACAATGACTGCCGCACCGCATTTCGGCGGGCATCAGCGGCTCGCGCCGTCGTACTGAGTGACCGCCAATCCCGCCAGATCGATCTCCGGCACGCAACGCAGATTGATGGCCGACATTTCCGTGCCGTCAGGCATGCTCGCCTCGCTGAAGGGAGCAATTCCGCAATTGGCACAGAAATAATGCGCGATGACGTGCTTGTTGAACCGATAGCTCGAAAGATTTTCGCGCGGCGTCGTGAGTTCGAATTGGTTGCGCGGCACGAAAGCCAGCAGCGACCCCTTTCTTCTGCAGATGGAACAGTTGCACTCCATCGCCTTGTCGAACTCGCCTTCCGCCTCGAAGGCGATGTTGCCGCAATGGCAGCTACCGGAAACACGCATCTGGTTCCTCCCTTGTTTCCGCGGCATTCTATTGTGCGCGAGCCATGAGACAAGGGCGCAAGGAAAAAGAAAGCAGCTCAGCCGTGGCTGACCGCCGCGCCCTTCACTCGGCCGGAAAGCACGCCGAAACCATCGATGATGGCCTCCTGGTTTTCCATCCGCAGGATTTCGAGCTGCACTTCCGAAAGCGCTCTCAGAAGCGGCTCGATCTCCTCCGCATCGCCGGCCTCGGTCGCTTCCGCTATTTCACGTTCGAGTTCGATCTTCTGGAAGCGCAAGGCCTTCGTCCGCTTGTGAAGCGAAAGCGCCTGGCGGTATCCTTCTCGGGCGTCCTCGGGCGCGGCCTCCTGCGTCGCTGTCCAGAGCCGTGCATTGCGCACCTGTTGCTCCAACATCTTCAAAAGCTCGCCGAACCCTTCGCCAGAAAGCCGCTCCACCAGATGGTCGCGGGAAATGCTGCCTCCCGCCAGGGCGGCGGCCGGCAGCACCGCCGACCAGAAGCGCTGCAAGTCGCGGTTTTCGAAATCGATCGCGGCGATCTCGTCGTAATCCTCCAGCAGAAGCTGCGGATGATTGACGATGGTGAGCGCCAGTACGCTTTCCCTGAGCGCCGGAAGATCGCGGTAGCCGCGCACCAGACCCGAGCGGGCGAGCCGATCGGAAATACCGACCGCACGCCCCGACGCTTGCGCGCCCCGGGCGCCAAAACCGTCTCTGCCCTGCCCGCCGCCGCGCTGAAAGTTCCGGCCTCGGTCATTGCCGCGCGGCGCCGGCGCGAAGAAGGCGTTCAACCGTTCGCGGATATCCTGCTGGTAATGACGGCGCACGTTCTCGTCAGCGATCACCGAAACCACCTGCTTCAGCCGCGCCTCCAGCTCGGCGCGCTTTTCCGGCGTGTCGAAACTGCTTCCCGCCGCCTCCCTTCGCCAGATCATGTCGGCAAGCGGCCGCGCCTCGGCCATGACCTTGTCGAAGGGGGAGCGGCCTTCGTGGCGAACGAGATCGTCCGGGTCCTTGCCGTCCGGCAGAAGGGCAAAGCGCACCGAACGGCCGGGTTTCAGGAAAGGTAGGGCGAGGTCGGCGGCGCGGTTCGCAGCCCGAAGACCCGCGCCGTCTCCGTCGAAGCAGAGAACCGGCTGCGGCGTCATCCGCCATAGGAGTTCGAGCTGGTTCTCGGTAAGCGCCGTGCCGAGCGGCGCGACTGCGTTCTCGATGCCCGCCTGATGCAGCGCGATCACGTCCATATAGCCTTCGACGGCGATGATCGTGCCGCCCTCGCCCTTTGCTCCCCCTTGCCCGGGACCGCCCTGGGCAGCGCGCCGGGCGCGGGTGAAATTGTAAAGCACCTGACCCTTGTGGAAGAGTTCCGTCTCGTTGGAATTCAGATATTTGGCGGGAGCATCCGGCGACATGGCGCGGCCGCCGAAGGCGATCACCTTTTCCCGTGCCGAAAGGATCGGGAACATGATGCGATCACGGAACCGGTCATAGGAAACCGGCACGTTCTCGTGCACCACGAGCCCGCAAGCCTCCATCTGCTCCTTCGAGATCCCCTTGCCCGCCAGGAATTCCTTCAGCGCGTTACGGCTTTCCGGGGCATAGCCCAGCCGGAAGGTCTCGATCGTCCGTGCCGTCAGGCCGCGGTCACGCAGATAGGCGCGCGCTCTGGCGCCGATAGCGCTTTGCAACTGATCCTGGAAAAAACGGGTCGCCATCTCCATGACGTCGAGCAGAGACATGCGCTCTTTTTCGCGCTTCTCGGCCTGCGGGTCCGGCTGCGGCATGGCGATACCCGCCATATCGGCGATCTGCTGCACGGCTTCCGGAAAGTTCAGGCCTTCGAGTTCGGTGAGGAAGCGGAAGTGATCGCCAGAAACGCCGCAACCGAAGCAGTGATAACGCCCCTTGCGGTCTTCGCAATGGAAGCTCGGGCTCTTTTCTCCATGGAACGGGCAGCAGGCCCAATAATCCCCGCGAGACACATTGGTCTTCTTGCGATCCCACGTGACGCGGCGGCCGACCACCGCCGAAATCGGCACGCGGTCGCGTATCTCGTCGAGAAAGCTGTTGGAAAAGCGCATATTCACCTCTGGGGCCGAATTCTCATATACGCGGCACGGGAGAGGAATGCCAATCTTCAAGGCGGGCAGTTCCCGCTATTCACAGGCCTGGCTCACTTCGGCGCTTTGTTCCGGCGCGGCCTTTCGGCAAATTTACGGCGGGAAAGCCGTTACGAACATTATCTTTTTGTAATTTGAAAGTCCGCTTTTCCCAAGCTTAGCTTGCTCGCGAAGAGAAAGCGCCGAGCTGCCCGCCGCTCAAGCTTACGGCCTTGCTCTTCAAGAGGGTGGGCGTCCGCATCCGCCAGCCCAACTGCAGCCGGCGGTAAGTCCGCTGTCAGCCGGCGATCCTGAAGAGCAGAAGGCAGGAGCCCGTGAGGGATTCCTGCCTTCATTCGTTCCGTCTCAGTTTGCGAAGACTATTTCAGCATGTCCTTTACGACACCCGAAGCCTTGGCGAAATCCATCTGGCCCGGATATTTTTCCTTGAGCGCATTCATGCACTTGCCCATGTCGCGAAGGCCATGGGCGCCGGTCTCGGAAATGACGGACTGGCACAACTGGCGCACCTTGTCCTCCGAAAGCTGCTCGGGCATGAAGCTCTTGATGATCTCGGTTTCCTCGCGCTCCTGAGCGGCAAGCTCGGCGCGGCCGGCATCCTCGTAGATCTTGGCCGATTCTTCGCGCTGCTTCACCATCTTCTGGAGGATCTGCAGGATATCCTCGTCACTGACCGGGTCCTTGCCGAGGCCTCGATTGGCGATATCGCGATCCTTGATGGCCGTCTGGATCAACCGCACGGTCGAAAGCCGGCGGGTGTCCTTTGCCTTCATCGAATCCTTGAGCGCATCGGAGAATTTGTCGCGCATCATTGTCTTTCAGCTCCTTGGGAAAGCCATCCGCAGGTCCGTGAATTGTGGCTTTTCCTTGTCATTCACGCCGTTGTCATAGATCAGGGATCGGAACCGATCAATTCACTTTCGCCAAGCCCTTGATTCCGATGGACCAAAATCCCATCGGATTCTCCCGGCCGCGAGATTGACCGCCTCGCCTGCTTTGTCTATTTTCCGGCACCTGCACGAGATTTAGATTTCAGGGCTTGCGCCGGAGTTTTCCGCGCGCCCTTTCCTGCGACCATAAATGGCCCCGTAAGCCCGCTTCTTCAAGTGGCGGGCCGATCGGGCAGAAGGATAGACATGACCGCGACCGCCCCCTCTGCCCCCTTGGGCACTTCCCCCTGGACCACCAACAAGCCCACCGCCGTGCTCGTCCTTGCCGACGGCACTGTCATTGAAGGAACCGGGATCGGCGCAACTGGCAAGGTGCCGGCGGAGGTCGTCTTCAACACAGCGCTCACCGGATATCAGGAAATCCTGACCGACCCCTCCTATCTGGGCCAGATCGTCACCTTCACTTTCCCGCATATCGGCAATATCGGCACCAATGACGAGGACATCGAAGACCTGACGCCCGCCGCCCGGCGCGGCGCGGTCGGGGTAATCTTCAAGGCCGACATCACCGATCCGTCCAACTATCGCGCCGGCAAGCACCTCGACGGCTGGCTGAAGTCACGCGGCATCATCGGCCTTTCCGGCATCGATACCCGGGCGCTCACCGCCTGGATCCGCGAAAAGGGCGCGCCGAACGCGGTGATTGCCCACGACCCGAACGGCGTGTTCGATATCGAGGCGCTGAAGGCGGAAGCCAGGGCCTGGAGCGGCCTCGAAGGCCTCGACCTCGCCAAGGAAGCCACCTCCGGCCAGTCTTCGCAATGGACGCAGAAGCCCTGGGTCTGGAACGAAGGCTATGAGGAACTCAAGCCGGAAGACGCCAAATACCACATCGTCTGCGTCGACTACGGCGTGAAGCGGAATATCCTGCGCCTCTTCACCGGCCTCGACTGCAAGGTGACGGTGGTGCCGGCCCAGACGTCCGCCGAGGACATCCTGGCGCTGAAGCCGGACGGCATCTTCCTCTCGAACGGTCCCGGAGATCCGGCGGCCACCGGCGAATACGCGGTTCCCGTCATCCGCGAAATCGTCAGAACCGATATCCCGACCTTCGGCATCTGCCTCGGCCACCAGATGCTCGGCCTCGCGCTTGGCGCGAAAACCGAGAAGATGCATCAGGGCCATCATGGCGCCAACCATCCCGTCAAGGATCACACCACCGGCAAGGTGGAGATCGTCTCGATGAACCATGGGTTCGCAGTCGACTCCAAGTCCCTGCCGGAAGGCGTTGAAGAGACTCACATTTCGCTCTTCGACGGTACGAATTGCGGCCTGCGCGTCGCCGGCAAGTCGGTTTTCTCCGTCCAGCATCATCCGGAAGCTTCTCCCGGCCCGCAGGACAGCCATTATCTCTTCCGCCGTTTCATCAACATGGTGCGCGAAAAGAAGGGCGAGCCGGCACTGGCCGAGCGCTGATCCCGCTGACGCGGATTTTTTTTCCGTAGAGCCTATTGACCTTAACCTTACTTGAGGTCGCACAAATACCCCTGTTCAATCGAGCAGGGGTTTTTCATATGAGCAATGCACAAATGGCACGTGTCGTTCGGGTCAACAGTTTCTCGGTACCGAATGATGCACGCGACGAATTCATGAGGCTTGTCGAAAGGACACATGAGGTCATACGCCAGCAGCCGGGCTTCGTCGACGACCTCATTCTGGAACGGAATTCCGGTCCCGGCCCGTTCAACCTCATCACCATTCTCCAGTTCGAGAACGAGCAAGTTCTTCAGCCGGTCATCGCGGCAGTCGCAAGGTCGGATGCGGAAGCAGGCATCGATAGGCAGGCTTTGAGCAGACGCCTCGGTGTCGAATCCAGTATCGGTTTCTATACGCCCGTCGCCGTGGCCGATCTTCTCGCGGCCTGATCCAGCCGGAATTATGGGGCCTGCTGATATCAGTGGGCCGCTTTGCTTTCCTTCTGCACCAGAATGTAGAAGCGTCCGCACAGGAATACCGCAGCCGCGGCAAGGCCCGTCACGAAGCCGAACCAGACGCCCTCCCCCCGGAAGCCGAGCGGGAAGCCGAACAGCCAGGCGCAGCTGAAGCCGATCGGCCAATAGGCGATAAGCGCCAGGATCATCGGAATGCGCGTGTCCTTCAGCCCGCGCAGCAGGCCCGCGCCAACCGCCTGCAATCCGTCCACCAGTTGGAAGACGCCGGCAATGACGATCAGCGGCACCGCCATGACCAGAACCTGTGCCGCATCACCCCGGCTGACATCGAGAAACAGGGCTCCCAAGAGCCGGGGAGCGATGGTGAAGAGAAGGCTGCCGGCCGCGGTGAAGCAGACGCTGACAGCGAGCACCGCCACCGCCGCGCGCTTGACGCCGAGCATGTCTTCACGGCCGTAGGCAAGTCCCACACGCACCGTCGCGACCTGGGCGAGCCCCAGCGGAACCATGAAGGCGATCGAGGCAAGCTGCAGCGCAATCCCGTGAGCCGCCAGTTCCAGCTTGCCGAAAAGCCCCATGAGAAGGGAGGCTGCGGAAAACAGGCTGGTCTCTGCAAGGATCGTGAAGCTGATCGGCAGTCCGAGGCTGACGACTTCACGAAACGCCGCCCAATCGGCGCGCCAGAAGCGCACGAATATCGTATAGGCGCGCGTGCCCGGCTGGGTCTGGACATAGAAGAACATGATCAGACTGCCGACAATGTTCGCGCTGAGCGAGGCAAGCGCCGCGCCCAGCATCCCGAGCTCCGGCAGTCCGAAATGGCCGAAGATCAGGGTATAGGCGACCACGCCGTTCACCACGAACATGGCGATGGTCACGTAGAGAATGATGCGCCCGCGCTCCAGCCCGCCGAGGAAGCTGCGCACCGACATGACGAAAAGCGCCGGGAACATGCCCCACTGCATGACGCGCAGATACCTTTGCGCGATCGCCGCCACCTCCGGGTCCTGCCCGAGCCTTACGAGAACGCTGCCGGAAAACCAGAGGATCGGCGCAGTAAGCAGCCCGTAGAAGAACACGACCCATATGCCCATGCGCACGCAACGCCTGACCGAGACGGAATCGCCACGGCCGAGCGCCTGGGCAACCATGGGCACCACCGCGCTGGAAAACCCCGTTCCGAAGATGAATACGAGGAAGAACATCTGGCTTGCGAGCACGACGGAGGCAAGTTCGGTCGTGCCTAGCCAGCCGACGAAGATGATATCCGTCGTGTGGATCGCCATCTGCGCCAATTGCGCCCCCACGAAGGGAATGCCGAGCGCGAAGGTGGCCCGCATGTGCGAACCCCAGGAATTGTCGGCAGACGCAGAAAGGCTCGGAGCCAGAGTAGACATCGGACTTCCATTCCAAGACGAAAAAAGCCGCTTCCAGGTGTTGGCGAGCGGCGGGTACCAAAACCTATAGGAAAGCCCTCGACCGGGAGCAAGCCTCGATACCCATCAAGCAAATTTTTTGGGCACCAGTTCAACAAAACTGATTAATCAAGCTGCAGCTACCGCCTCTTTTGACGAAATTTTGCTCGCAAAGACGATGATTGCCACCAGCATGAAGAAGGCAGCCACGATATAGGGCGCGCCGGCGAACTCCACCAAGGCACGCGCTCCGGTGAAATTGCTGAAGGCTTGAGTGAAGATCAGAGGGCCAATGATCGTCGTCAGGCTCGTGAGGCTGGTCATCGCGCCCTGCAGTTCGCCTTGCGCCGAAGGCGGAACCTTGGCGGCGGCGATGCTGCGCAGCGCCGGGTCCGCGATGTTCTCTATAGTGGTGCCGAGAATCACCGCATAGACGACCCAGCCTTCCCAGGCGAGCCCATAACCGGTCAGTCCGATGCAGGAGAAGGAAAGCCCAAGCACCGCCGTCCTCCATTCGCCGAGCACCGGCACGACTTTCGGCAGAACGAAACCCATGACGAAGGCGGCGCAAATGCCGAAGAGGCCCAGCGAAAAGCCGATCTGCCCCTCGCTCCAGCCATAGCGATAGGACGAGACGAAAGACCAGACCGATGGGTAGACGGCATGGGCGAGCCAATAAAGGAACATCACCAGCATGACCCAGCCGATACCTGGATAATGGCGCATCTGCCGAAGCGCGCCGAGCGGGTTGGCCCGCTTCCACTCGAATTTGCGGCGATTGCCCCGTTCCAAAGTCTCCGGCAGCAGGAACCAGGCGGCGATGAAATTGGCGAGCGACAAAAGCCCGGCGCCGAGGAAAGGCACGCGCGGTCCGAGTTCGCCGAGCAGGCCGCCGATGACCGGGCCGATCGTGAAGCCAACGCCGAAGGCGATGCCGATCAGGCCGAAATTCTTCGCGCGATTCTCGTCATTGCTGATATCGGCGATATAGGCCGAGCAAGTGGCGAAGCTGCCGCCGGATATACCGGCCAGAAAGCGGCCCACGAAGAGCATCCAGAAACTGGTGGCAGCCGCGCAGATCAGGTTGTCGAGCGCGAAGGTGAAGACGGACGCAAGCAGGATCGGCCGCCGGCCGAAACGGTCGCTTAAGTTTCCGAGCAGTGGCGCGAACAGGAACTGCATGGCCGAATAGATGAGCAGCAGCCAGCCGCCGTCGACCGCAGCCGCGCTCACGTCGTCGCCTGTCAGCTCCTGCAGGAAAGCCGGCAGCACCGGCATGATGATCGCGATCCCGATCACGTCCAGGAACAGAATCATGAAAACGAGGAACAGGCCGCGGCGAACGAATTTGGGATCGAGCATCGGGAGGTCTCTGTGGAATTGAGATTCTGTAAGGACGATCGCGTCGCCGGCTGGCCTAAATACCCGATGCGCCGGACGGAAACAATACGTGAACATCTCAAAGTTTTTGATGAATGGACGCCAGCATGAGCGGCCAGCCCGCCTTCATCATCCACCGATACTCGCTACCCCGCAGCCAAAGCCAAGGCTGCAAGAAGCCTGCGGGTTCTCGACAATCGTCTCCATCCCGCTGTAGAAAGGGAAGAATTCCCTCCTATGGCGGCATTTCCATGTTCGAACTTTTCTGGCGCGGCGCGGTGATCGGCATCGGCGCGACCGTACTGATGGATATCTGGGCGATCGTCCTTTACCGTGTCTTCGGCCAGCCAAAGGCAAACTGGGCGCCCGCGGGGCGGTGGTTCTGGCATCTTGGCCGTGGCAAGGTGTTTCACGAGAACATCGCCGATGCCGAACCTTATGCCAACGAATTGGCGCTCGGCTGGATCGGCCACTATGCCGTTGGAATTCTATACGGCCTGATCCTCGCCTTCATCGTCGGCTCCGCCTGGTTCGCCGCCCCGACTTTTCTGCCTGCATGGATACTCGGTATCGTCACGGTAGGCGCCGGCTGGTTTCTCATGCAGCCCGGCCTCGGGCTCGGCTGGGCGGCATCCAGAACACCGAACCCCACCAAGGTGCGTGCCCTGAACCTCGTGGCACACACGATCTTCGCCGCCGGACTTTATGGCAGCGCACTGCTGATCCGCTGATCAGCCGCCCTCGAGATCGGCTTTCAGCCGGCCGAGCATATCCACCGCCTGTGCCGCATAAGGGCCGATCCATCTGTCGTGGATCGCCTTGATCGGCAGCGGATTGAGGTGATTCCATCTTTCCCGCCCTTGGCGCTTCGCGATCACCAAATCCGACTCCTCCAGCACCTTCAGGTGCTGCATCACCGTACAGCGGTCTATCTGCGAGAACCGGGCGCAGAGTTCGCCCGTCGTTTGCGGCCTGTCTTTCAACTCGTCCAGAATCTCCCTGCGAACACGCGCGGCCAACGCCTTGAAAATTCTGTCGCTTTCATCTTCACTTGACATGTTATGTTTTTATAACATTATGGAGCTGAGAACAAGGGAGAAGGACCATGGAACTGAAATTCAAGGTATCGGGCCGGATTTCGAAACCGGTCGAAGAAGTCTTCGAGGCAGTTGTCGATCAAAAAAAACTATCCGGCTATTTCACGACCGGCGGCGCCAGCGCGCGGCTGGAGACCGGCACCACCGTCACTTGGGATTTCGCTGACTTTCCTGGCGCGTTCCCGGTTGAGGTCGTCGAGGTGGAAAAGAACAGGAAGATTGTACTGCGCTGGGATGCGACAGACGGCAATGCCGCCGAACAGGGACCGGAAAACGTCGTGCTCGCCAACTACAAGACGACGATAACCATGACGTTCGAACCTGTGGACGGAAACCGCACGCTGGTGACAATTGCCGAGGAAGGCTGGCGGGAAACACAAGGCGGCCTGGCTGCATCCTATGGCAACTGCCAGGGATGGTCGCAGATGCTCTGCGCATTGAAAGCCTATGTGGAATACGGCATCAACCTTCGCGAAGGTATGTACAAATAAACGGTGGCGGGCAAGGCCCGCCGCCACTCTCACATCTGGGCCGCGAAAGTATCGCAGGCATTGATGTCGCCGGTATCGAAACCGCGGCGGAACCATTCCATGCGCTGCGCCGATGTCCCGTGATTGAAGCTTTCGGGCACGACATAGCCCTGCGTGCGCTTCTGCAGCGTATCGTCGCCGATCTGCTGGGCGGCGTTCAGCGCCTCTTCGAGATCGCCGCGCTCGAGAATGCCCCTCTGCTCGGTGAACTTGGCCCATACGCCGGCGAAGCAATCCGCCTGCAGTTCCACGCGCACGGACATGCGGTTGGCTTCCGTCTCGCTCATGCGCTGACGGGCCTGATTGAAGCGCGGCAGGATGCCGAGCAGGTTCTGGACGTGGTGACCGACCTCATGGGCGATCACATAGGCTTCCGCGAAATCGCCTGCCGCGTCGAAACGCTGCGAAAGCTCGCGGAAGAAGCTCGTGTCGAGATAGACCTTGCGGTCGCCGGGGCAATAGAAAGGACCGGAGGCCGCGGACGCAAAGCCGCAGGCCGAGTTCACCTGGCCTGAAAACAGCACCAGCATCGGCTCCTGATATTGCTGTCCGTGTGCCTGGAAGATGCCGTTCCAGGTATCTTCCGTCTCGGCAAGCACGGTGCTCACGAAGGCCGTGCTCTCGTCATCCGCCGGCGTGCCGGTCGTCTGCTGCTGGGTGGAGCCGCCATTCGTGGAAAGTTCGCCGGTGAGCATCGTCAGCGGATTGATTCCCGCGATCCAGCAGACGATCAGAACGAGCACAATGCCGCCGATACCAAGACCGCCTCCCCCGCGGCGCATCCCGCCACCGCCGGAGGGAAAGCGAAAGCCTCCGCCGCGACCGAAAGGACCGCCTCCCGGCGAGACGCCGCGTCTGTCCTCGACATTGCCCGACTGGCGACGGCCTCTCCATTCCATTATCGCGCTCTCCTGTTCGCCTGCTCTCTAGACAGCATCATATAACGCAACCGCGGGCAAGGCGATCCTTGCCCGCACGGGTGGTGAAGAGATTTCCGTTCAAGCGACCCGAAGCGCGCTCTTGCCCGGCAGAAACACGGTCAGCAGCCCGAGCCCCGGCAGGAAGGCGCAGAGGAAATAGACGAAGGAGATGCCGTGGCTATCGGCAATCACACCGAAGAGCGCAGCCGAGATTCCGGCCATGCCGAAGGCGAGACCGAAGAAGATGCCGGCAATCATCCCCACCCGTCCCGGCACGAGCTCCTGCGCCATGACGACGATGGCCGGAAAGGACGAAGCCATGATCAAGCCGATGATAGCCGAAAGCACGATCGTCATCGGCAGATTGGCGAAGGGCATTGCCAGCGTGAACGGCAGCACGCCGAGGATCGAGACCCAGATCACCACCTTCGAGCCGAACCGGTCGCCGATTGGTCCGCCGACGACGGTCCCGAGCGCAACCGCGCCCAGGAAGATAAAGAGCATGGTCTGTGATTGCTGAACCGTCACGCCGAAGCGCTCGATGACGAAGAAGGTGTAGTAGCTGCTGATGCTCGCCATGTAGGCATTCTTCGAGAAGGTGAGCAGCGTCAGCACGGTAAGCGCGATCACCACGGTGCGGCGTGACAGGTTGTGCGGCCGGACAGCCTTCTTGCGGCCGGCATTGGCAAGCATGTGCGCCTTGTACCAGCGCGCCACCCGGCTGAGAATAAACATACCGAGCATGGCGGCGACGGAGAACCATGCGACGCTGCCCTGCCCCCGCGGCACGACGATGAAGGCGGCAAGCAAAGGTCCGATCGCCTGGCCGAAATTGCCGCCCACCTGGAAGACCGATTGGGCAAAGCCATAACGCCCGCCGGCCGCCAGCCGTGCCACGCGCGAGGATTCCGGGTGAAAAATCGCCGAGCCGATGCCGACCAGCGAGGCTGCGAAGACTAGCATGCCATAGGTATGGGCATTGGCGAGAATCAGCAGCCCGATAAACGTGGAGCCCATGCCGACCGGAAGAGAATAGGGAAACGGCTTCTTGTCGGTAACGATCCCGATGACCGGCTGCAGCAGCGAGGCCGTGCATTGGAAGGCGAGCGTCAGGATACCGATCTGCCAGAAATCCAAGCCGAAATCAGCCTTCAGCATTGGATAGATCGCCGAGATCATCGACTGCATGACGTCGTTGAGCATGTGGCAGAAGCTGACCGCAAGAATGATCGGCAACACCGTCACTTCCGCGGGAACAGCCGCTACGGGTTTCATCGTTGCATCGGCCATGGTGTCTCCTCAGCGCAACCGCCGTCTATGAGGAGGCAGTTGCCGCACGTTTGTTACGTGCAGCTCTTAATCCCGCCGGCGGTAGCTTGTCTATGACAGGAAGCCGCCTAGCGGTACGCTCCGCCTTTTTCGAGACTGGATCAGGAAGCCGAGGGAGTAGTCGCAGCCGCGACCCCGGACCTGCCCTTTCGTGTGAACAGGCGCGCGGCCCGGTTGAAGGGTTGCTCGATCACGACATAGGAAATCGAGGCGCCGAGAATGCAGGCGGCGACGATCAGCGCCATGCCGATGGCGGTCGCGGCTTCGCCAAGCGATAGGCGCTTGATGACGAACCAGCCGAAGCCGACGACGAACATGTGCGTGAGATAGAGCGAGTAGGAAATATCACCTAGGCGCACCAGCAGGTGGATGATGCCCGCATCGCGAACGAAGCTTTCGCAAGCTAATGCGAGCGCGACCAGCGCCAGAGCGGCGATGACAAGCCAGATATAGCCGTGGAACCCCGCAAAATCCAAAAAATGCAGGCTGAACAGCATCCAGAGAGAGCCGAGGCTCGCCATCGTCATGGCGAAAATGCCGAGTGGCGATATGCGGTCGAACATTCGGCGCTTCTCCGCTTCGGCAAGCCACAGCCCGCCGATGAAGGCCAGCAGCGAGAAATTGAGATAGAAGGAGAGAATGCCCGATGCCGGTTCGATGAAGAAGGCGGCCATCGCCATCGAACCTAACAATCCGGTCAGAAGGATCGTTCTCCTGACCGTCGTCGCCACCCAGAAGAAGGCCGCGAACAGGATATAGAAGAAGACCTCGTAGTTCAGCGACCAGCCGAGCTTCAGCAAGGGGCGCCAATCCGTCGGGTCCCCCGGTATCGCGGCCGGAATGAATAGCATCGAATTGACGAAGTAACCTATGTCCGGGGTCGTGTTCTTGAACAGCGACGGAAGGAAGAGAGCGCAGAAGAAGGTCAGCAGGGTGCAGGCCCAATAGAGCGGTACCAGGCGGAAGAAGCGGCGCACAAGGAAATCCGCCGGGTCGAACCGGCTATCGGCAGAATGCTCGCTGCTGTTGATATGCGAGATGATGAAGCCGCTGATGGCGAAGAAGACGATCACGCCGAACAGTCCGAGCGTCAGGATATCATCGTTTGGCATAGTCTGCGGATGCTCGATGGTATGCGCTATCACAACCGAACCGGCCGCAAGGCCGCGCAGTATCTGGATGGAAAGCAACTTGCGCCGACCGACGGAACCTGGCGAAACGACCACGACAGCACCCTCTGAACCTTACCCGCTGCCGTGATTTATTCATTTGCTTCGATTTTGTCGTCGCGATTATCCGAAGTTACTTAATAGGTAAAACTCTATCGTTCATGCTCTTCGGTTAGGCCCTGTCGCCGAGCTCGGCTTTCGTGCGGCGAAAACCCCGGTGCACGAAGAAAGCCCCGGCGACGACGGCAAGGGCGAGGATGACGGCCCAAACGAGATTACCGGAAAAGATCACGTCATACATGATCCGGCCAGGCAGCAGCGTGAAGAGGCCCGCGCCGACGATGCCGCCGAGATACATGCCGAGCACGATCGATCTGTGACGGCGGATGTCATGGCGCCTTGCCGCCGCGATCGCCCCGAAGGCTCCGAAAAGGACCAGGATGGAAAGCAGGTGGATGGGGCTGAAACCATAGAACAGGTTCAGTTCATGGATGAAGAACGTCGAGATCGAGGTTACCACCATCAGCACCATCCAGACCTTGCCGAGCAGACGATGCGTCGGCGTGCCTTTGCGGGCAGAAAGGATATAGGCGCCGAGAATGGCCGCGGGCACAACCGTTGCGACATGAAACTGGATGACCGGCGATGCCTCCAGGAGCGGCTGAAGCGTCATGAGAATACGATCCGAATTGAACTCCACGGCTCTTTCGGCCATGAATGCCCCACCCTCAACCGAAAATGGCGCAACAGACGGATAAACTTCGTGGATCGACCCCTTTTGCAATCCACGCTTCGTGAAATGCGGCTCTTCACCGCATCGCCGCGCTTCTGGCTGACCTTCGGCGCGATCGTCCTGATCTTTGCCATCACCGGCCCTTATGGCACCTCACAGACCATGGGGCCGGCCGAACGCTTCGGATATTGGCTGAGCCTCCACGCCGTCACCTGGACGATCGCCATCACCTTCTCGGTTCTTGCGGAAATCCTGCTGCGGCGACCGATCATGAGCATGTTCTGGCGCATGATGACCGGTTCGATAATAGCGGCCCTGCCGATTGGCCTCGCTCTAACGCTGCTCGATCTCGGCTTTCTCGGAACGGCATTCTCCTTCACAGACATTCTGCGGCGGGCCATCTTCGCCGTGCCACTCTGTGCGCTCTTCTGCCTTCTGACCTTCCTCGCCATGCGGGAGAAGATCGTTCATCTCGAAGCCTCACCTCCGGCACACGCTTCCGCCGGCGCTCCGATTCTCGACCGGCTGAAACCGCAGAACCGTGGCGAGCTCATAAGGCTTTCGGTTCAAGATCATTACACCGAGGTCGTCACCACGCGGGGCAAGGAACTGGTGCTGCTGCGGTTCGCCGATGCGATCAGAGAGACAGGAGCGACAGCCGGCCTGCAGGTGCACCGTTCCCATTGGGTGGCGGATGCGCAGGTGAAGAACCTGAAGCGAGACAACGGCAAGCTTTTCGTGGTCATGAAAGACGGCGCGGAAATCCCCGTCAGCCGGACATTCCAATCCGCCACTCGCGAACACTATGCGGGACGCTGACCTACCTCACCATACTTAAGGCTGGACATCGAAGATCTGGAGTTCTTCGAAATGATTCATGTCGGCGAACTCGCAGAATGCCGGTGGCCGTAATTCCAGGAACTCGAGGCTTTCGCGGATGTCCTTTGCGGCATCCGAAAGCATCACCTCCCACGCCGGCAACGCCGCGTCCTCGAACCACTCGATCACATAGCTGAAAGTGATGTGGAATTCGTAGCTATCGTGATCGGGATGCCTGTAACCGAAGACATCCGCCAGGCTGTTCCGCCAGTCCTTGAGCGCCTGCCTGTCCTCGCTCGTCAAGCCCTCCAGAACGAGCCCGGTCGGCAAGGCCCGCACCACCTGCATGCGGAATGCCGGCCCTCCCGTGAAATCGCGAAAGCGCTCGCGATAGATCGCGGTCATTTCGTCCACGGGGGTGTCGAGCGCGATATCCCCTGGCCAATAGGGCAAGCGCCGGCGGCGTTCGATAATCCCCTGGAACAGCGTCATGTGAAGGCTGCTTATCGGCGTGAACGCGAGCTGCGGCGCTTCCGGCATTGCAAGATAGCGCTCGCGCGCGGCTATCAGCGCACGTTCGGTCTCGGAACCCGGAACGAGGTGACAAACGACCGTATTTCCCGGTTCGGGAAGGAACCGCCCGCTCCTGTCGTAACGCGTTCCCAGATGAAACGGCGGCTCGGGCCTCCGGCTCTTCGCGAAGTTCAGCAATTCGGATGTAACAGATGTAACGATCGTATCGGCCACGCTGGATACTCCCCATTTCCGAGCGCGTTCCTTAGCCCTCCCAAGGCACAGAAACGTGACACCTGGCGGGGATATTCCCATTGGAAGGGCGGTCGCCGGAGGTCGGTGTCGCCGATAACCGGAATACGAATGCAAATCCTGTCGATTTGGTGATTTATGGGGTTCCGTTTGCGGACACATTTGCCTATAAGCCCCGTCTAGCCTGAAAAGACCTTGAGTTGCGCGACCCGACCGGTGATCTCCCACACCCGGCCGGCTTTTCGCGCAGAAAAAAGCGGAAAGACGATCATGCCGAAGCGCCAAGATATCAAATCGATCCTCATCATCGGCGCGGGGCCGATCGTCATCGGCCAGGCATGCGAGTTCGATTATTCCGGCACCCAGGCCTGTAAGGCGCTGAAGGAGGAAGGTTACCGGGTTATCCTGGTCAACTCCAATCCGGCCACCATCATGACCGATCCGGGCCTTGCCGACGCGACCTATGTGGAGCCCATTACCCCGGAAGTCGTCGCCAAGATCATCGCCAAGGAGCGGCCGGACGCGCTGCTTCCGACCATGGGCGGCCAGACGGCGCTCAACACCGCCCTCTCCCTGAAGCGCATGGGCGTGCTCGACCGCTATAATGTCGAGATGATCGGCGCCAAGCCCGCCGCGATCGACAAGGCCGAGGACCGCGCGCTCTTCCGCGAGGCGATGGCCAAGATCGGTCTTGAAACCCCGAAATCGATGCTTGCCAACGCGACGGATATCAAGGACCAGGACCGCAAAGCGCATGAGGCCGAGCGCGCCAAGCTGCGCGAAAGCCTTTCCGGCGCCGAGCTCGACAAGGCGCTCGACGCACTCGAAAACCAGTGGAATCTCGGCGAAAGCGACCGCAAGCAGCGCTATATGAGCCACGCGCAGGCGATTGCCGCCCAGGCGCTCGACCATGTCGGCCTGCCGGCCATCATCCGCCCCTCCTTCACGCTCGGCGGCACCGGCGGCGGTATCGCCTACAACCGCTCTGAGTTCTTCGAGATCGTTTCGAGCGGCCTCGACGCCTCCCCCACCACCGAAGTGCTGATCGAAGAGTCGGTGCTCGGCTGGAAGGAATACGAGATGGAGGTGATCCGCGACAAGGCGGACAACTGCATCATCATCTGCTCGATCGAGAACATTGATCCGATGGGCGTCCACACGGGCGACTCGATCACCGTCGCGCCGGCGCTGACGCTGACCGACAAGGAATACCAGATCATGCGCAACGCCTCGATCGCGGTGCTGCGCGAGATCGGGGTGGAAACCGGCGGCTCGAACGTGCAGTTCGCCGTCAACCCGGCAGACGGCCGCCTCGTCGTCATCGAGATGAACCCGCGCGTCTCGCGCTCCTCCGCACTTGCCTCCAAGGCGACCGGCTTCCCGATCGCCAAGGTCGCGGCGAAGCTTGCGATCGGCTACACGCTCGACGAACTCGAAAACGACATCACCGGCGGCGCGACCCCGGCCTCGTTCGAACCCTCGATCGACTATGTCGTGACGAAGATCCCGCGCTTCGCATTCGAGAAGTTCCCCGGCGCCGAACCCACGCTGACGACGGCCATGAAATCGGTCGGCGAAGTCATGGCGATCGGCCGCACCTTCGCGGAATCGCTGCAGAAGGCGTTGCGCGGTCTCGAAACCGGCCTTACCGGCCTTGACGAGATCGAAATCCCTGGCCTTCAGGACGAGGAAAACTCCAAGAACGCCATCCGCGCCGCGATCGGCACGCCGACGCCGGACCGGCTGCGCATGGTCGCCCAGGCGCTGCGCCTGGGGCTCAGCGAGGCCGAAGTCCACGAGGCCTGCAAGATCGATCCGTGGTTCATCGCCCAGTTCAAGGCGATCGTCGATATGGAAGCGCGCATCCGCGAGCACGGCCTGCCGACCGATGCCGAAAACCTCCGCATGCTGAAGGCCATGGGCTTTTCCGACGCCCGCCTTGCAAGCCTGACGGCCAAGCGGCCGAAAGAAGTCGCCGAGCTTCGCAACAGCCTGAACGTTAGGCCCGTCTTCAAGCGCATCGATACCTGCGCGGCCGAGTTCGCCTCGCCCACCGCCTACATGTATTCCACCTATGAAACGCCCTTCGTCGGCTCGCTCCGCTCCGAAGCGCAGGTTTCCGATCGCAAGAAGGTCGTCATCCTCGGCGGCGGCCCGAACCGTATCGGCCAGGGCATCGAGTTCGACTATTGCTGCTGCCATGCCGCCTTCGCGCTGAAGGATGCCGGCTACGAAGCGATCATGATCAACTGCAACCCGGAAACGGTCTCGACCGACTACGACACTTCCGATCGCCTCTATTTCGAGCCGCTGACGGCCGAGGATGTGATCGAAATCCTGCGCGCCGAGCAGGAAAAGGGCGAAGTGGTCGGCGTCATCGTCCAGTTCGGCGGTCAGACCCCGCTGAAGCTCGCAGAAGCGCTCGAAAAGAACGGCATCCCGATCCTCGGCACCGCGCCCGACATGATCGATCTCGCCGAAGACCGTGACCGCTTCCAGAAGCTCCTGATGAAGCTCGACCTCAACCAGCCGAACAACGGCATAGCCTATTCGGTGGAACAGGCCCGCCTCGTGGCGGCAGAGATCGGCTTCCCGCTGGTCGTGCGCCCGTCCTACGTGCTCGGCGGCCGCGCCATGCAGATCATCCACTCGGAATCCATGCTGCAGACCTATCTGCTCGACACGGTTCCGGGCCTCGTGCCGGAAGACATCAAGCAGCGTTATCCGAACGACAAGACCGGCCAGATCAACACCCTGCTCGGCAAGAACCCGCTGCTCTTCGACAGCTACCTCACCAATGCCGTCGAGGTGGATGTGGATGCCCTTTGCGACGGCGAGAATGTCTTCGTCTCCGGTATCATGGAGCATATCGAAGAGGCCGGCATTCACTCGGGCGATAGCGCCTGCTCGCTGCCGGTGCGCTCGCTCTCGAAGGAAACGGTGGACGAGCTGGAGCGCCAGACGACCGCGCTCGCCAAGGCGCTCAACGTCGGCGGCCTGATGAACGTCCAGTACGCCATCAAGGACGGCACGATCTACGTGCTGGAAGTGAACCCGCGCGCCTCCCGCACCGTTCCCTTCGTGGCGAAGACCATCGGCGCGCCGATCGCCAAGATCGCTGCCCGGGTCATGGCGGGCGAGAAGCTGGATGCGGCAATCGCCGCCTACGGCCAGAAGCCGGACCCGCGCAACCTGAAGCACATCGCGGTCAAGGAAGCTGTCTTCCCCTTCGCCCGCTTCCCCGGCGTCGACACGCTGCTTGGACCCGAAATGCGCTCGACCGGCGAGGTCATCGGCCTCGACACGGATTTCGCTCTGGCCTTCGCAAAGTCGCAGCTTGGCGCGGGCGTCGAACTGCCGCGTGACGGGACGGTATTCGTTTCCGTTCGCGATGAGGACAAGGCCCGCGTTCTGCCGGCGATCCGCATCCTGAGCGAGATCGGCTTCAAGGTGTTGGCGACCGGCGGCACCCAGCGCTTCCTCGCTGAAAACGGCATTGAGGCGACCAAGATCAACAAGGTGCTGGAAGGCCGCCCCCATATCGAGGATGCCATCCGTAACCGCCAGGTTCAGCTGGTCATCAACACGACCGATGGTAACAAGGCGATCTCGGACTCCAAGTCGCTGCGCCGCGCCACGCTGATGCAGAAGGTCCCCTATTACACCACCATGGCCGGCGCCGAAGCCGCAGCACTTGCGATCAAGGCACTGAAGGCCGGCAATCTCGAAGTGCGCCCGCTGCAAAGCTATTTCGGCTGAGCCAAACCCTGCCCGCATCACAATGCGAAGGCCTCTTCCCTTGGGGAGAGGCCTTTTCATTTGCGTCGTTCAGGATTTCGCGGATAGCTAAGTCATAGATAGTCGCGGATCAGCCGCCACATCACAAGCGCGGCGATAAAAACACCGGCCCACATCATCAGCGATGTCAACACCGACACGATCAGATATCTCAGCCGCCTCGTCATTGGCGGAACCTCCAGAAACCATGCGCGCGGAATTTAGAAAGGCGATTGCACGGTGTCTTTCTTAGTCATCGGTCAAGGTTGACACTTTCTTAACAGCCAACTCTCCCGCCTCCCACATGTCTCATTTCGGGACACTTTCGGCTCCTCACGGGACAAGAAGGACAAAAGCGCCTGTAGAAGCTTGCTTTCCGGAACGGTCCGGCCGCTCCGTTTAGGAACGATCCGGCCCTCATCCGCCGCTTGAAGCGGCTCGAATCGAGATGCGAGCTCGAGCGGATAAGCGGCTGAATGGACTCGGATATCCTCGCTTCCAAGGGTGCGGCCCCGTCGGGGCGTGCGCGACAGATAGTCTCTCCCTCACCCGTAATGTGCCAGTTTCGAACACAGCAGGAGCAGCATGGTTCCCGACGGACTTGAAATCTCTGCGGGAGATGCCATCTCGAAATCTCTGGCAATTGCAGTTCATGATCTGCTATAGTCCGGAAAACTCTGATTTGTGGATGGTTCCGAAGTTTCGCTCCGGAACCTGTTTCTTTTTGTGTCCGCGGCAACCGCGGGCATGAGGTAAAGGACGAAGAAATGGTTGATAAGGTACCGATGACGCCGAATGGTTTTACAAAGCTGCAGGAAGAACTGCGGTGGCGTCAGCAGGAGGAGCGTCCGCGCATCATCGAGGCCATCGCTGAGGCGCGCGCTCATGGCGACCTTTCGGAAAATGCCGAGTATCATGCCGCCAAGGAAGCGCAGAGCCACAACGAAGGCCGCGTCGGCGAACTCGAGGACCTGATCGCCCGCGCAGAGGTGATCGACCTCACGAAGATGTCGGGCTCGAAGATCAAGTTCGGCGCAACCGTCAAGCTCGTCGACGAAGACACCGACGAGGAAAAGATCTATCAGATCGTCGGCGATCAGGAAGCCGATGTGAAGGCCGGCCGCATTTCGATTTCATCTCCTATCTCCCGCGCGATGATCGGCAAGGAAGTGGGCGATTCCATCGAGGTCGTGGCTCCCGGCGGCTCCAAGAGCTATGAAATCCTCTCCGTGAGCTGGGGCTGATTTCCGGCTGCCATCTTGCACTCGCTCCGCCATATCACCGTCATCGCGCCTCATTTCAAGCGGCGCCTATCGGGCGTGACGTCTACCGTCGTCCAGCTCGTGCCGGAACAGATCCGGCTCGGCCGCGGTATCGTCACGCTTGGCCCCGGCCTGCCTGACGGCTTGCCGAAGATGAAGTGGCGGCAGCTTTTGGCGCTCTGGTCTCCTCCGGAGGGGGCAAGATGGCGCGTCTGGCATGCGCGCCGCAACACGGAGATGCTTCCGGGCATTATCCTGCGCCATGTCTTCCGCATGCCGCTGAAGCTTCTCTTCACCTCGGCGGCGCAGCGCCGCCACACCGGCTATACCCGCTGGCTGATCCGGCGCATGGACGCCGTGGTGGCAACGAGCGGCCGCTCCGGCTCCTTCCTCGAGGTTCCTCACACCGTCATCCGGCATGGCGTCGATCTCGACCTCTTCCATCCCGCATCGGGCGAAGAGGACAGCATCGCGGCAACTGGCTTGCCGGGAAAATATCTGATCGGCTGCTTCGGACGCGTCCGCCATCAAAAGGGCACCGATCTTTTCGTGAGATCGATGATCGACCTTCTTCCGGACCACCCGGAATGGACGGCGGTGGTGAACGGCCGCGTAACGGCCGAACATCAGGCCTTTGCCGATGAGCTGAGAAAGGCCGTGGCCGATGCGGGCCTCTCCGAGCGGATACGCTTTCTCGGCGAGGTGGACGATATCAAGCCCTGGTATCGTAAGCTCACGCTTTATGTAGCGCCTTCCCGCAACGAGGGTTTCGGCCTGACGCCACTGGAAGCCATGGCCTCCGGCGTTGCGGTCGTCGCGAGCGACGCCGGCGCCTATGCCGAGATGATCGTTCAGGATCAGACCGGAGCCGTCGTCCCTGCGGGAGATTATCGGGCGCTTCGCGAAGCGATCCGCAACTATCTGGCTAATCCCGAAGAGACGCTGGAGCAGGGCAAGGCCGGATTGAAGCACGTGCGGGAGAACTTCGCGCTGACGCGGGAGGCCGAGGCGCTGGAGACGGTTTATAAGCACCTGCTTGCGTAGCCGGAAAGCGGCGGGTTCCCTGCCCCACCTAGCCTTCCTTAAGCCTCGATGGCTGCTCTTGCATATCGGGCGTCATAGGCAAGACCGCAATCCTGCAGGGCTGACATCCTGGAGAAATTGAGAAGCTCGATCCTCTTTTCGTCGCAAACCTGCTTGGCAAGCTCGATATGGGCCAGGATGCGGGCGCGGGCGCGGGCGATTCCGGATTTGGCCGTCCAGCCGGTCCGCTCGTAAAAACGCGGAGTGCTATCCGCATTGGCGATGTCGATCCCGAAGAAGCCGATCCGCTCCGGCGCGCAATAGACCGCGAATTGAAGGGCGCTAACGGCGACGGAACCGCCCTGGAAGACGCCACGGGACGGATCGTCGGAAAAGCCCGCCCCTCGATCCGCGCTCAGATGCGCGAAATCGAATTCGACCAGTGTGGTGCTGCTTCTTCGAGCCTCCCGATACGGCTTGCGGATATCGTCGATGAGGACGATCCTTTTGTCGCCAAGCCATTTGTGGTCGATCTCGCATATCGCCCTGAGCACGCCGACGGAGAAGAGGCAGAACATTCCCTTCTCGACCTTTGCGCGCACGAGATCGAAATGGCGCCAGATGAAACGTTCATCCTCGATAGCAATTGCAAGCGGCCTTTCTATCGGGCAGCCGATCAGACTGACCGACCCGTTCAGGAGAATGGCGGTGCAGGAACCGATCGCGGATATGTCATTTTCCTTCACCGAAGGACCGGAACCGATGATGAATACATCCCGACCGGCTTGCGCCTTCAGTGCCGACGGATGCAGGAGCTGCGCAACCTCTTCTTCGCGGTAGACGACATGCCCCTCTTGGGCCGGATCAGCTGGCGCATCCAGAGCAAGTCCCGGCCACCAGTTCTGCGCATGCGCGTTCGCTCTGCCAAGGAGAACCGTGGCAAGAAACTTTATGGCCGAACGGTGCAAGGGCCGTTCCGATATCCGCACCACGCGCTCGCTCCTGATGTAGTGGCTTGCTCTTCCTCAGACCAAATCACGAGGCCTGAGACAAGAGGATATTGAAGGATCGGCCTTCGCATTGTTCAGCGCAGTTCGCAAAATTGCTTGATAGCAGAGCTGTGGCAGACATAAATGCAGGCACTCCAAGTATCCGGCGGCACCAGGCCCGGAAAGGCATTCTTTGACCCTCAAGGCAGTTATCCTGAACGACACGCGCGGCGACAATCATTTCGGCTGTCTCCGCGTCATGCGCATCATCGAGGAAAACCTGGCGCGGCGGAACATTCAGATAGTGGCCCGCAGCCTTGTTCGCAATGACTGGGAGAACGACCGGCGGTTCCTCGCCGCCATGTCGGATAGTAACATTATCGTCATCAATGGCGAGGGCACTCTCCATCACGGGGCACCGCAAGGTGAACGGCTGCTGCGGGTCGTCGATCATCCGGCGCGCGGCGACAAGCCGGTGGCGCTCATCAACGCGCTTTATCAGGAAAATCCCGCCGATTGGCGCCGCTATCTGGAGCGGATTGCACTGATCTCGACGCGCGATTCCTGGAGCGCCGAAGCCGCTTCGGCGCAAGCCGGCCGGCAGATCGGTTTCGTGCCCGATCTTTCGCTGGCGGAAGGTGCCGTTCCCGCTCCTGCGACCACGAACCGCAACCTGCTCCTGGTAGGCGACTCGGTTTCACGCGAGGTGAGCCGAACGCTTGCCAGGATCGCCTTCTCGCGAAGCGATGCCAGGTTTCTGCCGATCCTGAAGACGCTGAAACCGAGCAAGCCGCATTATCCGCCTCCCCTTCGCCTGCTGCGAGAAGCCTATATTCATCTGCATGCCGCAGCCTCGGGCATGCGTCACCCAGATATCCTTTTCAGCAAGGATGAAGCCGGCTTCATAGATGCGCTCCAGCACGCCTACCTGCACGTCACGGGCCGGTTTCATGCCGCATGTTTCTGCCTTTTTACCGGAACGCCTTTTCTGGCGGTGGATTCGAACTCCTGGAAGATCGGCGCGCTCCTGAACGATTTCGGCCTCGGGGCTCGAAGACTGACGACGATGTCATCGCTTGCCGACCGCCTCTCGCATCCCGAGAGGGAAAGCTATACCGACGAGGAGCGGCAGAAGATCGAGATCGGGTTGGAAAAGTGCCGGACCGATGCCGGGCTGCTTTTCGATGAGATTGAACGGATCGGAAGCCTCCACCAGCGCCAGTAGTCCGCGCAGGTCAGTTCAGCGAAAATCTTCGGTCCTTGGCGACAAGCGTCCTCACGAACCGTTCTTCGGCATCGAAATCGTGAGGCCCCTGCGTCCTGTCACGATCGCCCGACAATGATTGACTCTTGAAGAAATCGAAGCCGTAGAGCGCCACCGAGCGACAGCGCGAACGTGTCAGAATATCTATGACCATCAGCCCCGTGGTCGGTCGGCCGGGCATCTTGGCGTTAAGCGCCTCGTGGCGCTTCTTGGGATAAAGGAAGAAGTTCGGCCATTTGACGATCCAGCCCGGAAGCGCATTGCGTGGCGGCGACATCCATAGAATGTGGCTTGCGCCGCGCTCGGCCATGATTTCTCCCGGCAACTCGATGCTGGTCGCGATGAACGTCGTCCTCGCGCCGTGCGAGCGGATGTCGGGTATCGGTGCTCGGTTGCAACGGATGATGATGTCGCAGGCATCGATCGCAGCCCCGCAATCCCGTTCCCCAAGGCTTAGCGCATTGCCGACGAGCGCGACCGATTTTCCACGAAGTATCTTGAAGAGATCCGCCTCGGACAGCGCGGACCGATAGCACATACCGAATTGCCGGCGAAACCAGCCGATCACCTTGGCGGTCTTCTTCTTTGCTTTCTTCCTGAGGAACGGAATGAACCCTTCCCCGTTCATGCTGGTCATCAATGAACGCCTCGCCGTGGGCCTCCAGTTTCCTAGCGCAATGCCGATGCGTCCGTCACAAGCGCATAGACAAGCCGGGTGAAGAGCATGTTCTTCGGCCGTAGATACTGCCGGAAGTAGGGAATATTCGAAAGGGGGCGCCGGTCCATCGCGTCGCGCTCCTGCTGCGACAGCTCGTGAAACGCGTAGGTGCCCCGGTTTCGCGGAAGCCAAGACCGCCTGACCTTGCCATTCCGGTATGAAACCGGAAACGGGACATGCATCAGGATCGGGGAAAGCGGAAAAAGCCGCTGATAGCCGAGTTCTGTCAGAACTCTCTTGTTTTCCGATTCGCTATCCCGGAACTTCCAGTTCATCGCTTTGAGAAGCGAAAGCCGCAGGATGCCGACATCGGCATAGGAGCGACGGACATCCCCTTCCGGGAACCGGTAGGCATTCCACGCCTCCACGATCTCGTAGTTGTAGCCCTTCCGCAGGAAACGCGGATCGACCTGCAGAACCTTTTCATCCGCCTCGAACAAGGTTGAATACTGCCGGCAGATATAGTCATCCATGGGGCGCACGAACTGCATGTCGTCCTGGATGAGGAAGAGATATTCATATCCCTTTTCAGTGGCCAGATCGCACATGAACTGGACATTGTCGTAGAGATTGCCGTGCTTTTTCCCCTCCTTGTCGCTCTCGGAAACGAATGAGAACTTGAAGGAGCCGGCATGCCTGCGGATCACGTCCCTGGTGGCCGCATCCTCGCTCTGGTCGTCGATGATGGCGAGATCGAAGCCCGGACACATCTTCAGCGTCGAGGTAATGCACCTCTCAAGCGTATTTCCCATATTGTAGGAGAAGATCGCCAGAAGCGTATTCTCGGGTGTAAGCATAGTATCAATCCCGCCAGCCCTGCTGGCCTAGGGTCAAATTTCCACCAGGCCGAGCTGCTTGACCTGACGGATCGTCAGCATGGTGCGAACGGTGTCGACATGTTCGTCCGCCGTCAGCACCTCGATCACGAAATCCTGGAAGATCGTCAGGTTCTCCGCTGCGCAGCGCAGAAGGAAATCGCTGTCGCCATTGACCATCCAGGCTTCCCGCACGATGGGCCATTGCTGCACCTTCGAGCCGAAGCCCTTGAGATCGGCATCGGACTGCCGCTTCAACCCCACCATGCAGAAAGCCACCAGATCGTAGCCGAGCTTGGGAGCGTTCAGCAGCGCATGGTAGCCTTCGATGATGCCGGCTTCTTCCAGCTTGCGCACACGGCGCAGGCAAGGCGGCGCCGATATGCCGACCCGCTCTGCGAGCTCCACATTGGTGATGCGCCCGTCGCGCTGCAATTCCCTTAGAATCTTGATGTCGATAGCGTCGAGATCAGCGCGAAGCACGATTTTTCCCTTCGTTTTTTTTCAGGCTTTTAGCGCAAGACGGATTTTAAGCAAGAATATGTCGCGTCCACCGCTGACGTTTCCATGCCAACTGTTCTGTTGTTAACGCAAGGCTGCCCTTGAACTAATGCATGGATCGCACTTAAATGCTGCGTCAAAAGCGGCAGATCGCGATCGACTCCTTATATGAGGAATGTAGGGAGGAGCCATGCCTACGCTTTGATCCGGTCTTCGAAAGGAAATTTCATGTCTGCCCGTCATACCGAGGTTCTGATTATCGGCTCCGGCCCGGCCGGCTATACTGCCGCCATTTATGCGGCGCGCGCCATGCTGAAACCGGTTCTGATCGCCGGAATGGAACAGGGCGGCCAGTTGATGATCACCACCGACGTGGAGAACTATCCAGGCTTTACCGATCCCATCCAGGGCCCCTGGCTCATGGAACAGATGTTGAAGCAGGCAAGCCATGTCGGCGCCGAGATCGTCAACGATCTGGTGACCGAGGTCGAGCTTTCCCGCCGCCCGTTTACCGTGCGCACCGATTCCGGCACGACCTGGACGGCCGAGACGATCATCATCGCCACCGGCGCCAAGGCCAAGTGGCTCGGTATTGAAAGCGAGCAGCATTTTCAGGGATTCGGCGTTTCGGCCTGCGCCACCTGCGATGGCTTCTTCTACCGCAACAAGGACGTGATCGTCGTGGGCGGCGGCAACTCCGCCGTCGAGGAAGCGCTCTATCTTTCCAATATCGCGAAGTCGGTCACCGTCGTGCACCGCCGCGACAGCTTCCGCGCGGAGAAGATCCTTCAGGAACGCCTCTTCCAGCGGCCGAATGTCGGCGTGCTGTGGAATACGGAAGTCGCCGAGATCACCGGCAAGCCCGCCAAGCCGCCGATGCCGCCGTCCGTCGAAGGCATCCGCCTTCGTGACACCGTGACCGGCGCGATTACCGAACGGCCCGTCGACGGCGTCTTCGTGGCGATCGGCCACGCGCCTGCCACGGAACTCTTCAAGGGCAAGCTGAAGACCAAACCCAACGGCTATCTCTGGACCGCTCCCGATTCGACCGCGACGGACGTTCCCGGCGTATTCGCCGCCGGCGATGTGACCGACGACACCTTCCGCCAGGCGGTCACCGCCGCAGGCATGGGCTGCATGGCCGCGCTGGAAGCCGAGCGCTATCTCGCCGGTATCCAGCCAATCGCCGTTGCGGCAGAGTAAGGGCCTCGCATGGGTGTGCCGCTGGACTGGGACAAATTGCGCATTTTCCACGCGGCGGCGGAGGCCGGGTCGTTCACCCACGCTGCCGACAAGCTGCACCTCTCACAATCGGCCATCAGCCGGCAGGTGAGCGCGCTCGAGCAGGACGTGGGCGTGAAGCTTTTCCACCGGCACGCCCGCGGCCTGATTCTCACCGAGCAGGGAGAGCTGCTTTACCGCACGGCGCATGACGTGCTGCTGAAGCTCGAAACGGTGAAGGCGCAACTCACCGAGACGACGGAAAAACCCTCCGGCAAGCTCCGAGTTACGACCACCGTCGGCCTCGGCCAGGGCTGGCTGACCGACAAGGTCCAGGAATTCCTGCAGCTCTACCCGGAAATGGCGATCCAGCTCATCCTCGACAACGAAGAGCTGGATGTGAACATGCGCCATGCGGACTGCGCCATCCGGCTTCGCCAGCCGCAGCAGTCCGATCTCATCCAGCGCAAGCTCTTCACCGTGCATATGCACGTCTATGCGGCGCCCTCCTACATCAATCGTTTCGGAGAGCCGCAAACGGTCGAAGATCTGGACGATCACCGCATTCTCACCTTCGGGGAACCGGCGCCCAATTATCTTCTCGACGTCAATTGGCTGGAATATGCCGGGCGCTCCTCGGACAATCCGCGTACGCCGCATCTGCAGATCAACAGCCAGACTTCGATCAAGCGCGCCTGCCTGCTCGGCATCGGGATAGCCGTATTGCCGGATTACATCGTCGGCCGCGATCCGGGGCTGATCCAGCTTCCCATCAATGCCGACATCCCGTCCTTCGACACGTATTTCTGCTATCCGGATGAAATTAAGAACGCCGCGAAATTGAAGGTCTTTCGCGATTTCATCGTCGCCAAGGCGCGCAATTGGAATTTCTGAGCCCGCTTCAGCCTATGGCGAATCAAGGCATCCATAAAAAACAATAGGTTACGGGAATATAAAAAGATGACTATGCCTTCATGGCGGTTTTTTGGCCGAAGGCTTGCGCTTCCCGCATAGCTGTTGTGCACAAAAACGTATTGTTCGCTGCACAAAAAACCACCATATCGCACACAGCTGATGCACATGGTGGCTTTCCTCCCAGTTCCACCGCAGCAGCTGTTCCCCTCTGGAGGTTTTTGACCTTCACACCTATAGGGCCCTGGAGCGATCCGGCGGCCCTCTTTTTTTGCTCTGCAAAAATTTCGCTCAGAAAACTTCCTGTTCAATATTCCATCCGCACCCCTTGTCCATTCGCCTCCGATTACCCATATTGGTTGTAGCTGGCGCCCCTTCTTTGACGACTCCCCGTTGTCCCGCGCCGGCTGTTCCCCTCTGGAGGTTTTGACCTTCACACCTAGGGCCCCGGAGCGATCCGAGGGCCTATTTTTTTACGCTCCGGCATTTCTCCGCAAATCGGTTCCTTTAAATCGACGATTTCCGATCTATATATCGGAGAAACACGATTTAAGGTCACGATGGACAAAACGGAAATCTTGAAAGCGCTCGCCCATCCGGCTCGAGTGGAATTCCTGGAATGGATGCGTGAACCCGAACGCCATTTTTCCAGTCAACTCCATCCTCTCGAAATGGGCATCTGCGCCAATCAGTTCGAGAAGCGCTGCGGCCTGTCGCAATCGACCGTCTCGGCGCATCTGTCGACCCTCGAGAAGGCCAACCTGCTGACGATCCACCGCGTCGGCCAATGGGCATTCTATCGCCGCAACGAGGAGACAATCGCGACCTTTCTCGAGGAGCTTCGCTCCACCCTCTGAAATTCCCCGCCCCCGCTCCGTGAAAAAGGAAATTCGCATGGCCAATCTCTTCGATCCGATCAATTTCGGTGACATCTCGCTTTCCAACCGCCTCGTGATGGCACCGCTCACCCGCAACCGGTCCCCGAAAGCCGTCCCGAACGATCTCAACGCCATCTATTACGAGCAGCGTGCCAGCGCCGGCCTCATCGTCACCGAAGGGACACCCATCAGCCAGCAGGGCCAGGGATATGCCGATGTACCCGGCCTCTACCTTCCGCAGGCGGTCGAAGGCTGGAAGAGGGTGACCAAGGCCGTTCATGAAAAGGGCGGCAAGATCGTCACCCAGCTCTGGCATGTGGGCCGCATCTCGCACGTCTCGCTGCAGCCGAACGGTGCAGCACCCGTGGCGCCCTCCGCCATTCCGGCGAACAGCAAGACCTTTATCATCAATCCGGATGGCAGTGGCGCGTTCGCGGAAACCTCCGCTCCCCGCGCGCTGGAGCGTTCGGAGATCGCCGGCATCATTGAGGACTATCGCAAGGCTGCCCGCGCGGCTGTCGATGCCGGCTTCGATGGCGTCGAAGTGCACGCTGCAAACGGCTATCTGCTCGATCAGTTCCTCAAGAACGGCACGAACCAGCGGACCGACGACTACGGCGGCTCCATTGAAAACCGCAGCCGCTTCCTGCTCGAAGTCGTCGATGCGATTGCAAAGGAAATCGGCAGCGGCCGCACCGGCATCCGCCTCTCGCCGGTAACGCCTGCAAACGACATTGCCGAAACCGATCCGCAGCCGCTCTTCAACTACGTGGTCGAGCAGCTTGGTCCCCGCGGTCTCTCCTTCATCCACGTGATCGAGGGAGCCACCGGCGGCGACCGCAATTTCTCACAGGGCGACAAGCCCTTCGATTACCAGGAGCTGAAATCCGCCTACCGCAAGGCCGGCGGCAAGGGCGGCTGGCTGGTCAACAACGGTTACGACCGCGAAAGCGCGATCGAGGCCGTCGAGAGCGGCTATGCCGATGCCGTCGCATTCGGCAAGCTCTTCCTCGCCAACCCGGATCTGGTGCAGCGTATCAAGGATAATGCGCCCCTCAACGAGCCGGATCGCGCCACCTTCTATGGTGGTGGCGCCAAGGGCTATACGGATTATCCGGCGCTCGAAGCCGTCGCCTGATCTTTTCCGGAAACCACGCCCCGCAA
>NZ_JBHFJG010000048.1:121570-203724 GCF_057559155.1 Rhizobium moroccans | reverse complement strand
CGGCAATGCGGGGCGTGTCTCCCGGTCCAGGCAGCCAAGATCGGTGAGCGTCGCCCGCAGGGCCTCTTCGATCGACGTTACGGGTTCCTCGCCAAGGAAAGCGATGAGCTTGCCATTATCCATCCGCACCGGCTGCCGCCAGAGGTAACGCATTTCCTTAAGTTCGCGAAACAGCGGCACGAAGGGACCGGCGAGCCTCATCAGCCACCATGGGAAGCCGCGAACCTTTGGGCGACGACCGACGACGCGGCCGATTGCATCGATCATTCCGCTTCCGTCCTGATCCCAGAAGCCGCGCATCTGGAAGAGCGCAAAGCGCGGCAGGTCCGCCTCCCGATCGATCAGCCTCAGCATGGTTTCCGCCACGTCCGGCAGGTAGGCCCATTGATGGCCGGTCCCCGGCTTGCCTGGATAGCTGATCGCGGTTACCGGCTTGCCGGGCTTCAACAGCCCTTGCGCGAACCAGTTGTTTCCCGCTCCGGGCCCGAAATAGTCCCCGGCCCGGACGATCAGCACTGGCACGCCCTCCTCCGACGCCGTCTTCAGCCTTCGCTCCATTTCCACGCGGATCGCGCCCTTGCGGGTGACAGGGTTCTGCGGGCTTTCTTCCGTGATCACCGGAAAGGCGTCCGGCCCGTAGTTATAGACGGTCCCCGGCAGCAATATGCGCGCCCCGACTGCACGCGCCGCCGCGATCGTATTGTCGAGCATGGGCAGCACGAGCTTTTCCCAATCACGATAACCAGGCGGGTTGACGGCATGAACGATGAGGCTTGCGTCCTGGGCGGCGCGCCGAACGTCCCGCCCGTTCAAAGCATCCCCCTGAATCCAATGGAAACGCATTTCGCGGTTTGCCGCACCCGCGGCATTGCGGCTCAGGGCACGAACGATCCACCCACGGGCGACGAGCCCGCGGGCAACATGGCCTCCGACGCCGCCGGTAGCGCCAAGCACGAGAGCGATAGGTCTTGCATTCGATCGAGCGGTCATAACGATACTCCTTGCTGAATGGCTGGATTATCGCGCCGAACGGGAATATACGTAATTCGCAGTTTTCCTTTATCATCCATACAAAAATGAATGATCTGAACTGGGACTTCTATCGCACCTTCCTCACCGTTCTGCGCACCGGCTCCCTTTCGGCGGCTGCCCGCGATCTCGGCCTCACCCAGCCGACGGTTGGCCGACATATCGACACGCTCGAACAGGCGGTCGGCTACCAGCTCTTCACGCGCTCGCAACAGGGCCTGCTGCCCACCGAACCTGCCTTGGCCCTTCAGCCCTATGCGGAAACACTCGCCGCGACGACCGCCGCCATGCAAAGGGTGGCGGCCGGAGAATACGGAAAGGTGAAGGGCACGGTGCGCATCAGCGCCAGCGACGTGATCGGCTGCGAAGTGCTCCCGCCGATCCTTGCTGCCCTGCAGGACGAACATCCGGGGCTTGCGATCGAGCTTTCATTGTCCGATGCGGTGGAGGACCTTTTGCGGCGCGAGGCCGATATCGCGGTCCGTATGACCAATCCCGCACAGGATGCGCTGATAGCGCGTCATATCGGCCAAATACCGCTCGGTTTCCATGCGCATCGCCGCTATCTGGAACGATATGGAGAGCCGCAGGAAGCGGAGGAACTGGCGCATCACCGCCTCATCGGCTTCGACCGCAAGACGGCTTTCATCCGCGCCACCGCTGCCCGCATCCGCGCCGACCTCCCGGCCTTTCCCGATCTGGAGAACATTCGCTGGGCCTTCCGCACCGACAGCAATCTTGCCCAGCTTGCCGCGATCCGCTCCGGCGCCGGCATCGGCATCTGCCAGACAGGCATTGCCAGGCGGGACCCGGAGCTCGTTCGCGTCCTGCCGGGCGTTTTCGAACTCTCCCTCGACACATGGGTCGCCATGCACGAAAACCTGAAGAACGCTCCTCGCTGGCGCGTTACCTTCGATGCCCTGGTAAAGGGGCTTCTGGATTATGTCCGTGCGGCTTGACGTCGCTCGACGGCATCGCGCCATCTTTCGCCGCGGTTTTTAGGTCAGCCGCTTGATGATCTCGCGGATCAAGGTGTTGAGCCCGGCGGCAAGTCCCTTGATCAGGATTTCCGTCAACTTCTCGACCACCTGCTTGATCGGCAATCCTCGGCTCACGGGGACCACCTGCGGCACCGTTCCCATCGCTGCCGCCACATCACGGCGCAGCCGATCGCCGCACGCCCCGGCGCCCACGCAACCGGGATCGAACGGAAGGCGGGAAATGTCCCATTTGCCGCGCTGTTTGATGCCGAGATTGATCTCGACCTCGGCATGGGAAAGGACCGTACGCGGACCGATAGGGATGCGGTAGCGCGTGCAGAGTTCCGCCACCGTCGCGACGAGCGCGTTCCACTGCGCGGCCGTCATCGGGTAGTTGCCGGTGTGAAACGGCTGTTCCTGTGCGCCTCCCATGCAGCATAGCGAAATGCCGATCGATCCGCTGTTGCAGTTGAGCGTGTGCGCTGCATAACCCGCCTTCACGCGCCTGGAATTAAGCGCGATCGACGAATTGCCCTTGACGAGCCGGCCATTGCCTTCAATCAGGAAATGGTAGGCGGCAAGGTCTTCCGGACCAGCATGATATGAGCCTGCCGTCCAATGGCAGATGATGCGCTTCATCGGTACGTCGGGAATCCAGGCAAGCGGTATTGCCATGAGAAGTCCTCGCAATGCAGCCGGGCGCAGGGGCCGAGCGGGACCAATGTAATTTCAACCGCCGGAAACACCAATGCCGTATTCGTCATTTGGTTGAGCAAACGTAACGCCACACCCATCACATGTCGCGTCAAAGGATAAGGTGGTCTCGTGGGCAACGACATATGCAAAGCAAATGCTTGAAGTGCAGGAGACGAGCCCGGAAGGTCCGCCACGCACTTCAACGGGCATCGGCGCCATCTTCCGTATCCACGACCTCGGCTTCCGGACGGTCTCCGCCGTCGCTGTATTCGGTATGCCAGATACCTTTGTCGTCCTGCCAGCTTATTTCTTCCGCATCGCCACCGACCTGCTGTTCGGCCGCGACGATGCGCGCTGCCTCCAACGCGTCGGAATGCGTGGGAAAGGTTTCCGAATAGACATCACCGAGGCGATAGGCCCAACCGCCGTCGTGCTGCACGATTTTGTAGACAACCTTGGTCATAGGTTCTTCTCCCTCCTTTCTTTCTCATGGCCGATACGATCCTGCCGGTTTGCTCAGTCGCGGCGTCGAGGTGAAAAAAGCAGAAAGGGCGCCGCAAGGTTCCAGGGCCACTTGCGAAATTATGTCATCAAATGCCGGTTGTCGCAAATCCGGCCTCCTGCGCCACTCCTTGATGCGGGCTTTCCTCGCCATAGATTGCAGGAAGTCACAAGGAGCAACCGTGAAAGCGTCCCGTCTGCTCAGCCAGGAAAAATTTCTCTTGTTCGCCATCGGCGCGGTGATCGCCGGCTATCTGGCGGAACATGCTATCCTCGAGGCCGGCCAGACGGTCTCGCTGCTTGCTGCCGCCGCCTTCATCGTCACGATCATTCTCGCCTCCACCCGCGTCGCCCACCACGCGGAGGTGCTGGCTCACAAGGTCGGCGATCCTTACGGCACCATGATCCTGACGCTTTCGGCGGTGGCGGTGGAGGTGCTGATCCTGGCAATTATGATGGGTAATGCCGCCTCACCCACCCTGGTCCGCGATACGATCTACTCGGCCGTGATGCTGGATATCAACGGCATACTCGGCCTTGCGGCCCTGCTCGGCGGCTTGCGCCACGGCGAACAGGCCTACAATGACGATTCCAGCCGCACCTACAGCGTCATGATCCTGACCGCGATGGGCATTTCCATGGTGGTTCCGGAATTCATTCCCGAAGCCAGATGGCACCTCTATTCCGCCTTCACCATCGGAGCGATGATCGCGCTTTACGCGCTTTTCCTGCGCATGCAGGTGGGAACGCACAGCTATTTCTTCAGCTACAGCTATCCACGGGCGAAGACCGCATCGAACCCGGCGACCCCGCAGGAAGAAGCCGAGGAGGAGCCCGCCGCCCTCTCGATCGCCATCATCCTTCTCGGCGTGCTCGTCATCGGCTTCCTGGCGGAGTTCATGTCCGCCTTCCTCGGTACCGGCCTCGAAGGAACGGGCGCGCCTCCGGCACTGATGGCTGTGGTCGTCGCCACGATCTCGGCCGCGCCGGAAATCTTGACCGCCCTTCGCGCGGCCCTGCGCAACCGCATGCAATCGGTCGTCAACATCGCCATGGGTGCCTCCCTTTCCACCGTCATCCTCACCGTGCCGGTCATGGAAAGCATCGCGCTCTATACCGGCCAGCCGTTCAACATGGCGATGACGCCGGTGCAAACGGTGATGGTCGGCATCACGCTGATCGTGGCGGCCATCAACCTGAATGACGGCCAGACCAATGCAATCGAGGGAATGACGCATTTCGTGCTCTTCGCGACCTTCCTCATGCTCACCATGCTCGGGCTTTGAAAAGCGTTTTAATTCAATTGATTGCACAAAAATCCCGACTCAAGATGGCAGCGACTTGAATCGCTTTCCGAACCAGGAATGGTCGGCGTGCAGGGATCGGCAGGCTTCCTCCACCACCGGATGTACGGACTGCTACTTCTGATATGGACTCAAATAAACCCTGAATTATATCTTGAGAATCAGGGCAACCGCCCAATCTTCTGCCGAAGATCACAACCAGGAGAGCGCAGCATGGGTATTTTTGACAAAATCAAGAGTGCGATATTCGGTCAGGCGAAGCCTGCTACACCGGCGCCTGCCGATGCACCGAAAACGGTAACGCCCACGAGTCCGGTCTCGGCCTCCATGTCCGGCGCATCGGCTTCTGCTGGCGTCGCGGCCCCGGCTGGTTCGCCGGCACCTGTAACTACGGCAGCCGCTCCGGCCGCTACCGCGCCCTCCCCGTCCGGTGCCGTCGACATCGGGCCGATCCTCGATGCAGCCGTTAAGAAAAGCGGCCAGAAGCTCAATTGGAAGAATTCGATCGTCGACCTCATGAAGGCGCTCAATCTGGATTCCAGCCTCGCGGCACGCAAGGAACTCGCCGACGAGCTCGGCTATACCGGCGACAAGGGCGATTCCGCCGCCATGAACGTCTGGCTGCACAAGGCCTTGATGAAGAAGCTCGCGGAGAACGGCGGCGTGGTGCCGGCTGAGCTTACCGACTAAGCATCACGAAAATCCTTCGAAGCCCGCCATATTGGCGGGCTTTTCATTTGCGCGCTCAATAAATCTTGATGGCACGTGTACGGCATTTGCGCGGTTCTTCCCTTAAACAGGAATGAACCACACCCAAGGGAGGTCCAGGATGAACCAGTTCTCTTCTCTGCTCGCCGGCACCGTTTTTTCGGCCGTCCTGATTGCCGCGCCCGCCTGCGCACAGACCGGCAACCAGCCCGCGACCGGCGCGGAAGACGTGCCGGCCGGCCAACCGGCCGAAACCAGGCCTCCCAATGCGCCGGACCAGCGGCCGGCCTTTTCCGGGCAGACCCGCGCGCCGCAGCCGGCGCAAATGCCCCGGATCGCCACCGAAGTCGTCGCAGACGACCTGCCGCACCTCTGGGCCATGGAATTCCTGCCCGATGGCCGCATGCTGGTGACCGCGAAAGAAGGCGCCATGCACATCATCTCGGAGGAAGGCGAAGCCGGCGCTGAGATCGAAGGCGTGCCCGAAGTCCTCTCCGACGGCCAGGGCGGGCTTCTCGACGTAGCTCTGGCTCCCGACTACCAAAGCTCTGGCCGCATCTTCTTCTCCTTCTCGGAAGACCGAGAGGATGGCAACGGCACGTCCGTCGCCTCCGCACGACTGGTGCCCGATGACCAGGGCGGCGGCCGGCTCGAGGATGTCAGCGTCATCTTCCGCCAGATGCCGAGCTATGACGGCAACAAGCATTTCGGCTCCCGCCTCGTCTTCGGGCCGAACGACGAGCTCTACGTGACGGTCGGCGAGCGCTCGGATCGTGAACCGCGCGTCCAGGCTCAGGATCTTTCAAGCGGCCTCGGCAAGGTCTTCCGCATCGACATGAACGGCAAGGCATTGCCGGACAATCCCTTCGCGGGCCGTGAAGGCGCCCAGCCGGAAATCTGGAGCCTCGGCCATCGCAATCTTCAATCCGCCACGCTGGACGGCCAGGGACGCCTCTGGACGGTCGAGCATGGTCCCCGCGGCGGTGACGAACTGAACAGGCCGGAAGCCGGCAAGAACTACGGCTGGCCGGAGGTCACCTACGGCGTCGAATATAGCGGCAGCCCGGTCGGAGACGGCGTCACGGAGAATGCCGAGACGGAGCAGCCCGTCTATTATTGGGACCCGGTGATCGCCCCATCCGGCATGGCCTATTACGGTGCCGACGCCATCCCTGAATGGAAGGGCGCCTTCCTCGTCGGTGGCCTCGTCTCGCAGGGCATTGTCGTCGTGCATATGGATGGCGACAAGGTTTCACACGAAGAACGCGTACCGCTCGAAGCCCGCATTCGCGATGTGAAGGTCGACCCCGACGGCGCCGTCTATGCAGTTACGGAACAACGTGGTGGCGGCGGATCGACCATCGTTCGCCTGACGAAGGCGAGCTGATACTCCGAATCCGACGCCAGACAGCAAAAAGCCCGCGGTACTCCCGCGGGCTTTTCGTTCGCAATCAGATATTGATCACCTGCAGGCGGCGCAGAAGCGCTGAATACGCTTGCAGGCTTCTTCGAGCAGCTCTTCCGAAGTCGCATAGGAAATGCGGAAGTTCGGGCCGAGGCCGAAGGCCGAGCCATGGACAACCGCCACGCCTTCCGTCTCCAGAAGCTCGGTCACGAAGTCCTCGTCCGTCTCGATAACCTTGCCGGAGGGTGCCGTCTTGCCGATCAGTCCCGCGCAGGACGGATAGACGTAGAAGGCGCCTTCCGGCGACGGGCAGGTGATGCCCTTGGCCTGGTTGAGCATGGAGACCACGAGATCGCGGCGGCCTTCGAAGACCTTCTTGTTCTTCACGACGAAGTCCTGCGGCCCGTTGAGCGCCTCGACCGCCGCCCACTGGGCGATAGAGGTGGCGCCCGAGGTCTGCTGGCCCTGGATCATGTCCATCGCCTTGATGAGCTGCAGCGGACCGGCAGCATAGCCGATGCGCCAGCCGGTCATGGCATAGGCCTTGGAAACGCCGTTCATGGTCAGCGTACGGTCGTAAAGCTTCGGCTCCACTTCCACCGGCGTGACGAACTTGAAGTCGCCATAGGTCAGGTGCTCGTACATGTCGTCCGTCAGCACCCAGACATGCTCGTGCTTCAGAAGGACATCCGTCAGCGCCTTCAGCTCGTCATGGCTGTAGGCCGCGCCCGAGGGGTTGGAGGGCGAGTTGAAGATGAGCCACTTCGTCTTCGGGGTGATCGCCTTTTCGAGCGCCTCCGGTTTCAGCTTGAAATTGTCTTCGATCGTGGTGCCGACGAACACCGGAGTGCCGCCGCAAAGCGCCACCATTTCCGGATACGAAACCCAATAGGGCGCCGGGACGACGACTTCATCTCCCGGATTGAGCGTCGCCATGAAGGCGTTGAAAAGAATCTGCTTTCCGCCGGTGCCGACGATCGTCTGCTCGGGCTTGTAGTCGAGGCCGTTCTCGCGCTTGAACTTCGCGGCGATCGCCTTGCGCAGTTCCGGAATGCCCGAGATCGGCGTGTACTTGGTTTCGCCCCGGTTGATGGCGTCGATGGCGGCTTCCTTGATATTGTCCGGCGTATCGAAATCCGGCTCGCCTGCGCCGAGCCCGATCACATCCCGGCCCTGAGCTTTCAGTTCGCGGGCTTTCTGGGAAACGGCGATGGTGGCGGAAGGCTTTACACGGGAAAGAGCGTCGGCAAGAAAGGCCATGATCTTGGTCCTGAGGGCTGTTGGAACAAGGCGAGCCGCGCCGGCCCGCCGACACGCTGTATGTCGAATGAATGACGGGGTTTCAAGCGCAAACCATGAATATCATCGATGAAAGAAGCTGATTAAAACCATCCGGGTTCAGTTTACAGCCGCGTAACCCTTCCCTGATACAACCAGTGCAGGCAACAGCGGGTCGCGGTCATGAACGCCAAGAGCATTTTCGCCAATCTGGTGCGTGGCGAGGACGGGTCCGTTTCGACTGCCTACGGTCCTTTCGTACTGCACTCGGCCCTGCAGCCGATCTTCAGGCGGCGTCCGGATGAAACGCTGGAAATCGAGGCGTTCGAAGGCCTCGTCCGCACCTTCCGAAGCGGCGAGCCCATTTCTCCGGCCGAGTTCTTCAGCCTTGTCGAGCCTGCCGATATCGAAACGATCGACAGCATCCTGCGCACCATCCATATTCTCAACACCGGGCGGCTCGACCGCTCCAGCGCCCGGATTTTCATCAAATTTCATCCAGGCCTCTTCAGGACGCCGAACGCGATGCGCCAGGAGGTCGAGCGCATCAAGCTCGCGGGACATGAGGCCGGCCTCTCGCCCGACAGGATCGTCTGCGAAATCTCCGAAAAATTCGGCGAGGATGCGCCGCTCATCGCCGCCTTCGCGGAGCACATGCGCGCGATCGGCTTCCGCATAGCGATCGACGATTACGGCGCGGGCGATTCCGATCTGGAGCGGCTGAAGCGGATCGGCCCGGACTACGTCAAGTTCGAACCCGCCTGGGCTCGTGATTTCCTCGAAAACTCGGCGGGCATGGCATTGCTGCGCGTCATCGTCCGCCAGATGCAGGAGGATCGCATCGAGCCTGTCTTCGAGGGGCTCGAACTGTCCTGGCAGGTGGAACGCTGCGCGGAACTCGGCGTGCCGCTGATGCAGGGATATGCGCTCGCGCGGCCGCAGCTTGCTCCCACCACCTTCAACTCCCTCTTCCCGGAAGAACCCTCGGCCGCGGAGCGGATAGCGGCCACCCGAAACGCCCTCGGTTCCGCACCGACCCCGACGCATGCTCCGATCGCTTCCGCGCTCGCCAAGCCGGCCCGCACCTTCGGCAGGGACGTATCGCGATCGATTGAGAAACGCCTGCGATCGTTGCCCTGATAATGCCGCGCAAATACCTCGGATCGCCATGAACCGGTCCTCATCGCGACCCTTTCGGAGCCTTCACTCTGACGATCAAATGGACAAGGATCGGCAGATGTTCCTGGACGACGATAAGCTGGACCGCAGGCGCAAGAGGCTGAGGTTTTCTCTGCCCCTCATGACATCCATCGGGCTGGCCGCCTGCGTGGCGATGATGGTGGGGCTGGTCGCCCGTATCTGAGTGGCGCGGGAAGCAGCAGGTCATCTTGTCGGGTTTTGGTGAAACTGCTAAGCGGTCCTCGTCGCAAGGCCAGCTGGCCGCCCTCTCCGCTCAGGCTTGAACATGACCCGCATCCAGGCGAACCTCGTCCTTCTGCTTGCCGCAGCGATCTGGGGCGGCGGCTTTGTCGCCCAGTCGACGGCGATGGACAAGATCGGTCCCTTCTGGTTCGTGGGCCTGCGTTTCGCGATCGCTACGCTCGCCGTCCTGCCCTTCGCCTTGATGGAGGCCCGCAAGTCGAAAGCTCCGCTCTCGCGAAACGGTCTCCTGTCATTCGTCGCGGTCGGCCTAGCTCTCTTCGGTGGCGCCATCACCCAGCAGATCGGCCTCATCAGCACCACGGTCACCAATTCCAGCTTCCTTACCGGACTTTACGTCGTCTTCGTTCCGGTCATCTCGGTGATCGCTCTTCGCCGCTATCCGCACTGGATCATCTGGCCCGCAGCAGTCATGGCGCTCTTCGGCATCTTTCTGCTCAGCGGCGGCGAGCTTGCATCCCTTACCAGGGGTGATGCGCTCACCATCGTCTGCGCCTTCTTCTGGGGCATCCAGATCATTCTCGCCGACCTCTTCGTCTCGTCGACGGGAAGACCATTGGCGCTTTCGGCCTGCCAGTTTGCCGTCTGTGCCATTCTCTGCCTTGTGATCGGCCTGTTCGTCGAGCCGATCGACCTCGCTGCGATTTCCGCCGCTTCCAGAGAAATTCTCTATGTCGGCCTGATTTCCTCCGGCCTCGCCTTTGTCCTGCAGGTCATCGGCCAGCGCTACACTACCGCACCCCAGGCCGCGATCCTCCTCTCCTCTGAAGCCCTTTTCGGCGCGCTGCTGGGGGCCCTCGTGCTCGGAGAAAAACTGCCGCCCCTCGGCTATGTGGGCTGCGCTGTTCTCTTTGCGGCAATGCTGCTGGTCGAACTCGTTCCGGAACTGACCCGCCGCCGGAGCCGTCTTTCGAACGCCTGAAGCGACAGACGACAAATTTTTTTCAATTCGCGACACGCGTATCAAAATGAGGCAGAACAACCCTGAATTTTGATTGCCGGCGATGGATTCGGGCACGTCAACCGCATCTCGTGCCCCCAAAGGCCGCATTTGCAGGCGTTTTCGCGTTCACGCTTTTTCAATTGCACGGCCCGCTCGAAAAACTTTTTCTTGCCAATTTCGGATAAACACAGCACTCTGTGCAAGTTCGGGCAATTTACGAGCATGGGAAGACCTATAATGATGCGTTCCGGAGACGCTAAGACTCCGGGCGGGGGATCTGGGGGCGGATTGCGAAGCTATTCCTGCCAGTCACCGCGGTAAAGACAGGGCCCCTTTCTTAAGCTGCCTGCCACCGCCCTATGGGGCAACATCGTGATGCTGTCCGCCGCTGAACACGGACAGAAAGAAAAGGACCTGCTGCATGGCCGAAACTGGCACTGTAAAATTCTTCAATACCGAAAAAGGATTCGGCTTCATCAAGCCGGATAACGGCGGCGCCGATATCTTTGTCCATATCTCTGCCGTACAGGCTTCCGGCCTGTCCGGTCTCTCGGAAAACCAGAAAGTAAGCTTCGACACGGAACCGGATCGTCGCGGCAAAGGCCCCAAGGCCGTCAACCTGCAGATTGCCGGTTAAGCCTTACCGGCTTTCATTCGAGTTGAGGCCCGGCAGATATGCCGGGTTTTTTTATGTCGGCGGCAAGCCCGCGCAGGAATGGATTTGTCCGTCGCTCCTCGCCGATCCGGCCACCGGGACCATGGCCGCAGATGAAGCCGATTTCATCGCCGAGCGGCAGCACCTTGTCGCGGATGGAGGCGAGAAGCGTTGCGTGGTCGCCACCCGGCAGATCGGTTCGGCCGATCGAGCCGTTGAAGAGCACATCTCCGAGATGGGCGAAACCTTCCTCGCGATTGAAATAGATCACATGCCCCGGCGCATGGCCGGGCGTATGGAAAACCTCGAACACGTGCCCGCCGAAGGAAACGGTGTCCCCCTCCTCCAGCCAGCGGTCCGGCGTGACGTTGCGCACTGGCATGGATACGCCGAAACGCTCTGCCTGCTTTTCCAGCCGTTCCAGGAGCGGTAGGTCGTCCTTGTGCGGTCCGATCACCTTGATGCCCAGCAGTTCGCGCAGCTCGTCGGCGCCACCGGCGTGATCGATATGGCCATGGGTAAGCCAGATTTCCTTGAGCTTGATGCCGTTCTCCTGCGCCACCTGGACAACGGCGGACACGTCGCCACCGGGATCGATGACGACGCCTTCCCTGGTATCGGTATCGAAGAGAAGCGTACAGTTCTGCTGGAATGGTGTGACCGGGATGATGCCGGCCTGCAATTTGCCCATGATGCCTCGGCTTGCGGTAGGTGATGCGCACACCCCCGGGTATAGCGGGAACCGATCCTCTTTTCAGCCCGAAAAATCACTCGGAGACGGAATAGCTGGCGCTTTCGGCTATCGGAGGGGCGAGCGACGCCATGCCGAGCAGCAGGACCGAGACGGCGGTCGCCAGGGTGAAGGCGGCGATCAATACAACGCGCAGGGGATGCGCGGGCGTTGCGGTCTCCGCCTTGATGGCGGGAATGGCGGTAAAGGTCGGGCGGGTCATGCGTTATCTCCCTATGCTCCGTTTCTTCGACTTCGGCCGCCCCTGCCGCTTGAAAAAGGCAACGAACGATGCGGCCGAAAGTTCCGCCGGTTGCGATCGCCGCGCCTCCGCGCCAGGCTTGATCTTTCCTGAACATCGACGGAACCAGCTCCGGCCCGAGGGGGTTGTCCTTCCCAGTCAACATCGGGAGAAGATCCATGAAGACCTGGTTGAAATCTCTGTTTGCGGCCTCGGCCCTCGCGACGGCGGCGTTTCCCGCCTGGGCTCAAATGACCGCCACCACAGCCTCGGACATCACGGTGCGCTCCGGTCCCGGCGAGGAATATCCGGAAGTCGGCGTTGCCACGCGCGGCAGCCCGGCCATGCTCGACGGCTGCATGCAGGGCAGCAGTTGGTGCCGTATCGACGTCAACGGCATGCGGGGTTGGGTATTCGCCGAATATCTGACCATCGAGCACGAAGGCACGCCGGTCCTGGTCGAGGAATACCGGGCGCAGCATGAAGTGCCCGTCGTCACCTACGAGACGACCTCGGGCGTGGCGCCGGCTTCCCCTGCGCCCGGAGACCTGCTTCTTGGTCCGGTCGAGGAGGTCGAGGTAATCGAACCGCCGGAAACCGTCATCACCTATATCGAGCAGCATCCAGCCGAACCGATCTACGTGCGCAATGAACTGGCGGTGGGCGCAACCATCCCGCCGGGAGTCACCATCCAGGAAGTGCCGGATTACGATTACTCTTACGTCGTGGTTAACGATCGGCCCGTCCTCATCGACCCCGACACCCGCCGTATCGTCCACATCTATGACTAGCCTCTCGGAAGGGCGCTCGCTCAGAGCGCGCGCCCTTCCCTTTCCGCCTCGGGACGTATCGCTCCCGCACATGCGCCTTTCCCAACAATACTGTTGATTGTTCAGCCGGTTCGCGCTTTATCGGGGGCGGTACGCTACAATCGGCTCGCGAACATGAAGAGCGCCAGCCTGGGCCGAAGGGTCAGGCGCCGAGGGAAAGGAAAGCGAGAGTGGCACGCGCAGCGACGGAAAGAGCCGTCAGGAAGGTCCATCCGCCCATGCCGGCGGTCGATGAGGCCCAGATCGACTTCGAAATGATCGAGCTGCTGTTCTTCGCCTATCGCGATTTCATCTCCGATCCGGACGCGATCCTGGCGAAGATCGGCATGGGACGCGCCCATCACCGCGTCGTCTATTTCGTCTGCCGCCAGCCGGGCATGATGGTGACCGATCTCCTGGATACCCTGCAGATCACGAAGCAGAGCCTTGCGCGGGTGCTCAAACAATTGATCGAATCCGGCTACATTCGGCAGATGGCGGGCGCAAAGGACCGCAGGCAGCGCCGCCTCTACCCGACGCTTGCCGGCCGGGAGCTGGCGCTCGCCCTTTCCGAGCCGCAATCGCGCCGTATCGCGCAGGCCATGGAAGGCATGAGGCCCGAGACGCGCGAGGCAATCAAGGATTTCCTGCGGCACATGCGCGGCCGCAACCCAGATCTGGAGATTATCGAAAGCGAGTTGGAATAGATGAACAAGACCCCTCTTTCCGATGACGCGCCCCATCTTCTGGTCGTGGATGACGATACACGCATCCGCGATCTCCTGCACCGCTATCTGATGGAGCAGGGTTTTCGGGTCACCGTCGCGGCCGATGCGGCCGAAGCCCGCCGCAAGCTCGACGGCCTGAGCTTCGACCTCATCATTCTCGACGTGATGATGCCCGGCGAATCCGGCCTTTCGCTGACGGAAGATCTCTATCGCAACAAGACCATTCCGGTGATCCTGCTGACGGCCCGCGCTGAGGCCGAATCGCGTATTGCGGGTCTGGAGGCCGGCGCCGACGACTATCTTCCAAAGCCGTTCGATCCGCGCGAACTCGTGCTGAGGATCAACAATATCCTCAGGCGCAACGCTTCGCCCGATACCCCGAAGATCGAGCAGGTCATGTTCGGCCCCTTCACCTTCTCCATCCTCCGCAAGGAGTTGCGGCGCGCCGCCGAGACCATCCGACTAACCGATCGCGAGCAGGAAATCATGCTGCTCTTCGCGCTGCGCGCCGGCGACACCATTCCCCGCCACGAGTTGATCGGCAACGACGCGGATGTCGGCGAGCGCACGATCGACGTGCAGATCAACCGGTTGAGGCGTAAGATCGAGGACGACCCGGCCAATCCGGTCTACCTCCAGACGGTGCGCGGGATCGGGTACCGGCTGAGCATCGACTGACCGGCGGCGGCCGGAAACGGGAAGGCATAGGACCAATCGACATTCAGGGTTTGGAGCGCGGTATGAGGGAAAATCGTTCAGTTCTAGGAGCCAAACCGACGGTGGGGCCTAATCCCATCGAGGTTTCGCGACGCGGAAATGGGCGATTTTCACCATATCCCTTCGGGACGCGGCGGATTTCGCGCCTTGCTGCGTCGAAGGCCCCTTGTGGAGATCTGCTCCACGTCGGTTCCTTCTCCTTGCCATCCACGAAATCCGGCTCGCGCCGCGCCTGAAACCTGATTGTCGATTGGTCCTTATGGCATTATTCGATACCCTGAGACGCGATATCGCCCGTTTCAATCCTCCCGGCTGGCGCGCCTCCACCCGCTGGATGAAGCGCCGGCTGCCGACCGGCCTCTATACCCGCTCCGTCCTCATCGTCATCATCCCGATGCTTCTTCTGCAATGCGTCGTCGCCGCCGTCTTCATGGAGCGGCACTGGCGCATGGTGACGGAGCGGCTTTCGGAAGGCGTGGCGCGGGATATCGCGGCGATCATCCAGGTCATCCAGACCTATCCACAGGATGGGAACTACGACGATATCGTGCGGATCGCGGAAGAAACCCTCGCGCTCAACGTCTCAATCGAGGCGAATGGGGAGCTGCCGCCGCCGCGCCCGAAGCCGTTCTTCTCCCTCCTCGACAGCATCCTTGTCGAACAGATCAGCGACCGCATCCGCCTGCCATTCTGGATCGATACGGTCGGCGAGAGCCGGTTGGTCGAGATCCGCATCAAGATGGACGACCGCGTACTGAGGGTCTTTGCCCGCCGCAATCAGACCTATGCCTCCAATACCCATATCTTCATCGTCTGGATGGTCGGCACGGCTCTGGCGCTCATAGGCATCTCGGTCCTCTTCCTGCGCGGCCAGATCCGGCCGATCCTCGCGCTTGCGGATGCTGCGGAAAGCTTCGGCAAGGGACACAAAATCTCGGATTTCGCGCCCCGTGGCGCGGAAGAGATACGCCGCGCGGGCTTCGCCTTCATTCAAATGCGCGAGCGCATTGAGCGGCAGATGGAACAGCGCACCGCCATGCTGAACGGTGTGAGCCACGATTTGAGAACCATCCTCACGCGCTTCAGGCTGCAACTGGCGCTTGCCGGCGAAAAGCCGGAACTTCACGGCATGAGCCAGGATGTCGAGGACATGCAGTCGATGCTCGAGGGCTATCTGGCCTTCGCCAAGAGCGATGCGGAGGAGGAGGATGTCGGCGCGGTAAAGCTCAGCGAGCTTCTGGAACGGCTGCGCGCCGATTTCGCGCTGCACGGCAAGACCATGACCTACGAGGTCGAAGGCGACGATGAGGTCGAGGTCCGGCCCAAGGCCTTCAGCCGGCTCGTCAACAACCTTGCGAGCAATGCCGAACGCTATGCCGATACCCTGCACGTCGATGCCAGGCACAGCGCCAAATGGCTGACGCTGACATTCGATGATGACGGTCCGGGCGTCCCCGCCGAGGCGCGCGAGGATGTCTTCAAGCCGTTCTTCCGGCTGGACGAGGCCCGCAACCTGGATGCCTCCGGAACCGGTCTGGGGCTTGCCATCGCCCGCGATATCGCCCGCTCCCACGGCGGTAACGTCACGTTGGCGGACAGCCCGAGGGGCGGTCTGCGCGCAACCGTGCGGATACCCGCCTGATCCTTCGAGAGAAATTTGAGGAAACCGATGCCGATCGATACCCGCGCCATGACCTGGCTCAACCAACCTCCCGAGGTCCGCGAGACCGAGGGAGGCCTGTTCCTGCGTTCCGGCCGCGAGACCGATTTCTGGCAAGGCACTTATTACGGTTTTCATCGCGACAACGGCCATTTCCTTCATCGGTCGTGGAGCGGCGAGTTCACCGCCGAGGCCTCTTTCGTCGGGCGTTACGAGTCGCTCTACGACCAGGCGGGACTGATGATCCGCCAGGACGAGGCCCACTGGATGAAATGCGGCATCGAATTCACCGACGGAGCGCGGCATTTCAGCGTCGTAATGACGAACGGCCATTCCGATTGGTCCGCCTTCCGCCTGGCCGACAATTTCGAGGAGATGTTCGTCCGTGTAACGCGCCTCGGCGACGCGCTCTTTATCCAGTACCGCACGGATGCTTTTCAGGAGTGGCGCATGGCGCGGCTCGCCTATTTCCCGCCTATCCCATCCGAAATCCAGGCCGGCATAGCCTTCTGCTCTCCGCAGCGCGAGGGTTTCGAAGTGGAGTTCAAGTCGTTCAGCCTGACTGATCCCGTAACGCGTGAGATCCACTGACGCGAGTTACATGAGCTTCCTGCCGTTCGGCACAGCCTGCTCGACCGCGGCAAGCACGATCGCACCGTTTTCGTCCTCGAAGCCGAGGGTCAGCACCTCGGATCGCACCGGACCGATCTGTCGCGGCGGGAAGTTCACGACGCCCAGCACCTGCCGCCCGACGAGCGTTTCCGGTGTGTAGTGGACGGTAATCTGTGCGGAGGATTTCTTGATGCCGATCTCCGGGCCGAAGTCGATCTTCAGTTTGAAGGCCGGCTTGCGCGCCTCCGGAAAAGGCTCCGCCTCGACGATGGTGCCGACGCGAATGTCCACCTTCTCGAAATCGCCATAGGTGATCTCGTTGCTCATTATATAACCTGCCTCAGCTTCCCAGTTCTTCCGCCCGCTTGCGAGCAGCGGCAATCGCCTCGTCGAAGAGCGGCTGCATGCCGTCCTCCGCCATCAGAACCGCCAGGGCAGCGGCCGTCGTGCCTCCGGGCGAGGTCACGTTCTGGCGCAGCTTCGAAGCGTCCTCGGGGGACTGGTGCAGCAATTCACCAGCCCCCGAGACGGTTTCCCGCGCGAGCCGCATGGCGAGGTCCGCCGGCAGGCCCAGCTTTCGGCCCGCTTCCGCCATGCACTCCACGAGATAGAAGACATAGGCAGGACCGCTACCCGAAACCGCGGTAACGGCATCGATATCGCTTTCGCTCACCACCCACTCCACCGGTCCGCTGACCCTCAACAGCGCCTCGACCTGCTCCCGCTGGCTATCGGAAACTTTCGGATTGGCGTAGGCGCCGGTTACGCCGCGTCCCACCATGGCTGGCGTGTTCGGCATGGCGCGCACCATCGCAGCCTCACCGAGATGCCCTTCCAGGAAGGCAAGCGTCTTGCCCGCTGCAACCGAGACGATGACGGTGTTTGCTCCGACCGCAGATTTCAGGGGCGGCAGAACCGCCTCCATGACCTGCGGCTTCACCGCCAGGAAGAGGATATCGACAGCTCGGCCTTCAGGCGCCGCCGTCAAATGCTGTGCACCCGCCTCGGCGATGATCTTCCGCATCGCTTCGGAAGGCGACGGGTCCACCACCGTGACGGAAGAACCCGGAATGCCGTTGCGAAGCCAGCCGGAAAGCATGGCACCGCCCATATTGCCGGCGCCGACAAGCACGATCGAGGGAGTGGATGCTCCCGCCATCAGGCCTCCCCTACTGTCTCGAACAATACCGCGTCCATAGCGGCCTTGGCTTCCATGCCCGACCAGACGACGAACTGGAAAGCCTGGAAATAAGCTTCGCAGGTCTCGAGCGCATTGGAGAGCAGCACTTCCACCTGCTGGTTGGTCGGCTCCGCGCCGCCCGCGAGCAGCAGCGACTGGCGGAAGATCACAACATCCTCCTGCCGCCACAGGTCGAAATGCCCCATGAGCACCTGTCCGTTGACATGCGAAAGCAGCCGGATGACTTCGTTCACCCGGATATCGGGAACCTTGATGTCGAAAGCGCAGGCAAGATGCAGGGCTTCGAACTCCTCCATCCAGGAGAAGGAAACGTGGTAATCCGCCCAGCGCCCTTCCACGGTCATGGCGATCTCATCCTCGCCGGACCGTTCGAACGTCCAGTCGTTCGAGGCGGCGACGAATTCGATCATGTCGACCGGATTCGACTGACGTTCAATATCCATTTCCATAAGGCTCATGCGGCACCTTCTTGACCGGAATGAATGCGATTTTGTGCGAAAACACCAAAACGCGAGACACAGACCGGGAACAAACACTTCAGATGATCGCCCGACGCCGCCAGAATAACGCAGTCACCCTGTCTGGAGCTTACCAGTTTCGTTTCGAATCATCATTTAAAATCAGTGTATAGTGACGGAGTCCGACTGCCAGCCCCTTTGCCGTGTTTTTAACAACGGGGCTGTTGAAAGCTGTTCTCACCGGAGATCAGAATGGAGTCCTAAGCGACTCTGGGAACTCGCTTTTTTGGAAGTGTCCACAAGCGGCGAATTTTTGTCGGAAAACGCAAAACCGGAGGGTGGCGCACAAGCCAGTGGGATGAGACCGCAGCAGGCACGCCGCGGCACGGAGCCGCGGCGGCGGATTCGAATTTCAGATCAGCCCTTCCGGCTGGCGAGCTTGGCTTCGAGCGCGTCAATTCTCGCCTTCAGCGCCTCGTTCTCGTCGCGGGCGCGGGCGGCCATTTCCCGAACGGCCTCGAATTCCTCGCGCTTCACCACGTCCATGCTGTTGAGGAAACGCTCCGCCTGGGCTTGGAAGGCGGTCTCGACCTCCTTGCGCACGCCCTGCGCCGCGCCGGCCGCGTCGGTCATCAGCCGGGCGAAGTCGTCGAGGATGCGGTTGGTACCGGTTGACATGGTCTCAAACTCCATCATTGCGCCGGAACCGGCGACATAACTCTCTGTGGATGAAGTAGGGCCTGCCGGCCAAGCTTGCAAGCATCCAATCCGCCGTGAAGAAATTCGCCTTGACCGCCGAAAGCGGCAACGCCATGTTCCGCGCAATGTCGTCGGGCGCCAGTGGAACCTTGTAACTTGTACGAAGCACTTCATCTTTTCGCACTCATGCCGTTCCCGGATATCGATCCGGTGGCATTCTCCATCGGCCCTCTTTCGGTTCACTGGTATGGCCTTGCCTATGTGGCCGGCATCCTGCTCGGCTGGCTCTATGCCCGCCGGCTGGCGGCGAACGCCTCGCTCTGGAAGGATGACAAATCCCCGATAACCGCCACCCATCTCGATGACTTCCTGGTCTGGGTCGCCGCCGGCATCGTGCTCGGCGGGCGCATCGGCTACATACTTTTCTACGATTTCCCGATGGTCGCGGCCAATCCGCTCCGCGCATTGGAGATCTGGAACGGCGGCATGTCCTTTCACGGCGGCTTCATCGGCGCGACGCTGGCGATGATCCTGTTTGCCCGCCGCAACGGCATTCCCGTCTGGAGCATGTTCGATATCGTCGCCGCCGTCGTACCTTTCGGCCTCTTCTTCGGACGGATTGCCAATTTCATCAACGGCGAATTGTGGGGCCGGCTGGCGGACGTTCCCTGGGCGGTCGTCTTTCCGACCGGCGGACCATTCGCCCGCCACCCGAGCCAGCTTTATGAGGCGGCACTGGAAGGAATCGTGCTCTTTCTCGTCCTGCGCCTGCTGACGCATGGGCTGAAAGCCTTGAAGACGCCCGGCGTGATCGCAGGCACCTTCGTCTGCGGCTATGCTTTGGCCCGCATCTTCGTGGAATTCTTCCGCGAGCCCGATGCCCAGCTCGGATATCTGCTCGGCACTGGCTGGCTCACCATGGGAATGGTACTCTCCCTGCCCATGTTCCTCGTCGGCCTCTGGGCGATCTTCCGCGCCCGCAGGGCGGCGGCCGAGGCTTAAATCATGAGCACTCCCCTCGCCGGCAAGATCAAGGATCTTATCCGGGCGAACGGCCCGATCAGCGTCACCGATTATTTCGCGATCTGCCTCGCCGATCCGGAATACGGCTACTATCGCACCCGCGAACCCTTCGGCCGCGATGGGGATTTCATCACCGCTCCAGAGATCAGCCAGCTTTTCGGCGAGATGGTAGGCGTCTTCATGGTGCATGCCTGGCAGCGCCATGGCGCGCCGTCTACCGTCCGCCTCGTCGAGATCGGCCCCGGCCGCGGCACGATGATGGCCGACATGCTGCGGGTCATCAAACGCATCGCGCCGCCCCTCTTCGAGGGCCTCAGCGTTCACCTTGTGGAGACCAGCGAGCGGCTTCGCGGCGTGCAGCGCATCACGCTCGAGGCCTATTCCACGCTTCTCTCCTGGCACGACAGCTTCGAAAACGTGCCGGAAGGCTTCACGCTGATCGCCGCCAACGAGCTCTTCGACGCCATCCCGATCCGCCAATTCGTCAAGACGGCAGCCGGCCTTCGCGAACGCGTAGTGGGGCTCGACGCCACGGGCGAACTCGCCTTCGCGGCAGGCATCGCCACGCTCGATCCGCAACTGCTTCCAAGCCCGGCCGCCTCCATTCCGGAAGGAACGGTGTTCGAGATCGCCCCGGCCCGCGAAGCGGTGATGCAGACGATTTGCGAAAGGCTAAAGGCCTCGGGCGGGACCGCGCTCGTCATCGACTACGGCCATCTGGTCACCGGCTTCGGCGATACCCTGCAGGCGGTGCGCCGCCATGACTATGATCCGCCGCTTGCCCATCCCGGCGAGGTGGACCTGACCAGCCATGTGGATTTCGAGAGCCTCGCAAGGGTTGCCCTCTCTTCCGGGGTCCACCTGAACGGCGGCCTGCGGCAGGGCGAATTCCTCTACCGGTTGGGACTTGCCGAACGCGCGGCCGCGCTCTCCCGCGGCAAGGAGGCTTCCGAGCAGAACCTCATCGCCGCGGCCGTCGACCGGCTGGCCGGCGAAGGAGCCGGCAAGATGGGCGAGCTTTTCAAGCTGATCGCCGTCTCCAGTCCCGCCCTCGATCTGATGCCGTTCCGGCCGGTCGGCTGAAACGGACGCCGCACCGATTGACATCCGCCCTTCGCCTGGGCCACTCTCGCTGCGAACCGAAGCAGCGGATGCCCATTTGGGCGAAGCACAAAACCTCATAAAATCAATAAGGTACTCAACGCGATGCAGGAAAGCCCCTTGCCGACGCCGATCGAAAGTCCGCTTCTGGCGGCCAAAGGCAACGGCCGCATCCGCCATGGTTTCTTCACCCGCCGGGGCGGCGTTTCGCAAGGCATCTATGCGGGATTGAACGTCGGGCTGGGATCGCAGGATGAACGCGAGCATGTGGCCGAAAATCGCGCCCGCGTCGCCCGCTGGTTCGATCTGCCGGTGGAAAAACTTGCGACGGTGCATCAGGTCCACTCACCTGACGTGATTGTGATGGACGAGACCTATGCGGGCGAACGGCCCAAGGCCGATGCGATGGTCACCTCCGTGCCAGGCGTCATCCTCGGTGTGCTCGCGGCCGATTGCGGCCCGGTTCTCTTCGCCGATCATGAGAACGGCGTCGTCGGCGCGGCCCATGCGGGCTGGAAGGGTGCGCTTGGTGGGGTGCTCGAAAACACGATCGAGGCCATGGTCTCCCTCGGCGCCGAACGCGAGAAGATCACCGCCTGCCTCGGTCCTTCGATCGGTCCGGCAAGCTACGAGGTGGGCCCGGAATTCGTGGAGCGCTTCCTGGCCTTCGATCCTTCTTACGAAGTCTTTTTTTCGCCGTCACAGAAGGACGGCCACGCCATGTTCGACCTGCCGGCGCTCACCATCAAGCGACTCACGGCAGCGGGCGTGAAGGCGGAAAACCTGAAGCTCGACACCTACCCTGACACCGAGAGATTTTTTTCCTACCGCCGCACCACCCATGCCGGAGAACCGGACTATGGACGGCAGATTTCAGCCATCGCAATCGTGGAGAAGTGATATGGCCCTGCATTTCGAGAGGAGCGAATATGCCGACAGGCTCGCACGCCTGACGGAAAGAATGCGCGCCGAAAAGCTCGACGCCCTGCTGCTTTTCGCGCAGGAGAGCATGTATTGGCTCACCGGCTACGACACTTTCGGCTACTGCTTCTTCCAGACGCTGGTCGTCAAGGCCGACGGCACCATGACGCTCCTCACCCGTTCCGCGGACCTGCGCCAGGCGCGTCATACCTCGGTCATCGAGAACATCGTCGTCTGGGTCGATCGGGTGAATGCCGACCCGACGCTCGATCTGAAGAACCTTCTGAGCGATATGGATCTGCTCGGCATGCGGATCGGTATCGAATACGATACCCACGGCATGACCGGCCGCGTCGCCCGCCTTCTCGACAACCAGCTTGGGAGCTTCGGCCAGGTCGTCGACGCCTCCTATCTGGTCAGCACGCTGCGCCTCGTCAAAAGCCCGGCCGAGATCGCCTATGCCGTGCGCGCAGCCGAACTCGCGGACGACGCGCTCGATGCCGCGCTGCCGCTCATCAAGGCGGGCGGCGACGAGGCCGATATCCTGGCCGCCATGCAGGGAGCGATCTTTTCCGGCGGCGGGGATTATCCGGCCAACGAATTCATCATCGGCTCGGGCGTCGATGCGCTTCTGTGCCGCTACAAGGCCGGTCGCCGCAAGCTGGACGCCAGCGACCAGCTTACGCTCGAATGGGCCGGCGCCAGCGCGCATTACCATGCCGCGATGATGCGGACCGTCATCATCGGCGAGCCGAGCCTTCGCCAGCGCGAACTCTACAACGCCTGCCGCGAGACGATCACCGCGATCGAGCAGGTGCTCCGTCCCGGCAATTCCTTCGGAGACGTCTTCGATACTCACGCCCGCATCCTCGACGATCGCGGTCTCACACGCCATCGCCTCAACGCCTGCGGCTATTCGCTCGGCGCGCGCTTCTCCCCCTCCTGGATGGAGCACCAGATGTTCCATGTCGGCAATCCGCAGGAAATCCTGCCGGACATGACGCTCTTCGTACACATGATCATCATGGATTCCGATGCCGGCGTCGCCATGACCCTTGGCCACACCTATCTGACGACCGACGGCGACCCGAAACCCTTATCCCGCCATGGGCTCGATCTGATTGTCCGCTAAGGTCCGATCGGCCTTCCCGGCATCCCGGATTGACACACCGGGAATGCCGCCCGTAAGTTTGCGCGACTTTGCGGTTCTTGACGGGTGACGAGAGGAGGCGGGGCATGCGGCGGTTCGGGATGGCGATTTCCGCCTTGCTGCTGGTGCTGGCGCTGACTTCCTGCAACACCAGCGACGCTTTGACGCCGCAGGTGGATGTCGGCGGGGGCACCTCAACGCCCGTCACCCAGGCGGACACCGATCGCATGGCGCTCTCCTCTCAGCCGGAAACCTACAGCAGAAGAACCTACCCGCAGGGCGGCGGCAGCCGCGCCACGCCGCAGAATACGCTGGAAGCCCAGGCTCAGGCGCTGCAGGACGGCAGCACGGTTTCGCCCGCCTCCTCCGGCCCGCCGCCTGGAGGACAGGGCCCGCAGCAGGCTGCCCCGCAACAGAGCGCCTCCCTGCCGCCGCCCTCTTCCACGGTTGGCAGCATCCGCTTCCTGCCCATCATCGGCGCCCCTGTTCAGGCGGTGACGCCGCTCTCCCGGCAACTCGGCGCGCAGGCCAGAGCCAGCGGTCTGACGATCCGCGCCTCGGGCGATAACAGCACGGATCACATCCTGAAGGGCTATTTTTCCGCGTTCAGCGATAGCGGCAAGGTAACCGTCATCTATGTCTGGGACGTTCTCGACAGCGCCGGCACGCGGCTGCATCGCCTGCAGGGACAGGAAAGCGTTCCCTCCTCCGGTCAGGACCCTTGGGCCGCGGTACCGGCCGCCACCATGGAGGGCATCGCCGCCAAGACGATCAGCGAATATCTGAACTGGCGCCGTACCTCGGCTTGACGAACACAGTGGCGTTGATCACAGATTCTTCATAAAAATGAGCGACCGCGTTCCAAACGCTCTTGCATTCGAAGGCGGCAGCGGTAAAAGGCGCCCATCCAGCTACAAAACAGGCGGACCGCAATGAAGGTTTTCGCAGGCAATTCGAACCGGCATCTCGCCGACGCGATCTGCAACTATCTCAACGTCCCACTCGGAAAAGCCAGCGTCAAACGCTTTGCGGACCAGGAAATTTTCGTAGAGATTCAGGAAAACGTGCGTGGCGAGGACGTCTTCGTCATCCAGTCCACCTCGTTTCCGGCCAATGACCACCTGATGGAATTGCTCATCATGATCGACGCCTTCCGTCGATCCTCCGCGCGGCGCATCACGGCGGTCCTGCCCTATTTCGGCTATGCCCGCCAGGATCGCAAGGCTGGACCCCGCACCCCGATCTCGGCAAAGCTCGTGGCCAACCTCATCACCGAGGCCGGCGCCGATCGCGTGCTGACGCTCGACCTGCATGCCGGACAGATCCAGGGCTTTTTCGACATTCCGACCGACAATCTCTTCGCCGTGCCGATCCTCGCGCGCGACGTGAAGGAGCACTACGACCTGAAGAACGTCATGGTCGTGTCGCCGGACGTTGGCGGCGTGGTGCGCGCCCGCTCGCTCGCCAAGCGCCTGGATTGCCAGCTCGCAATCGTCGACAAGCGGCGCGAACGTGCCGGTGAATCCGAGGTGATGAACGTCATCGGCGAGGTTCACGGCAAGGACTGTCTCTTGATCGACGATATCGTCGATTCCGGCGGCACCTTGTGCAACGCGGCCGAGGCGCTTCTCAAGCATGGCGCGACCAGCGTCACCGCCTACATCACCCATGGCGTGCTTTCCGGCGGCGCGGTCGCCCGTATCAGTGCGTCCAAGCTTCGCGAACTGGTGATCTCGGACTCTATCCAGCCCACCACCGCCGTGCAGTCGGCCCCGAATATTCGCGTGGTAACGACCGCCAACCTCCTCGGAGAAGCGATCAACCGCACCGCGCTCGAAGAGTCCGTCTCCAGCCTCTTCGATTAGGATTGTTCTGGAACTAAACTGGAAGTTTTCCGGGACTATCATAACTTCTCGCTTTGCGACGACTCGGCTAGGTTGCCGGGAACATCGATCGCATCGAGAGGGAAATCTGATGCTCACCGGTTTGTTGCAGCCGAAAAGGCTCGCCTTGATACTTCTTCCTCTGCTTTCGGCCTGCACGGTCGACGGCGGTTACGGTCCAGGCCCTGGTCCAGGATTCCCGCCACCCGATAGACCGCGGCCTCGCCCACCGCAGATGTGCACGATGGAATATGCGCCGGTCTGCGGCGAACGCGGCGGACGTCTTCAGACCTTCAGCAATGCCTGCCAGGCACGAGCCAACGGCTTCGACATTATCGGCCGCGGCGAATGCCGCTCCTCGATCCCCGGCCGTCCGGATCGCCCAGGCAGGCCTGATCGCCCCGATTGGCCTGGTGGACCGGGAAGGCCGGATAGACCCGACAGGCCGGACAGACCTGATAGGCCGGAGCGTCCGGGCGGCATCTGCACGCGCGAATATAACCCGGTATGCGCAGAGCGCGGCCGTCAGCAGCAGACCTTCCCGAACGCCTGCGAGGCACGGAACAGCGGCTTCCGCATTGTCGCCCCCGGCGAGTGCCGCAGGTAACCAGCCGCTTCATCAGCGCTTTCATCGACCGCCTTCCCGTTACCCAACGGGGAGGCTTTTTTGTTCACGCTCCGCGTGCCGCCATTTCGCCTACATTAACCGTGCTGCAATCTATTCCTGACAAGGATTCCGAGAAGCTGTCACTTTTCTGGGGGAAATACTGTCATGGCCAAATCCGTGTCCGCGAGCGGACCGAAATCCTTGTCCATCAAGGCCAAGTTCGCCGGCCTCGTCGTCGGCGCAACGCTCGTTTCATGCCTTTCGGTGGGGCTGCTGAGCTACCAGGTCGGCAAGAGCGGCCTGATCGAGGCCAGCAAGCTGCGGCTCGAGGCAATCGCCGGCAATCAGTCGAAGGAGCTGGACAACTATCAGCAGCGGATTGACCAATCGCTTGCCGATCTCGCCCAGAACACCGCGATCGGCCAGGCGGTCGAGACGATGACCAATATCATCCCCTCCGAAATGGCCACCATCAAGGCGGAATACCAGAAGCCCGAGATGAGTTCAGCCGATCGCGTCGCCTTCGATGGCGCGAACCTCAAGCTGCTCTACGCGATTCATCATGCCGGCATCCACGGGATCATTTCCAACGCCTGGAAGAACGCCAAGGTGAGCGAAATCTATATCGTCAACACCGACGGCGTGGTCGTCTACACCGTGACCAAAGGAGCCGAATTCCTGACCAATGTCGCGGACAATCCGCAGCTCAAGGAGATCGCCGCCCGCATCGCCGCCGGCAACGAGACCGAAGTCCAGGTTTCCGACTTTGCGCCCTATGACGTAGATGGCGGCAAGGCTTCCGCGATGATCGGCCGGCAACTCGCCGTCGCCTCCTGGGGCAAGGTCGTCAACAAGGGTGCCGTCGTGGTCCGCGTTTCGGCCGATGCTCTGGCGAGCGCGGTCACGCCGGATGATCTCGGCAAGTCCGTGGACGAGACCATGCTGGTGGACGCGAAGGGGGCGCTGCGAACCGGAGCCTTTGCCTCCGGCGTCGCGCAGACTGTTCCGGCCGAGATCGCAAGTGCCGCGGCAAGCGATGCCGCCGGCTCCACATTTGCGAAATCCGGCGACGAGCGCCTCTTCTTCGCCCATATGCCGGTCACCCTCTTCGGGCAGAAGCATATGTTGGCCGTCGGCCAGGCCGAATCCAAGGTCGTGGCCTCCGCCAACCAGCTCGCTTACTATGCGATCCTCGCCACGCTCGCGGTCCTGGCCGTCATGGGTGCTGCCGGCATTTTCATCGCTGCGCGCCTGACCAAACCGCTCACTCACCTCGCACAACTGATGAACCGCCTGAACGAAGGCGACAAGGCGATCGTCATCGACGCCGTTGCACGCGGCGACGAGGTCGGCACCATGGCCCGCGCGCTCGAATCCTTCCGCCAGGGCGCTCTCGAAAAGGAGCGCATCGAGGAGGAAGCGGCTCGCCGCAGCGACGAACTCGAAGAGGAACGCCAGAGCCGGGAAATGGAGAAGGCCGCAAGTGCCCGCGAAATCGAGGAAGCCGTTTCTGCCCTCGGCACGGCTCTCGCCGCCCTCGCCCGCGGCCATCTCGATCAGCGCATCACCAAGACCTTTGCCCCGGCGCTCGATCACCTGCGCCATGATTTCAACAACTCGGTGGCCGGTCTCGAAAGCACGATCGCGGCGATCGGCGGCAGCGTCAGCACGATCAGCTCCGGTTCCGGCGAACTGCGCAGCGCCTCGGACGATCTATCACGCCGCACCGAAAGGCAGGCAGCGACCCTTGAGGAAGCCGCCGCCGCGCTGAACGAAATGACCGGCGCGGTCAACGGCGCGCTCAACCGCTGCGAAACCGCGGTGGATGTCGCCGCCAAGACGCTGAAGGGCGCACACACCTCCACGGATGTCGTTCGCAGCGCCATTCAGGCCATGGAACGCATCGAAAGTTCCTCGTCGAAGATCCGCCAGATCATCGACGTTATCGATCAGATCGCCTTCCAGACGAACCTTCTGGCGCTCAATGCGGGCGTCGAAGCGGCCCGCGCGGGCGAAGCCGGCAAAGGCTTTGCGGTCGTCGCCCAGGAGGTCCGCGAGCTCGCCCAGAAGTCGGCGGTCGCCGCCCGCGATATCGGCCAGCTCATCAACGCCTCGGCCAGCGACGTCGAAAACGGCGTGACCCTCGTCTTGAAGACCGGCGAAAGCCTGGAGCTCATCCAGGGCAATATCCAGTCCATCAACGAGCATATCGGCGCGATCGTCGCCTCCTCGCGGGAACAGTCCTCCCGCCTGGCCGAGATCAATTCCGCGGTCAGCGGGCTCGATCAGGTCACGCAGCAGAATGCCGCCATGGTGGAGGAAACTTCCGCTTCTGCCCATTCGCTGTCCCGCGAAGCCGAGCTTCTGAGCCAGCAGATCAGTCACTTCTCGGTCAGCGAAACCGCGGAAGCTCCTGCCCAGTCCGGCCGGCGTTACGCCGCCTGACGGGCTTCGGCATCGCGGACAGAAGACACGAAAGAAGCAAGGCGCCGGAGATCATCTCTCCGGCGCCTTGCTTTTTTGAACGTGAGGTTTTTTCTCTAGGCCACCAATGGCTCCGCAGCGCTCTCGGTCTCGATCTTCGTCTCCACCCTGCCGTTGACGATGGCCTCTATACCCTCCCGAGGTCCGGGCCTGCCGAACAGATAACCCTGCACCTGGCCGCATCCCTCGCCTCGCAGGAAGCGCATGTGCTCGTCGGTTTCGACGCCTTCCGCCAGTACCGGAATGTTCAGGCTGCCGGCGAGAATAAGCGTGGAGCGCACGATGGCCGCCGATTGCGGGTTGGTCGCAACGCCCTCGATGAAGGCCCGGTCGATCTTGATCTTGTCGAAAGGAAAGGACAGCAACGTCGAAAGCGAGGAATAGCCGGTTCCGTAGTCATCCATGGCTATCTTCACGCCCAAACCCTTCAGTTGCCCGATGATCTGCAAGGCATGCTGCTGGTCCGTGATGATACCGGTCTCGGTGATTTCCAGCTCCAGCCGCTCGGCGGCAAGGCCCGTTTCCTGGAGGATGTCCAGGACCCGCCGCGGCAGCATCGGATCGGCGAGCTGCTGGGCCGCAATGTTGACGGCGATGCCGAGTGGGTTCCTCCAGGTTGCGGCCTCCTCGCAAGCCTTGCGCAGCACCCATTCGCCAAGCTCCATGATGAAGCCGGTGCGCTCGGCGATCGGGATGAACTCCGATGGGGGTACAAGTCCCCGCACCGGGTGGTTCCAGCGCAGCAGAACCTCGAACCCGATCACCTCGCCGGTGAGCGTATCGTTCTGTCTCTGATAAAAAAGCTGGAACTCCCGCCGCTGCAGGCCGACCCGCATATCCATTGCCAAAGCATTGCGTTCACGCGCCGCCTGATCCATCGAGGAGTCGTAGAAGCAGACCATGTTCGTACCGGAAAGCTTTGAACGGTACATCGCGACATCCGCCTGCGCCACGAGGTCATCCACCGTCCGGGCATCGCCGGGATAGATGGAAACGCCGATACTCGCTCCGACCGAGAGGGTATTGCCGTTCCATTCGATGGGTTTGCAGATTTCCTCGAGCATGCGCGCAGCAAGGGCCGAGGCATCGGCCCGCTTGTAATAGTTACGGGTCAGCGCGATGAACTCGTCGCCGCCGACGCGGGCAGCGAACTCTCCTTCCCCTATGACCGTTCCCAGCCTCGATCCGATAGCGCGCAGCACCGCATCGCCGGCCGCGTGCCCATGCACGTCGTTGATCTCCTTGAAGCGGTCGAGATCGAAGGAGAGGATCGCCACGCGAGCATCGATTTCCGGCCGCTTCGCGATCGCGTCAAGCTCCTCGTTGAAAGCCGCCCGGTTCGGCAATCCCGTCAGCGGATCGTGAAGCGAGAGATGTCTGTAACGCTCCACGGCCGCCTGCGTGTTCCGTTCGTCGAGCAGATAGGTCGCCGCTGCGAGCGTCAGGAGCACGAGCATCACGCCGAGCACTCCGAAGCCCATGATCGCCGGCGAGAACAGCTCAAGCGGCATGACCTCGCCCGGATTGAGGACCGCCGTAACCGCGGCCATGGCGGTGAAATGCGTTGATGCGATCCCCAGGATGAGCGCCACGATGCCGCTGTGCACGCAATAGCGTGAAAACGGACGAGCCGTCCTGTTCGTCACCAGCGCGCCGAACAAGCCGGCAAGGAGGAGCGAGGCGACGACATAGTTCTGATCCCAGATCACCTTGCCCTGTATCTCGTAGGCCGCCATGCCCGTGTAGTGCATGGCGGCGATGCCGAGCCCGAGTATGATGCCGCCCGCTTCGACGAGAAGGCTCCTGCCGGCATAGGCGGCGATCGTCAGGCCGATCGTCGTCGTCGCGATCGCGATCACGAAGGACAGCATCGTCAGCGAAGGCTCGTATCCGGCCGGCTCGCCGGGCAGGTAGCCGAGCATGGCAAGGAAATGCGTGGTCCAGATCGCCGAACCGCCGATGAACCCGCCCATGAAGAGCCATATGGCCTTTTCGAGCCCCTCGGCTCTGCGCGCCCTGGAAAAAAGACGCACACCGAGGATCGAGCCCAGCGCGCAGATCATGACGGCACAGCCGACATATCGGAGATCGTGTTCGAAGGCGATGCAAGAAAGAATACGGTACATGGGCGTTCGGCAAGTAAAACTGATAATAACGCTCACGTTTAGGCTGAAAGAATTTGGGAAGTGTTCTCAAGCATGGTAAACGGCCCCAACGGCCTGCGGATGAAGGCCTTTCCTGCATTGGGGCCGAAGAGCTTGCTATCCCGACGTCATTATATTATAGCGCGCGGGTCCGCGCAGACACCCTTGGAGGCAACGCGGATGGAGCGTATCGGATGATGCCCTCCGGTTCGACGAAGCGATCTGCGCTTTGAAGAACTCTCCAAACAACCTCGAAAGGACATGCCATGAGCCAGGATACTTACGAGCTCAAGGCCGAGGCGCGCGAACGGGTAGGTAAGGGGTCCGCCCGTGAACTTCGCCGCAACGGTTTCATTCCCGCTGTCATCTACGGTGACAAGCAGGCCCCAATCGCTATCGCACTCTCGACCAACGAAGTGACGAAGCGCATTCATGCCGGCGGTTTCATGACCACGATCGCCACCATCGACGTCGACGGCAAGAAGATCCAGGTTCTCCCGAAGGATTACCAGCTGGATCCGGTCCGTGACTTCACGATGCACGTGGATTTTCTGCGTGTCTCCGGCAATACGCAGGTCACCGTCGAAGTACCGGTTCACTTCATCAACGAAGAGAAGTCCGGCATCAAGATCGGCGGCGTTCTGAACATCGTCCGTCATACGGTCGAGTTCAACTGCCCGGCCGATGCCATCCCGGAATTCATCACCGTTGACCTCAGCGGTGCCAAGATCGGTGACAGCATTCACATTTCGGCCGTGAAGCTTCCCGCTGGCGTAAAGCCCGTCATCGCCGATCGCGACTTCACCATCGCCACGATCGTCGCTCCGGCTGGCGGCGTCCAGGAAGATGAAGAAGCACCTGCTTCGGAAGAATAATAAGCAAAGGCAATAACTTGCCTCATGAACCCGCCTCCCGTGAGGCGGGTTTTTTGTTGCCGGTCCCTCACTTTATCCTGCTTTCCACACGCCGTTGTTACCCTTATTCTTCGCAATGCCCGAAGCTTGCATATTGGCTTCAATGAAGTTTAATGAATTGCAGGGAATTATGCGCGCTACTTAAGCATGCATCGCATTCGGCTGGGGGCCGGCGTCATGAAGAGCCATGGAAAAAGGCGATGAGACATTCCGTCGAAAGTCGCTTCATCGCCATCATTTCTGGCGCGCTTCTGGTCGTCGTCGTGCCGCTCTTCACCCTCTTTCTTGCTCTTTCTTCGCAGCAGGTCGCCAGGGGGCTGAGCGAATATGTCGACATGCTGCTGACCACGAATTCCCAGGCGCTCGGCAAGCCGCTCCGGGAGCTCGACCACGATACCCTTCACCAGATCGCGGCGACGCTGGTAGCCGATACGTCCATCCAGGCCGTCCAGATTTCCGATAGCATCGGCAAACTCAGCATTTCCAAGGTCGATGCCGAAAATCCCGCGGATTTTCGCGGCCTCGAATCCTTTTCCCGGCAGATCTACCATCGATCGCCCAGCGGGGCCGTTGGGGTCGGCTCGGTTACGGTCTACGTCCCGAGAATGGGCTGGCTCTCGGCGATCAACCAGATGGAACTGGCGCTGATCTCGATCTTCATCGTCGCCATCCTGACGGTTTTCGGCGCGGCGATCCTCGGCAATCGCCTCATGGTCATCAAACCGCTGATGCGCCTTGCGGCGGCAATCGAGGCGACGCGCCGCCTCGGCTCCCGCCACCATGTCGACTGGCGTTCCAACGATGAGATGGGCGGGCTGGCACGCTCTTTCAACGAGATGCAGAGCCTGCTGGAACGCGAGGAGCGCGAGTTGAAGCGCGCGCACCGGCAGACGACCGAGATCTACAATCTGACACCCGCAATGCTCTTCTCGCTGACCCCGGACGATCTCATCGCCGCCGTCAGCGACTATTGGCTGCTTGCGACCGGCTATCGCCGCGAAGACGTGATCGGCAGGCTCTTCGCCGATCTCATTGCCCCCTCGGACAGGGAGCTCTATTCGCAGCGCAAGACGCGGGTCAAAACGGCGGGCCTGGCAACCGAGGTCACCGTCCGGTTCCTTTGCCGCGACGGCCGCGTGATGGATGTCCTGATCGCCGAGACTGAACTCAACGCCGCGGCAATCGATCAGCAGGGCTCGCTCAGCGTGATGACGGACGTCACCGAGCTGAAGCAATCGGAACTGCGCAACCACAAGCAGGCGATATCGGACCATTTGACGGGGCTGCTAAATCGCCAGGGCTTCGAAGCCATCCTCGATCGCAAGATCGGCGAAGCCGACCACGCCCGGACACCCGTGGCTTGCCTCTTCGTGGATCTCGACCGTTTCAAGTCGATCAACGACAATCTCGGACATGCGGCCGGCGATGCCGTGCTCTGCCAGTTCGTCGAGCGCCTGCTGCCGCTGCTGCGCGAGAGCGATACCGCCTCTCGCCTGGGAGGAGACGAATTCGCGATCATCGTCGGCGGCGACGATGCCGAGCAGCGCGCCTCGGAATTGTGCCGGAAGATCGTCGAGATGTTCGATGCGCCCTTCCCTGTGGCGAATACCGGCGTTCGCCTCAGCGCCAGCATAGGTTTCGCTCTTTATCCGAACCATGCGGCGAATGCGGCCGAATTGCTCCAGAAGTCTGATATGGCCATGTACGCCCGCAAGCGCGACGGCAAGAATGGCGCACAGGTCTATGATCCCGCCATCCTCGATCAGACCCGCGAACGCGCCGAACTCGAACGCGATATGGAAATCGGTATTGCCGCAAACTGGTTCGAGGCGCATTTTCAGCCGATCGTCAGGATCGATTCCGGCGCGATCGCCGGCTTCGAGGCGCTGATGCGCATGCGCCATCCCCGCAAAGGCCTGATTCCGCCGTCGGGCATCATTGACATCGCCGAGGAGAACGGATCGATCAGCCAGATCGGCAATTTCATCCTGGAAGACGCCGTCAGCAATCTCGCCCGCATCTCCCGTCTGCCCGGCATGGCCGACAGCTATGTCGCCGTCAACTTCTCGCCGCTGCAGTTCGAGCCGGGCCTCCCTGCCCGCCTCGCCACCCTGCTTGGTCGCTACAATCTCCAGCCGAACCGTCTCGTGGTGGAAATCACCGAAGCAGTTCTGATGCACGACGATCCCGAAATCCGCACGATACTCGACGAAATCCATGGTTTCGGATGCCTGATCGCGCTTGACGATTTCGGCACCGGCTATTCGTCGCTGAGCTATATGAGCCGCTTCCCGGTCGATATCGTGAAGATAGACCAGTCGTTCATCCGTTCGATCACCGAGCCGGCGGACGATATCGGCCGCAAGAACAAGATGCTGGTGGAAGGCATCAGCGCCATATCCCACAAGATGAACTGCAGGGTCATCGCAGAAGGCGTCGAGACCGAGGCGCAGCGCTTGGCGCTCCGGGGCATGGGCGTCGATTATGCCCAGGGATACCTCTTCTCGAAGCCTCGAGAGATCAACGATCTTCTGGCCAGCCTCGGCGGGACGCATGCGGTGCGCGAGGAGATGGCAAGCTAGCGTGAGACCGGTTTATCCTGAAACCGGTTGACTTTGTCGGCGTTTCGCGTTGGTGAAACAATGACAGCGCAACGACGGAAGACAGTCATGCTCATCATCGCGGGGCTCGGCAATCCCGGCTCCAAATATGCCAGCAACCGCCACAATATCGGCTTCATGGCCGTGGATGCGATCCAGCGCCGCCCTGGTTTCTCGCCCTGGTCGAAGAAATTCAGGGCCGAAGTTTCCGAAGGCGAGCTCGCCGGCGAAAAGGTCCTGCTGATGAAGCCGCAGACTTTCATGAACCTTTCCGGCGAAGCGGTCGGCGAGGCCATGCGCTTCTTCAAGCTGGCGCCCCAGAACATCCTCGCGATCTACGACGAGCTTGATCTGTCGCCCAGCAAGGCGCGCATCAAGACCGGTGGCGGACATGGCGGCCACAATGGCGTGAAATCGCTGGATGCCCATTGCGGCAAGGAGTATCGGCGGCTGCGCCTCGGCATCGGCCATCCCGGCGCCAAGGAGCTCGTGCACAACCATGTGCTCGGAGATTTCGCCAAGGCGGACCACGCATGGCTCGATCCGCTGCTCGATGCCGTCGCGGACAATGCCGAGATGCTGGCGCGCAACGAGGATTCGCAATTCCTGAACAAGCTGGCGCTTGCCGTCGGCGGAAAGCCGGACGAGGAAAAACCGAAGCAGCAAAAACCGCCGGCCAAGGCGACCGGCCAGTCGCACATCCACCAGGCTCGAAGCGGCAAGCCAAATCTCCCGGCAACCGGCCCCATGGCGGATATGCTGAAGAAGATGTTCGGCGGCAAGGGAGACTGAACGGTCTGTCGTGCAGTCCGGCCGCCGCCTCGGCGTGTCCAGTACTCTGCCTGGCCGCTATTCTTCCGGCTCGGTCGTGAACATCAGCGGGAAACCTGCCCCCTTGGCAAGATCGGTCGCCTCCTTGGCCTTGGTCTCTGCAATGTCCTTGGCGCAGACGACCACGACGGATGTCCCCATCCGGTGCGCGGTCAGCATCACCCGATAGCCGGCTTCCTCGCTCATGCGGAAGACCGCCTTCAGCACCATGACGACGAACTCGCGCGGCGTGTAGTCGTCGTTGACGAGAATGACCTTGTAGAGCTTCGGCCGATCGAGCTTCGGCTTGGTCGTGTTTTTCGGCTTGAGGATTGTATCTTGGCTCATGGCGTCCCGCCTCCCGAGACGGGGTTCGACACTGGGCTTCCTGATATATTGCAGCGCAACGGAGGATAATTCAAGCGATGGCCTCCCACCTTCAAGTCTCATCCACGCCAGCAACTCGCAAGTCTTGACCCTTGCGGCGCTTTCCCCCATAGCCTCAGCAACAGTTTTTTTAGATACGGGTTCCTTCACCGATGGGCTTCAAATGCGGTATCGTCGGACTGCCGAATGTCGGCAAGTCCACTCTCTTCAACGCGCTCACCAAGACCGCTGCGGCGCAGGCGGCGAATTATCCGTTCTGCACGATCGAGCCGAATACCGGCGAAGTCGCGGTGCCGGATCCGCGCATGCAGCAACTGGCAACTATCGCCGGTTCAAAGGAAATCATTCCGACGCGCATCTCCTTTGTCGACATCGCCGGTCTCGTGCGCGGCGCATCGAAGGGTGAAGGCCTCGGCAACAAGTTCCTCGCAAACATCCGCGAAGTCGACGCCGTCGTGCACGTGCTGCGCTGCTTCGAAGATGACGACATCACTCATGTCGAAGGCCGCATCAATCCGGTCGGCGACGCCGAGACGATCGAGACCGAGCTGATGCTCGCCGACCTCGAAAGCCTGGAACGGCGCGTCGACCAGACGCGCAAGCGTGCTACCGGCAAGGACAAGGAGTCGCTTGCGCAGCTTCCGGTCATGGAAGCCGTGATCAAGCTGCTGCAGGACGGCAAGCCGGCGCGTCTGCTGCTTCAGACGCTCGGCGCCGACGAGATTGCCATTCTCAAGGGCCTCAACCTCCTGACCTCGCATCCGGTCCTCTATGTGTGCAACGTAGCCGAAGGCGACGCCGTCGACGGCAACGAGCATACCAAGGCGGTCGCCGAAATGGCGAAAGCGCAGGGCGCGGAATGCGTGATCATTTCGGCCGCCATCGAAGCCGAAGTCGCGCAGCTGCCGGAAGACGAGGCCAAGGAATTCCTCGCGGCGCTGGGCTTGGAGGAAGCCGGCCTCGACCGGCTGATCCGCGCGGGCTATCACCTGCTCGACCTGATTACCTATTTCACCGTTGGTCCTAAGGAAACCCGCGCCTGGACGATCGTGCGTGGAACCAAGGCGCCGCAGGCGGCCGGCGTTATCCACACCGATTTCGAACGCGGCTTCATCCGCGCCTTCACCATCGCTTATGACGATTACATCGCTTTCAAGGGTGAAGTCGGCGCCAAGGAAGCGGGCAAAGGGCGCGACGAAGGCAAGGAATATGTGGTGCAGGACGGCGACGTGATCCACTTCCGCTTCAACACCTGAGCCATCGAGGTCGCGCACGAGTGCGCGCAAGCGAGAACTTGAAAGCGTGGCGCATCGCGCCGCGTTGTGGCGGGAGGCCGCAGCATGGAAGCAAGATATTTCTTCGAGGACTTCGTGCCCGGAGGGGTTTTCCCGCTGGCGCCCAAGCAGGTGACTGCGGAAGAGATCATAGAGTTCGCGCAGGAGTTTGATCCGCAGCCCATGCATCTTGACGAGGCGGCGGGCAAGGCCAGCATTCTCGGGGGCCTTTCCGCCTCCGGTTGGCATACCGCAAGCATGTTCATGCGGATGATGTTCGACGGCTGGCTGTCGCAATCCTCTTCCGAAGGCTCACCCGGCGTCGACGCCATGGAATGGAGGAAGCCGGTGCTCGCCGGCGATACGCTTTCCGGCCGATCGACGGTGCTGGAATCCAGGGCGCTTCGCTCCCGGCCAGGCATCGGCATCGTCAAGTTCCTGCATGAAGTGGAAAATCAGCGCGGCGACGTCGTCATGCGCGGGGAGAACCCGATCATGATCCGGATGAGGGCCGCGCCGGAGGCTGCCGAATGAAGCTCATCGAACTCTCGCCGCCCGGCAAGAAGGTCATCACCGGGACACTCACCTTCACGTCCGAGGATATCATCCGCTTCGCCCGCAAGTTCGATCCCCAGCCATTCCACGTCGATGCGGAAGCGGCCAGGAACTATGTCTTCGGCGATCTCTGCGCCTCCGGCTGGCATACCTGCGCGGGTTGGATGAAGGTGTTCATGAGCTATTGGATGACGGAATATGCCCGGCTGAAACAGGAGGGTGTGGAACCGCCGAAGCTCGGCCCCTCCGCAGGGTTCCGCAAGCTGCAATGGCTGAAGCCCGTCTATGTCGGCGACACCATCACCTATTCCACCACGCTCCTCGAAAGCCGCCCGCTCGCCTCACGCCCCGGCACCTGGATCAACACCACCCTCAATGACGGCGTCAATCAGCACGGCGAGGCCGTGATGCGGTACGAAGGCACCGTGCTCGAATTCGAGTGAGGCTCTACCCGGCTCAGTGACCGGAAAACTCCATAAGCGTCCGCACTTCGACGCCGAGCGCCTCAAGCTTCCGGCGTCCGCCGATATCCGGCAGATCGATGACGAAGCAGGCAGACACGATCTCGGCCCCGAGCTGCCTGAGCAGCTTCACCGCGCCTTCCGCCGTTCCTCCCGTCGCGATCAGATCGTCCGTAAGGATGACCTTCTCGCCCGGCTTTACCGCGTCCTTGTGCATCTCCATCTCGTCCACGCCGTATTCCAGGCTGTAGGCGATGCGCACCGTCTCATGCGGCAGCTTGCCCTTCTTGCGGATCGGCACGAAGCCGGCGGAAAGCTGGTGCGCCAGCGCACCGCCTAAAATGAAGCCCCGCGCCTCGATGCCCGCGATCTTATGGACGCCAAGCCCCGTATAAGGCCGCACGAGCTCATCGACAGCCTGGCGGAAAGCAACCGCATCGCCGAGCAGCGTGGTGATGTCGCGGAAGATGATGCCGGGTTTCGGATAGTCCTGAATGGAACGGACGGTGGAAGCGAGATCGATCGTGGACATGATTTCCCGGGCTGGTCAGAGAATGATGACAGGAACTTCTACCAAGGCGGAACCCTTCCTCCCAATAAAAAAGGCGGCACCGGGCCGCCTTTTTTATTGTTCGGGCATTTCGCCTCAGTGTTCCTTGCTGGCGTAGACCGACTTCTTCGTGAGGTAGAGAAGGCCGGTGAAGATCACCAGGAACACCATGACCATGAAGCCGGTGCGCTTGCGGTCTTCGAGATGCGGCTCTGCAGCCCACATAAGGAAGGCAGAAACGTCCTTGGCATACTGATCCACCGTCTGCGGCGCGCCGTCGTCGTAGGTCACCTGATCGTTGCTGATCGGCGGAGCCATGGCGAGCGATGCTGCTGCTACGAAATACGGGTTGTAATGCGTGCCCGTCGGAACCTCGACGCCGGCCGGCGCATCCTGATAACCGGTGAGCAGCGAGTAGATGTAGTCCGGGCCGCCTTCCTGATACTGGGTGAAGATATCGAAGATGAACTGCGGGAAGCCGCGGGTGACGCCGCGCGCCTTGGCAAGCAGCGACATGTCCGGCGGAGCCGCGCCGTTATTGGATGCGGCGGCGGCCTGCGTGTTCGGATAGGGCGACGGAAAGTAATCCGACGGAACGGCGGCACGGTTGAACATCTCGCCGTCGTCGTTCGGGCCGTCCTGCACCTCGTAGTTCGCCGCAAAGGCCTTCACCTGCGCTTCGGAATAGCCGAGGCCCTCCAGCGTGCGGAACGAGACGAGCCGCATGGAGTGACAGGCCGAACAGACTTCCGTGTAGACCTTCAGGCCGCGCTGGAGCTGTCCCTTGTCATAGTGGCCGAAGGGACCGGCAAAGCTCCAGTCCACATGCTTCGGATGCTGCATCGGATAGTGCGGCGTGCCGCCTTCCGCATGGGCCTCTCCGCCGGCGGCCGCACCGTGATCGTCCTGCGCTACCGCGGAAGCGACGCCGATGCCTGCCACGAAGGCCAGCGACAGGATGCTTGCAACAAGCTTTTTCATAGTCTTATTCCCTCTCGGTCGCAGGCGATCAGGCGCTGGCTTCGCCAGGCTTGAGCTTTTCCATGTCGGACTTGTTCTTCTTTTCGAGAACCGCTTCCGTGATCGAGTTCGGAATGCGCCGCGGCGTTTCGAACAGGCCGAGCAGCGGCATGATCACCAGGAAGAAGCCGAAATAGTAGAGCGTGCCGAGCTGCGACAGGATGACGTAGATGCCTTCCGCCGGCATGGCGCCGAGCCATCCGAGCATGATCGCGTTGGCCACGAACAGCCAGAAGAACAGCTTGTACCACGGACGGTAGACCGCCGAACGGACCTTCGAGGTATCGAGCCAGGGCAGGAAGAACAGGATGATGATCGAGCCGAACATCACGAGCACGCCGCCCAGCTTGGAGTCGATCGGGCCGATGTTGAAGGTGATCGCGCGCAGCATGGCGTAGAACGGCAGGTAGTACCATTCGGGAACGATGTGCGCCGGGGTCTTCAGCGGGTCGGCCGGGATATAGTTGTCCGGATGGCCGAGATAGTTCGGCATGTAGAAGACGAACCAGGCATAGGCGATCAGGAAGACCGATACGCCGAGCGCGTCCTTGAGCGTCGCATAGGGGGTGAAGGCGACGGTATCCGTCTTGGTCTTCACTTCCACACCGGTCGGGTTCGTCTGGCCGGTCACGTGCAGCGCCCAGATGTGCAGGATAACAACACCCGCGATCATGAACGGCAGCAGGTAGTGCAGCGAGAAGAAGCGGTTCAGCGTCGGCTGGTCGACGGCGAAGCCGCCGAGCAGGAACTGCTGGATCCACTCGCCGACGAGCGGGAAAGCCGAAAAGAAGCCGGTGATGACGGTCGCGCCCCAGAAGGACATCTGACCCCAGGGAAGCACGTAGCCCATGAAGCCGGTCGCCATCATCAGGAGGTAGATGACCACGCCGAGAATCCAGAGGATTTCGCGCGGCGCCTTGTAGGAGCCGTAATAGAGGCCGCGGGCGATGTGCAGATAGACCGCGATGAAGAAGAAGGACGCACCGTTGGCATGCATGTAGCGCAGGAGCCAGCCGTGGTTGACGTCGCGCATGATCTTCTCGACCGAGTCGAAGGCGACGCCGGTGGAAGCCGCGTAATGCATGGCCAGCACGACGCCGGTCAGGATCTGAACGATCAGCATCACCGCCAGCATGGCGCCGAACGTGTAGGCGTAATTCAGATTGCGGGGAACGGGATAGGCGACGAAGCTGTCATAGATCATCCGTGGCAGAGGAAGCCGTGAATCGATCCATTTCTCGATGCCGGTCGATGGCTGGTATGTGGAATGGCCGCTCATTATGTGCCCCTTACCCGATCCTGATCACTGTATCGCTTGCGAATGAGAACGTCGGAATGGCGAGGTTCTGCGGCGCCGGACCTTTGCGAATTCGGCCCGCCGTATCGTAGTGCGAGCCATGGCAGGGACAGAACCACCCATTGAAATCGCCGGCCTGGCCGAGCGGCACGCAGCCGAGATGGGTGCACGAACCGATCATGACGATCCAGTTCTCCTTGCCCTCGCCCGCCGAGCGGTCGATATCCGTTGCCTGCGCATCCGCCGGCAGGTTGGCGTTGCGGGCGACCGGATCCTTGAGGTCGCCGAGCGCAACGGCATTGGCCTCTTCGAGCTCCTGCGGGGTGCGGTTGCGGATGAAGACCGGCTTGCCGCGCCATTTCACGGTCAGCGACATGCCCGGCTCGAGCGCCGAAACATCCACCTCGATCGAGGCAAGGGCGAGCGTCGAGGCGTCCGGCCGCATCTGGTCGATAAACGGCCAGGCCACAGCGGCGGCGCCGACGGCACCGGCCATGCCGGTGGTCAGATAAAGGAAATCACGGCGAGTGGGCTCGCCCGCTGTTCCGCTATGGGTCTCGTGTTCGCTCACGGCTCAACCATCCTTCTCACGCAAATTCTCGCGAAAAATCCCATTTCCCCCAATACCGGACAATCTCTAACAGGCACAATTGGTGCATAGATTCCCCGGCAATTTGGCGCGTTCTATGCTTGATCGCAAAATATGTCCAGTCTTGGCAAGTGCCGATCCGCCAGAATGTCGCCATAATGTCACGCCCGTCCCCAACCCTTTTACGGGCCGCTGGGCCGGGGGCTCCGGCCATCAAAAGACGGTTAGATTTTGCTAATCAATTCAGCGTTCTACAGGCTGAACTTCAATTTCCGCCGAGGGCATCGTTAACCGCCTTTCGGGCTCTCGCATTGCAACATTCGAACTCCCATGTTACCCGAACCGGCGCATCCAAGGCGGCCGCTCGGGCGAATCCAGATGAGAGAGACACTATCGGTTGCCATCTGCGTCATCGTGTCGCTCATCCTTTTTGCGATTGCCACGCGCTACGTCACCGAAATCTGGGTTTTCGCGGCGTTTCATAACCTGCAGCTGCATCTCTCGATTGCCTGTGCCGCCGCCCTCCTCTTCGCGCTTCTACTGAAACGCAGCCTTGCCGCTATGGTCCTTCTTTGCCTCTCACTGCTGCTCGGCGGCCATGCGGTCGTCATGAGCCGACAGTTCGCGGCCGTCCCCAGCGAAGCGGAGAAGCAAGCGCCCGGCTTTCGGCTGCTGTCCTTCAATATTCTTCGGGAGAATTATGCCAATGGCGAGGCGATCACCCAGCTCATCCTGAACTCCGGGGCCGAGATCGTAAACGTCATGGAGGCCCAGCCGCTTCGCGGCCATCTCGCGGAACTTTCGAAGGTCTATCCGTATCGGCTCGGCTGCGGCGCGGAAACGGATGGTTGCGACCTGATGATACTCTCCAGGCAACCCTTGCGCTCACCGGTGATCCGCAGCCTCAGCGATCTGTTCGCGGAACGCTTCATGATGGCGGAAGTCACGCTTGCCGGCAGGAATGTCCATGTCGGCGCCATTCACACCACCAAGCCCTATTTCGACGAATTCCACACGATGGAGCTTGTGCGGGCAGCGCTTGCCATCACCGATACGGAAGGTCCGCTTGTGCTCTCCGGAGACTTCAATGCCGCGAGCATCGCCCCGGACATGCGCATGTTTCTGCGCTGGACGGGATTGACGACGGCGGAATACGAACCCGCGACCTGGCCGGTGCGGCTCGGCTTGCTTGGGCTTCCGATCGATCACGTCTATGTCCGCTCGCCCTTGAAGATCAGATCGCTCACGCGACTGCCGGACCCTCTGGGATCGAACCATTTCGGCCTGGTCGCCGAGATCGCCATCATTGGCAACTGATTATTGCGCGGCATCGGCGGCCAGAAAGCCGCCCGATTGACGTGCCCAGAGTTCCGAATAGAGCCCACCACCGGCAATCAACTGTGAGTGCGTCCCCTCCTCGATGATCCGGCCCTTGTCCATGACGATCAGGCGGTCGAGCGCCGCGATCGTGGAAAGCCGATGAGCGATCGCCAGAACGGTCTTGCCCTGCATCAGCCGTTCGAGGTTCGACTGGATTGCGGCCTCCACTTCCGAATCCAGGGCAGAGGTCGCCTCATCCAGGACCAGGATCGGCGCATCCTTGAGCATTACGCGGGCGATCGCGATACGCTGGCGCTGACCGCCCGATAGTTTCACGCCTCGCTCGCCCACATGGGCGTTGAAACCCTTGCGGCCTCGCTGGTCTTCGAGCGTGGCGATGAACCGGTCGGCCTCCGCCCGCCGCGCCGAGGCCAGAAGCTGTTCGTCGGTCGCGTCCGGACGTCCGAAGAGAACATTGTCGCGGATCGAGCGATGCAGCAGCGACGTGTCCTGCGTGACCATGCCGATCTGCGCCCGCAGCGATTCTTGGGTTACCCTGGCTATGTCCTGCCCGTCGATCAGTATCCGGCCGCCTTCCAGATCGTAGAAGCGCAGGAGCAGGTTCACCAGCGTCGACTTGCCCGCGCCAGACCTTCCGACGATGCCGATCCTTTCGCCCGCCTGGACGGTGAGCGAGAGCGCGTTGATCACCCCCTTCTCGCCGCCGTAACGGAAGCTCACGTTCTCGAAGCGGATTTCCGGCTTGCGGACCACGAGCTCGGTTGCATCCGGCGCATCCACCAGCCCGATCGGCTGGGAGATCAACTCGGCGGAGTTCTGGATCGTGCCGATATTGCGCATGATGCCGTTCAATTGCGTCATCAGCCTTCCAAGCAGGAAATTGAGCCTCAGCATCAGCGCAAGCGTGAAGGCGACCGCGCCCGAGCTGATCCTTCCGCCGAGCCATAGATGCACGCTGAGCGCCGCCATCGTCACGATCATGACGCCCGAGAGAAAAGCCATCGATGCCCGGACGCCGGTGAGCAGGCGGGTAAAGCCCAGAATGGTGGCCTGGAACCTCTCGAATCCCTGGCGCATATAGCTGTCGTTCGCCTCGTCCCGGCCGAACAGGCGCAGCGTCTGGATGTTCGAATAGGCATCCACCATGCGGCCGCTGATCATCGACCCTGCCTCGGCCGATTGCTTGGAATGCTCGCGAATGCGGGGAACATAATATCGGGCAAGAACCGCGAAGATGGCGAGCCAGGCGAGCACCACCGCTGCCAGCCGCCAGTCGAGCTGCGCCACCAGCGCCACCGTGGAGACGGAATAGATCGCAACGAACCAGATGCTTTCCATGAAAGCCGTCAGCACGTCGCCCGTCGCCTGGCCGGCCGACCAGACCTTGGTGACGATGCGGCCGGAAAAATCGTTCTGGAAGAAGCTCAGCGACTGGCGCGAGACATGGATATAGGATTGCCAGCGCACCAGATTGTAAAAGCCGGGCGTGATGATCTGCTGGTCGACCAGTGCCGTGAAGAGGCCGATCAGGAAGCGCCCTACCCCGACGACAAGCGCCATGGTAACGAGTTCGGCGCCATGATCGGCAAGAAGGCCGGACCAGCCCGCCGAAGGTTGCGCGGTCTCCAGGATATCGACCAGCCTGCCGACATACCAGAACATCGCCGCCTCGACCCCGGCGGCAAGTCCGCCAAGCACCAGCATGGCGATGAAGGGAAACTTCGCCTGCCGCACATAGAACCAGACGAAGCCGAGCAGTCCTTCCGGCGGCTTCAGGTCGTCCCGCCTTGCGAAAGGTTTGATCCAGTTTTCGAAAGTGCGGAACAAGAAATTGGCCATGCCGCCCGATATAGGCGGATTCCCGCGGGCGGCAAAGGAAAAGCCATCGAAGCCAGGCTTACATTTCTTAAATGCCGGCTGTCGGAACGCTTTCGGCTGGCCGTTGGCGGGTCTTTTGAAATCTGGTATAAGCCAATCGTTCTTAATCAATACGATTAACGGGAAACGCTCCAATGAATAACCGCGTTCTCACGGCACATGTACCGCATGATCTCGCCGAGAAGGTCGATGAAATGGCGAGCCGATTGGAGCGGTCCCGAGGCTGGATCGTCAAACAGGCTTTGACGAATTGGATCGCGCTCGAAGAGGAGCGTCAGCAGCTGACGTTGGATGCCATGGCCGATGTCGATGCCGGCAATGTCGTCGATCACGACGAAGTGGAGAAATGGATCGCTAGCCTCGACGGCGACAAACCTCTGCCTCGCCCACTCTAATGCGCATCCAATGGACCGCGAAGGCGGTTTCCGATCTCGACCGCCTTCATGAGTTTCTGGCGGCGGTCAATCCGCCCGCGGCCGCGCGGGTGTTGAATGCACTGGTATCCGCTCCGAAAAGACTGATCGGGCATCCGCGGCTCGGCGAAAAGCTGGAGGAGTTCTCTCCCCGCGAGGTCAGGCGTCTTCTGATTGCGGATTACGAGCTTCGATATGAGATCCAGCAGGACATAATCTTCCTGCTGCGTATCTGGCATACCCGGGAAAATCGTAATCAATAAGAAATCCGCTCAACGAACGGGAGGCGCTCCCCGCGAACGGGGAGCACCCTTTTTCATTCCGCCGCAACCTCTTCGGCTTCGTGGTCGGCGAGGAAGCCGCCGGACTGGCGGGTCCACAGGTCGGCATAGATGCCGCCGGAAGCCACCAGTTCCTGATGGGTGCCGGTCTCGATCATACGGCCCTTGTCGAGCACGATCAGCCGGTCCATCTCGGTCAGCGTCGAGAGGCGGTGGGCGATCGCGATCACCGTCTTGCCCTGCATGAGGGCAAAGAGGTTTTCCTGGATCGCCGCCTCGACTTCGCTGTCGAGCGCCGAGGTCGCCTCGTCCAGCACCAGGATCGGCGCGTCCTTGAGGAAGACACGGGCGATCGCGATACGCTGGCGCTGGCCGCCGGAGAGCTTCACGCCGCGCTCGCCGACATGCGCGTCGAGACCCTTTCGGCCCTGCATGTCGGAAAGCCCTTCGACGAAATCCCAGGCATTGGCGCGCTTGGCCGCCTGGATGATCTCCTCATCGGTCGCGTCCGGCCGGCCATAGGCGATGTTGTCGCGGATGGACCGGTGCAGGAGCGAGGTGTCCTGCGTGACGACGCCGATCAGCGACCGTAGGCTATCCTGCGAGACCGTCGAGATATCCTGCCCGTCGATGGTGATGCGACCGCCTTCGAGGTCGTAGAACCTCAGGAGCAGGTTCATCAGGGTCGTCTTGCCGGCGCCCGAACGTCCGACCAGGCCCACCTTCTCACCAGCCTCGATGTCCAGGTTGAGGCCCTCGATGATGCCTTTCGACTTGCCGTAGTGGAAGCGGACATTCTCGTAGCGGATATGCCCCTTCTTTGCGGCGAGCGCGGTCGCAGCCGGCTTGTCCACCACGTCATGCGGCTTGGTCATCATTTCCATGCCGTCATAGACCGTGCCGATATTCTCGAACAGCGCCGAGACTTCCCACATGATCCACTGCGACATGCCGTTGATGCGCATGGCAAGACCGATGGCGATGGCGATCGCGCCGATCGAGATCGCGCTTTCCAGCCAGAACCAGATGGACATGGTGGCGACGACGAAGAGCACCACGCAGTTGATGAGGTAGACCAGAACCTGGAAATTGGTCACCTTGCGCATCTGCCGGTGCACGGTTTCCAGGAAAGCGTTCATCGCATCCTGGGCGTAAGCCTCTTCACGGCCGGCATGGGAGAACAGCTTCACCGTGGCGATGTTGGTATAGCTGTCGACCACGCGGCCGGTCATCATCGAGCGCGCATCCGCCTGATCGGCCGAGATCTTCTTCAGCCGCGGCACGTAATAGGTGACGATCGCCGCATAGAGGATCATCCAGACGACCAGCGGAATGACCAGCCGCCAATCCGCAGCCGCAACGACCGCGATCATCGAGATGAAATAGACCGCGACGTAGACGAAGACGTCGAGCACCTTCATCACCGTCTCGCGGATCGCGAGCGAAGTCTGCATCACCTTCGTCGAAACCCGGCCGGCGAACTCGTTGGCGAAGAAGGTCATCGAGTGCCGGAGCAGGAAGCGGTGCATCTGCCAGCGGGCGATCATCGGGAAATTGCCCATCAGGATCTGGTGCATGATGAGCGCATTAAGCCCTGCGACGACCGGCAGGCCGATCAGCACGACAAACGCCATCAACGCCAGCCGCGGCCATTCCGTTTGAAGGAATGTCTCGCGATCGGCATGGGATAGCCAGTCGACGATATCGCCGAGGAACTGGAAAAGCGCCACTTCCCCCACGGCAATCAGCGTCGTGAGGATGGACATCAGCACCAGCCAGGGCGCCGCCGGCTTCGTATAATGCCAGCAGAAGGCCATGAGCCCTTTGGGCGGCAAGGTCGGCGCATCGACCGGATAAGGGTTCAAACGCCGTTCAAACCAGGAGAACATTGACTGCTCCATCAATCGAATCGCCGTTGCTGGACCGCAAAACACGGCCGCGGGACGAACGGCGGAAATCAGAATATCGAGGCCGTACAACGGCCACGTAACGAATTAGGGAAGAGAAGGTTTGCGGGAAACCGCGAACGACCTACGCCAAAACCAGGATCGCAACGATCTGGGGACGGAGGCGCGAGAGCACGGTCATATCCATGTGGGCCTCCTTGAGTTGGCGTTGAGAACGATGCGCTTTTACCCGTTCGACCGTCAAATGGGAAGAGCAAATCGGCAATTATAGGTGACAAAGTCTTGTCTGTTGCGTGGACGTCACAGCTAGACCGTGTAGCGGAATTCTCTTGAGCAGCGGCCGTGATTTCCATTATGCGGCTTTCATGACCCAGTTGCGCATCGCTCTCTACCAGCCCGATATTCCCGGCAATACCGGCACGATCCTGCGGCTTGCCGCCTGCCTCGGCCTTGGCGTCGACGTGATCGAACCCGCCGGATTCGATCTTTCCGATCGCAACCTGAAGCGGGCCGGCATGGATTATCTCGCAAACGTTACCCTGACGCGGCATGTGAACTGGCAGGCCTTCGAGGATTGGCGGGCGGCAAGCGGCCGCCGTCTCGTGCTTGCCTCCACCAAGGCGGCCTTGCCCTATACCCAGCTCACCTATCGCCCCGACGACATTCTGCTTTTCGGCCGGGAAAGCGCCGGCGTCCCCGACCATGTGCACGAGAAGGCGGAGGAGCGGGTCCTCATCCCCATGGTCGCGGGTCAGCGTTCCATCAACGTCGCGATGTCGGCGGCGATGATTGCCGGAGAAGCGCTCCGGCAAACGGGTTTCGGCTGAGGCAGCAGTAGGCATCACCCTCCCCCTTCCCTCGCCGTAGTCATCGTCCCGGCCGTCAGCCGCGCCGCCAGCGCACCGAAGGCGACGGTCACCGCTGCCAATCCCGCCAGTCCATAAGCAGCTGCATAGCCGCTTGCCGCGATCACCGGCTGAGAGACCAGTGGCGAGAGGAACTGGCCGAGGAAGATGCTCGATACCAGCAAACCGGAAATCCGTCCGCGCGATTGCGGCGGCGCGAGCATCATGGCGGCTGCCGCGAAGTTCGGCATGATCGTTCCCATGCCGATCCCCGAGATCGCCATGCCGACGAGAACGCCCGCATAGTGCTCCGAGATGGAGAACATCAGGAAGGCCGAGCCGATCGAGCCGAAGGCGAGCGCGAAGACCCCCATGATGCCAAGCACGCGCCGGAAGCGGGCAAAGACCAGGGCGCTGACGACTCCGATCGCCACGCCCGCAAGGCTGGGTGCCGCAACCCCGATATCCTTCAGGAAGAAGGGAAGCTGTGTGGGGATCATGTAGAAGATGATCATGTTGAAGACTGCGGCGGCAAACAGCATCGCCAGGAGGATGATGCCCCTTGCCCCGAGCCGGCCCGCCTGTCCCTTCACGGTGGCGGTCGCCACCCGCACCGGCTCGGATATGAACAACAGCACGGCAGGCAGCACCAAAAAGGCAAGCGCATAGATGAGGAAGGGCGCGCGCCAATGCATTTCCGCAAGGAAGCCGCCGCCCGTCAGGAAGATCGTTCCGCCGACGCCGACGAAAGCCTGCTGCAGGCCCATATAGCGGTCGCGCGCCGGCCCGGTGAAGAAATCACCGACCAGCGCGGTGCTGACGGTCATGATGCCGCCGACGGCAAGCCCGAGCACGGCGCGGCCGATCAGCAATCCGGTGAGCGTCTGGGCGAAGAGACCGGAGCAGCCGGCTATCGCAAAGAGCGAAAGTGCTGCGACCAGCAGCGGCTTGCGCCCGAAACGGTCGATCACCAGGCCGGCGATAGGCGAGAAGGCAGCGATGAAGATCGCCGGCAGCGTCAGCACGAGACGGCTCAACAGCGCCACGTTCGGCACGTCCGCGAACCGCGTCTCGATGCCGGGAAGCGAGGCCGAGATGGTCGCTCCGGACATGATCGTCAGCGTGCTTAACGAAAGCAGCGTGGCATTGCGGTAGCTTTCCGGCACCAGCCTTACAGGCGATGTTTGCAAAGTGGCGGGTCTGTTCAGCATCAGACAGCCTCCTCGACGACGAGCGCCTCGCGGCCGGCCTTCAGCGTCGAAGCCCACCATGTGAGCTGCCTCGCCAGTTTTTCGAGCTGCCGGGCAGCCCGCTGCGGCTCATACAGGTTTCCGGCGTCGTCGAATTTCTCATGGGCATGGGCGAAGCTGACGCTTTCGCGGATCGCCACTGTGCCGAGCTCGGCAAAGACCTGGCGCAACTGCTCCACCGCGCGAAGGCCTCCCGATACGCCGCCATAGGAGACGAAGCCGACAGGCTTGCCCCACCAGGGCTCATAGAACATGTCGATGAGCTCCTTGAGCGCCGCCGTATAGCCGTGATTGTACTCCGGCGTGACGACCAGGAAGGCATCGGCACGGGCAAGATCGCGCGCAATCCTGGCCTGCATGTCCGCCTTCGCATTGCGCGTCTCGGCGGCCAGGTCAGCGGGATCGACGATCACGATATCCGCCGCCATCATCTCGGGCAGGTGCGTCAGCACCCAATCGGCGACGACATCGCAGAAACGGCCAGGCCTCGCGCTGCCATAGATCAGCGCCACGGTGATTTTTGTTTTCATCGGAGATTGCTCCCGGGCTTTCGGTTCATGGGAGCACCTGCTATAAAACCTCAAGTAATATTGAGGTCAATAGCAGCGATGAAGAAAACTCCGGACCGGCGCATCCCCCTTGAACTGACCGTGGGCGAAGTGGCTGAGCGCAGCGGCGTCGCGGTCTCGACGCTGCATTTTTACGAAACCAAGGGATTGATAAAAAGCTGGCGCAACCGCGGCAACCAGCGGCGTTACCCCCGCGTCGTGTTACGTCGGGTCGCCGTCATCAAGGTGGCGCAGCGAACAGGCATCCCGCTCGCCGATATCGCCGAGGCGCTGTCCGTCCTGCCGCACGATCGGCCATTGACCGCCAAGGACTGGCAGCGGCTTTCCGAAACGTGGAAACGGCAGCTTGACGCGCGCATCGAGAGCCTCACCGCGCTCCGGAACCATTTGACCGACTGCATCGGCTGCGGCTGTCTCTCGATGCACGAATGCCCGCTGCGCAATCCTGATGACGTTCTTTCGGAACAAGGCGCAGGCCCACGACTTCTACCCTTGGAGGATTTTACAGAACCTTCCGCCGGCTAGCGCATTCTACCCGGAAATGTCCGACGTCGTGTCTGTCGAATTCTTTTCGGAAACCCTCGCCGAAAGCATTGTAAGGATTGGCCGGCCGGCGTTATCATCCTTAGCCGGCAAACCGGATTCCGGCATTTCCGGTTCGGCCATCTGGGGAGCCGCATGGAATCCACCATCGTCATCGTGAACCTGCTGGGCGCCGTCGCCCTTCTGCTGTTCGGCCTCGCGCAGGTGAAGGATGGGGTCTCGCGCGCCTTCGGCCCGAAACTCCGCACCGGCCTCGCGACCGGAACCCGCAATGGTCCGCGTTCCTTCCTCTCCGGCTTCGTGGCAACGGTCGCGCTGCAAAGCTCCACCGCCACCGCCCTCACCGTCGCCTCCTTCGTGGAGCGCGATCTCATCCGGCCGCGCATGGCGCAGATCGTGCTGCTCGGCGCCAATGTGGGAACGGCCGTCACGGCCTGGATCGTGGCGACCGGCATCGAATGGCTCTCGCCGCTCGTCATCCTGGCCGGCCTCATCCTCCATCGCAGCGGATCGAGCGCCCGCCAGGGCGGCGGCGCCGCGCTGATCGGCGTAGGTCTGATGCTGCTTTCGCTGCATCTTCTGTCGGCCGCAACCGAACCGATGCGGAGTTCGCCGGCGCTTGCCGCCTTCATCGGCCTTCTCGACAATGCCTGGCCCGTGGCGCTGCTTCTCTCCGCCGGTCTCGCCTTCGTGTCCTCTTCCAGCCTTGCGATGGTGGTGCTGATCCTGTCGCTTGCCTCGACCGGCATCCTTTCGGCCGGGCTGGTCATCGTGCTGATCCTCGGCGCCAATCTGGGCGGAGCCGTGCCGCCCGTCATCGCCACCCTTTCCGGCCCCGCGGCCGCCCGCCGCATCACGCTCGGCAATCTGACCGTTCGCGCCATCGGCTGCCTTATCGCGCTGCCGCTCGCCGGCTACGGCGCCGAGTTCCTGCAGACGCTGCCGCTTTCGCCGCAGAAGCTGCCGGTCGACGCCCATCTGATCTTCAACGTCCTGCTTGCCGCACTCGCCTGGCCCTTCTCCGGCTTGATCTCGGACCTGATGACCCGGCTCGTCCCCACGGAGGAAAGCGCGGAAACCGGTCCGCGCTTCCTCGATCCCGATGCGCTCGAAACGCCGGTCGTGGCGCTTGCCAATGCCACGCGGGAGGTGCTCGGCGTCGGCGATCTCATCGAGCGGATGCTGATCCGCACCGAAAACGCTTTCAAGCACAATGATCTGGCTCCATTGCAGGAGATCGAAACGCTCGAAAAGCGCGTCGACCTGATCCAGCAGGAGGTGAAACTTTATCTTTCGAAGCTTGGGCGCGGGGGATTGGATGACGAGAATGCGAGGCGCTCGATCGCCATCATCGATTATGTCATCAATCTGGAGCATATCGGCGACATCGTCGAGAAGGGCCTCTGCGGCGAGGTCAGGAAGAAGATCGACAACGGCCTGAAATTCTCCGACGACGGCTATCGGGAGCTGGAAAACCTGTTCAATCTCACGGTCGATAACCTGCGCGTCGCCCAGACCATCTTCGTCACCGGCGATTTCGATCTCGCCCGCCAGCTTATGGAGATCAAGGTCAATGTGCGCCACATGGAGAAACAGTCAGCCGAGCGGCATCTGGAACGCCTGCGCGACGGCAAGCTGGAAAGCCTGCAGACAAGCTCGCTGCACCTCGACCTGCTGCGCGACCTGAAGCGTATCAATGCGCATATTGTCTCCGTCGCCCATCCGATCCTGGACGATAGCGGCGTGCTCGTTGAAAGCCGTCTGAGACAGGCCGAACCGCGTTCGTGAGATATGGAAACCCGGCCTAATCGGCCGAAGGCAGCCGCCGCATGGTGAATTCGATCCGGTCGCCCTCGAGTTGGCGCCAGCTTTCCACCTCGGTCCAGTATGCGGCTTTCGGAAAGGCGTCGAACCATTCGCGCGCCTTCTCGCGCGCTTCCTCGCGTGAAAGCAGGAAGGTTTCGCGAACGAACATGCCCGACGGCTTGCCGGCCTTCTCCTGCCGATGCCGGTCGATCCTGCGCTTCAGGCCGTCAAGTGGCGGCGGTGTCTGTTTCGCCATGCACTTCACCTCTATGGAGGCAAGATAATGCGCCGTCAGATTCTTTGCGAGTCCGATTTTTCAGGCGTATGACGGCGCGTCAGTCTGGCGAATGGCTCGGGAAAGCCATTGCTGCTAATGACGCTTTCAGAAAGACGAATCGCACCATGGGGTGAGACGATGGAACGGCCGGTACTGCCGAAGGGGCTGCACGCGGATATCGAGGAGAAGAAGGCCACCGCCAAGGCCTGGTTCGAGAGCTTGCGCGATACCATCTGCGCATCCTTCGAAACCCTGGAGGACGAGCTGGCCGGCCCCCTCTCCGACCAGCAGCCCGGCCGCTTCGTAGCCAAGGACTGGCTACGTGACGACGGCGCGGGCGGCGGCGGCAGGATGTCGATGATGGAAGGCCGCGTCTTCGAGAAGGTCGGCGTCCACACCTCCACCGTTTACGGTGAATTTTCTGCCGATTTCCGCAGCCAGATCCCCGGCGCCGAGGAAGACCCGCGTTTCTGGGCCTCCGGCATTTCGCTGATCGCCCATCCGATCAATCCCAATGTGCCGGCCGTTCACATGAACACCCGCATGGTGGTGACGACCAGCCAATGGTTCGGCGGTGGCGCCGACCTGACGCCGGTTCTGGACCGTCGCCGCGAGCAGACCGATCCCGACAGCCTGCTTTTCCATCGCGCCATGGAAATCACCTGCGGCCGCCACGCCACCGTCGCGGATTACGGCCGCTACAAGCAATGGTGCGACGAATATTTCTTCCTGAAGCACCGCAACGAGCCGCGCGGCATCGGCGGCATCTTTTTCGACTGGCTGCATTCGGAAGAAGAAAAGGGCGGCTGGGACGCCGATTTCGCCTTCGTGCAGGATGTAGGTCGGGCCTTCAGCCTCGTCTATCCCAAGATCGTCCGCTCCAACTTCAACCAGCCCTGGACGGAAGATGACCGCGACGAGCAACTCATCCGTCGCGGCCGTTATGTGGAGTTCAATCTCCTCTACGACCGCGGCACCATTTTCGGTCTGAAGACGGGCGGGAATGTCGAATCCATCCTGTCTTCGCTGCCTCCGGTGGTGCGCTGGCCTTGAGCGCTTCGCATAGCGAGCACCATGGGGCCGGCGGAGGCAAATCGACACATTTTCGTTAACGAATTTGATACCCAGAACCGCCTGTCGGTGTTAACCTTCGCGCTGGTAGCACCGGAGGAGGATCGCCATGACAGCGAACAAGCCAGTGCCTAATCTCTCCGAGAGCCGGACCGGCATCCCCGCTCTCGCCAATCCCGAGACGATCGATCGTCTCGCGACGGAAATGCGGGCCCGCAGCGGCAGCGAATTGCCCTATTCCTTCTGCGTCGAACAGGTGAAACGCCAGCTTTCCCTCAGGATGGCCGGCGCCACGGCGGCCAATGATTCAAGGCCGCCGGTGGTCGCGGATGAAGACAGGGCAGCCGCGGTCTTCCGCGCCTGGGCACTGTCCGAATGAAGGCGGGCCTGGAACGGGTTCGTAATTGACGAGTTATCCCGGACACCGTGGCGCGGAAGGAGACGCGCCGCGGCAGGTATTCGTTTGATAACAGGAGGAAAAGGGATGAGACTGTTCGAATGCGGCACGCTCGTGCCCGGCTGCCAATGGCACACCCGAGCCGATCAAGATGCCGAAGTCGTGCGCCGGGCCGTGGAGCATCTGCGCACCGATCACGGCGAGGACATCATCCGCGAGAACATGGTCGAGAATATCAAGGCCCGCATACGCGACGAAACTAAACCGGACGCGGCCTGAACCGCCGATTACGGCTGGTCACGCAGCATTTCCTCAAGTCGGGCGGCAAGCGCCGCCCGGTCGGGCACGAAATTGCGCTCCATCCAGAATTTCTCCAGCGCGGCGAGGATCTCGCCCACCCTTTTTCCCGCCGGCACGCCTGCCGCCAGCACGTCCGCACCGCTTAACGGGAAGACGGGCTTGCTATAATTCCCTGCCCTGTCGAGCAGCACGGAAAACCGTGCGGATTTCCGCATCGCCACCGGATCGCCTTCCGCGCCGGAACGCGCGGCCGCAAGCGCCAGCTTGAGGCACATGAGGATGCCTTCCTTGCCGTGCCGGTAGAGCAAACGGTCGAAGCCGATATCCGTCACCTCGTCCGGCAGGTTTGGCGCGGCCGCCCAGGCGGCAAGTTTCGCAGCCTCCGCATTCGACATTCTCAGCCGCTTCGAAAGAACCTCGATACGCTCCGCGTCGGGCGGTACGATGGCGGCGAGCCGCAGTAGCGGATCGGGCGCCCAGCCGAGACCCTGCTCGCAAGCGACAAGTCCGTGAATGCCGTCTATGCCCCATTTCTCGGTTTCCGGCAGAATTTCCGTCAGCACGCCCGTCTGGCGCATCCAGAGAAGCGCACGCGAGGGATCATGGGCCGAAAGCAGCTTCTTCGTCTCGGCCCATACCCGTTCGGCCGAGAGCATCGAGAGCCTGTCCTTGGCGCGCGCACAGGCCCGCAGGCCATCGGCATCGGGCCGCCCCGAACCGTAATGGGCGAAGAACCGGAAGAAGCGCAGGATGCGCAGATGATCCTCGGCAATCCGCGTCGCCGCATCGCCGATGAAGCGGACGGTGCGGCTTTCGATATCCGCAAGTCCGCCGACAAGGTCCACCACCTCACCCTTGCCATCCGCATAAAGCGCGTTGATCGTCAGGTCACGGCGCTCCGCATCCGCCTGCCAGTCGGTGCCGAAAGCGACCTGCGCATGGCGGCCATCGGTTGCGACATCGCGGCGCAACGTCGTCACCTCGTAGCCATGGCCATCCGCAACCAGCGTCACCGTGCCGTGGTCGATTCCCGTCGGCACGGCCTTGACGCCTTCCGCCCTGGCCCGTTCAACCACAATTTCCGGGAGCAGCGTGGTCGCGATGTCGATGTCGCCGACCGGCAGCCTCATCAGCGTGTTGCGCACCGCGCCGCCGACCACGCGCGCTTCCCCGCCATCGGCATTGAGCAGGGAAAGAATCCTCTGCAAGGCCGGATCGCGGAACCAGTCTTCGTCGGCAATGCTCGTCATGCATAGAGCCTTTCATAGAGCGTGCGCAGGATTCCGGCCGTGATACCCCAGATTTTCCGCTCGCCATAGGGCATCAGGTAGAAATGCCGCTCGACCCCGTTCCATACGCGGCTGCCGCGCTGATGGTTCGCCTCAGTCATCAGAAAAGATAGCGGAACTTCAAATATTTCGTCCACTTCCTTCGGATTCGGCCTCAACTCGAAGCCTCGCCGCACGACCGAAAGCACGGGCGTGATGCGGAAGCCCGTCGCGGCGAAATAGGTGGGCAGCCGCGCCAGCGGTTCCACGAAGGAGCGGTCGAGACCGATCTCCTCTTCCGTTTCCCTCAGCGCCGCCTGTTCGGGTGAAATGTCGGTGGGATCGATCGCGCCTCCCGGGAAGGCGATCTGCCCCGAATGCTTTCTGAGGCTCGCCGTCCGTTGCGTGAGGATGACCTTCGCCTCCTCGCCATCGTCTATCACCGGCACGAGCACCGCCGCATCACGCAGTTTCAGGCCTTCCACCTGCGTCACGATATCCGGATTGAGCAGATGATCGCCATGGTCCCGCCATGCATGATCGATCGGGCCGCCGTTCTGGTGAAGGGCGCGATGGCGGAATTCATCGGCTGAATAAAGGGGGAATTCACTCATCTGGAAAGGGCGTCGAGTTCGGCTTCCGGCATCACCGGAAAGACCTGGTTTCCAGAGCGTATGGCGAACATGGGAACACCGTCGATCTCGACCGCCTCGCCGAGCTCGACCAGGTCGTACATCACGGCCCTGGAAACCAGCGCCTCCAGCCGCCCGCGCACCAGAAGATAGGGTTTTAGCTCCCGGTTCTCGCCATGCACGACGAAACGCAGCGGGTGCTCCTCGCCCGCCTCCACCACGTCGCCCACATTGGTGCGGAAGGTGAGCACCTGCCTGCCCTCACGTTCGGTAACGTTCATCTCGACTGCCAGGAAGGGCGCGTCCACGACGCGGATGCCCACCTTTTCGACGGGCGTCACCAGATAGGTCTTCCCGTCCTCGTCCCTGCGCAGCACGGTGGAGAAGAGCCGCACCAGCGGAGCCCGCCCGATCGGCGTGCCCATGTAGAACCAGGTGCCGTCCGCGCGGATTTCCATGTCGAGATCGCCGCAGAAGGGCGGGTTCCACTTTTCGACGGGAGGGAGCCCGCGCTTTTCCTTTCCGGCCTGCCCCCCAACCTGCTCCGCGGCGCGCGAGATCATCGCCGCAAGGCCGGCGGCATCCGATGCGGAACTGATCGTTTCCCTCGCCATCTTTCAGTCTCGGTTCCCGCGTAAGCAATTGTTCCTCACGAGATAGTCATTCGAAACGCGCTTGTCAGCCACATTTCGGGTAATAAGTTTGTTTGGATGAAGCGTGTGCTGCACCGCAGCGATTCGTCGAACCCGCGCATAAGGCAGCGGGGAAAGGCCTGAGGAGAACGACATGGGCATGATGAATTCCACCGAAACCGTTCTCGACGAGAAGGCCATTATCGCCGCTGCGGAAAACGCCCTTTCGGATATCGCCGCGATCCGCGCCGAGGTGGCCAAGGTCATCTTCGGCCAGGAGAACGTGGTGGAAAACACCTTGCTGGCCGTGCTTTCCGGCGGCCATGCGCTTCTCGTCGGCGTTCCGGGTCTGGCCAAGACCAAGCTCGTTACCACCCTCGGTGCCGTTCTCGGCCTCGACGCCAACCGCATCCAGTTCACGCCTGACCTGATGCCCTCGGATATCCTGGGATCGGAAGTCATGGATCAGGACGAGAGCGGCCGGCGCTCCTTCCGTTTCGTCAAGGGTCCGGTCTTCGCCCAGCTTCTGATGGCCGACGAGATCAACCGCGCCTCGCCGCGCACCCAGTCCGCGCTCCTGCAGTCCATGCAGGAATATCACATCACCGTCGCCGGCCAGCGATATGACCTGCCCGCCCCCTTCCATGTGCTCGCCACCCAGAACCCGCTGGAGCAGGAAGGCACCTACCCGCTTCCGGAAGCCCAGCTCGACCGCTTCCTGCTGCAGGTGGACGTGCTCTATCCGGAACTTGACGCCGAACGGCAGATCCTCTTGGAAACCACCGGACTTTCGGAAACCAAGCCTCGCGGCATCATCGACGCGGCGCGGCTCCAGGAAATTCAGACCCTGATCCGCCAGATGCCGGTGAGCGACAAGGTGGTCGATGCGATCCTCAATCTCGTCCGCTCCGCCCGCCCCGGCCACGGCAATGCCGCGACGGACAAGCACGTCGCCTGGGGCCCGGGCCCCCGCGCCGGCCAGTCGCTGATGCTGACGGCCCGCGCTCGCGCGCTCTACGAAGGCCGGCTCGCCCCTTCGCTCGACGATGTCTATGCGCTTGCCGAACCCGTGCTCGAACACCGGATGGCGCTTAATTTCGCGGCGCGCGCCGAAGGCATGTCGGTGCGCGACGTCATCGCCAATCTGGTCAGGGAAGCCCGGGGCTGACGTCCCTCATGCGGGCTTAGAAAGGACAGCGCGTGGCATCTATCGGCCAGATCGTCGAGCAGACACCGAGCAGCGAAGTCCTTTCCCGTGCCCAGGCGCGGGCGGTGCTCGTGCCCGATTGCATGGTGGAGGCCAAGCGCATCGCCAATACGGTGATCGCCGGCTGGCACGGCCGCCGCAAACGCGGCATCGGCGAGAATTTCTGGCAGTTCCGGCCGTATGCCGAGGGCGAGAGCCTGTCGCGCATCGACTGGCGTCGCTCCGCCCGCGACGACCATACCTATGTCCGCGACCGAGAATGGGAAGCCGCCCACACGATCTGGCTCTGGGCCGACATGTCGCCCTCCATGATGTACAAGTCCACCTTCGGCACGGTCTCCAAGGAAAGCCGGGCGCTGGTGCTGATGCTGGCGCTCGCGGAAATCCTCGCCCGCTCCGGCGAGCGGATCGGCTGCCCCGGCATCATGGAGCCGATCTCGGCGCGCAACGCCGCCGAACGCCTGGCGACCGCCATCATCCACGCGCCGCTGACGACCGGGCTTCCCGAAACCGGCATGATCCGCGGCCACAGCGATATCGTCCTGATCGGCGATTTCCTGGATGATGCAGACCGGGTGATGGAACGGATCGCACCGCTCGGCCGCCGTGGGCTGCGCGGCCATCTGGTCGAGATAGCCGATCCGGCGGAGGAGATTTTCCCGTATAACGGCCGCACGGAATTCACCGACCCGGAGACCGGCGAGAAGCTTGTGTCCGGCCGCGCCGAGACGATCCGGGATGAATATCGGCGTGCCTATCTCGCCCGGCGTGAAAATTTGGGCCTGTCGCTTCGCAACCTTGGTTGGAGTTTCGTGTTCCATCGGACGGATCACCTTGCATCCGAAGCCCTGGTTGCCGTGCATAGCTATCTCTCCGGCTTGCCGGCGCAAAAGCCGATCGGAGGACGATGATGGGCGCTCTCGCCTTTGCCTATCCGGCCATCCTGCTGGGCCTTCTGTCCCTGCCGGTCATCTGGTGGCTGCTGCGGCTCACCCCGCCACGCCCCAAGACCGAGGTTTTTCCGCCGCTGAAGATCCTGGCGAGCGTGTTGAAGCGCGAGGAGACGCCGTCCAAGAGCCCCTGGTGGCTGACGCTGCTGCGCATGCTGCTCGCCACCGCCGTCATCCTTGCCATCGCCGATCCGGTCCTGAACCCGCGCGCCGGCTCGCTCAACGACTCCGGCCCGCTCGTGCTGGTCATCGACAACGGCTGGGCGAGCGCCACGGACTGGGAACGCCGCGTCGAAACCGCAAGCACGCTGATCGACGACGCCGAAAGCGCCGATCTGCCCGTCTCGATCACCTTCACCGCCGATACCAGCCATGACGCCACCCCCGGCAGCGCCATCGCCGCCCGCGACAAGCTCGGCGCGGCAAGGCCGCAGCCGCTCGTGCCGGACAGGGCGCGCACCGCGGAGGCGATAAGCGGAGCGATGAACGGTACCCGCCCCGGCACGCTGGTCCTGCTTTCCGACGGCGTCGCCGTTGCGGGAGATGAAGAGGCCATGTCGGCCCTGGCAGGTATGACGCCCACGGAAATGCGCGTCATAGAGGGTGATGGACAGGGCGCGGTTGCCCTTACCGGCGCCGTCAACAACGCCGGCGCGATGACGGTCACGGGAACCCGGCTCTCCACCGCAGCCTCGCGGAGCCTTACCGTGAACGCGCTGGATACCCAGCGCCGGGCGCTTGCTTCCGGTACGCTCGAATTCTCGGCCGGCTCGGCAACCGCCACGGCAGAAATCGACGCCCCCTTCGAGCTGCGCAACGATTTTGCCCGCCTCGGCATCGAGGGGCTGGCGACCGCCGGCTCCGCTCACCTTCTGGACGACGGCTTCAAGCGCCGCCGCGTGGCACTGCTCGCCGGCGAGAGCGGCAGCGACTTTCAGCCGCTCCTGCAGCCGCTCTACTATATCAGCCGGGCGCTTTCGCCCTATGCGGATGTCATCCAGCCCAATACCGCCGATCTGTCCGTCTCCATCCCGCAGATCCTGGAAGGCAATCCGTCAGCCATCATCATGGCCGATGTCGGCCGTCTGCCTGCCGAGACCTACGAACCGTTGCAGCAATGGATTTCGCGCGGCGGCACGCTGATCCGTTTCGCCGGCCCGCGGCTGGCCGCAGCCCCGGCGGACGATCCGCTCGTCCCCGTCATCCTGCGCCAGGGCGAGCGCGCGCTCGGCGGCGCCATGTCCTGGTCGGAACCGCAGCCGCTCGCGGATTTCCCGTCGTTCGGCCCCTTCGCCGGCATGCCGCGCGCCGCCGATATCACCGTCACCCGGCAGGTCCTTGCCGAGCCGACGCCAGACCTTGCGGAACGGACCTGGGCAAGCCTTGCCGACGGCACCCCGCTCGTCACCACCCGTGATGTGGAGGCCGGCCGCATCGTGCTCTTCCACACCAGCGCCGAGGCGACCTGGTCGAACCTGCCGCTCTCCGGCAACTTCGTCGAAATGCTGCGCCGGGTCGTCCAGATCTCGCGCGCCGGCGGCGCTTCGACCTCCGGCGGAACGGCGGATGCCGCCGCGACCTTGCCGCCCTATCGCCTGCTCAATGCGGATGGCATCCTGACCACCGAAACCGGCACGGCACGGCCGATCGCCATCTCCGCCGGTCAGACCCCGGTCGCGAGCTTCGATCATCCGCCCGGCCTCTACGGCACGGAGGACGGCTTCTCGGCGGTCAACCTGCTTGCTCCGGGCACGGTCCTTTCACCGTTCGATCCGGCGGCGGGCGGCGTTCCAGTCGTTCGCGAAGGTTTGATCGGCGGAGAAGCGCTGTCGCTTCGCCCTGCCCTCTTCGCGCTGGCCTTCGCTCTGCTCATCCTCGACAGCATCGTCGTGCTCTTCATGAACGGCGTCTTCTCGCGGTTGCCTCGCGTCCCGCGCGCCGGCCGTACGACGGCGACGATCGTCGCGTTTGCTGCCGCCCTCCTCGCCTTCCAGCCCGGCGAGCTCCGCGCGCAGGATGCCAAGCCAGGCGACGAGCAGATCCTGGAACGTCTCGATACCACCCATCTTGCCTATGTCGTCACCGGCGAGGCGGACGTGGACCGCATTTCCGAACAGGGGCTGGAGGGTCTGAACCAGTTCCTCACCTATCGCACGACCCTGGAACCCGGCGCTCCAGTGGGCCTCGATATCGCCCAGGACGAGCTTTCCTTTTACCCCATCATCTACTGGCCGATCTCGGCCTCCGCCCCCATGCCTTCGCAGGCCGCGATCTCGCGCATCGACGCCTATATGCGCAACGGCGGAACCGTGCTCTTCGATACAAGGGACCAGTATTCGGCGCTCGACGGCGGCGGAACCACCCCGAACGGCGAGCGGCTGCAGGCGATCCTTGCCAATATCGACATCCCGCCCCTGGAGCCGACCCCGGAAGACCATGTCCTGACGCGGTCCTTCTATCTGCTCACCAATTTCCCCGGCCGCTATACCGGCAGCCCGCTATGGGTCGAGGCCCGGCAGGAAGCCCGCAATACCGGCTCGCAGCTTTCCTCCTCCGGGGACGGGGTGACGCCGCTCCTCATTACCGGCAACGACCTTGCCGGCGCCTGGGCCGTTGATAGCCAAGGCATAGCCGTGCTGCCGACCGTGCCGCCGGACGAAATGCAGCGCGAATACGCCTACCGCGCCGGCGTCAACATCATGATGTACATGCTGACCGGCAACTACAAGGCAGACCAGGTGCACGTGCCGGCGCTGCTTGAACGGCTGGGCCAGTGAGGGAGAAGCGGACATGACCCTCGAATTCGCCCCCTTCTTCTCCTGGTCGATCCTCGCCGGCCTCGCCGTGCTTGCCGCGATCCTCGCTGCGCTGGCCTTCTGGCGTGGCGTGCGCGGCGCGACGCTGCGCGCGCTGGCGCTCGCCTTCCTGCTGCTCGCACTCGCCAATCCCTTCCTGGCGCAGGAGGACCGCGAGCAGCTCTCGACCATCGTGCCGATCATCGTCGACCGCTCCCAGAGCCAGGAGACGGCGGAGCGGCGGCCCCAGACCGACGCGGCACTCGCCAGCCTGCAGGAGCGCTTCTCCCGCTTCCCGCGTATCGAGACGCGCATCGTCGAAGTGGCCGACGACGCGGATTCCGATACGCCATCGACGCGGCTTTTCTCCGCCCTCTCCTCCGCGGTTTCCGACGTGCCCCCGGCCCGCATCGGCGGCGCGGTCTTCCTGACGGACGGCCAGATCCACGACCTGCCGGGCATCAATCAGAACCTCGGCTTCAACGCGCCTGTCCATGGCCTCATCACCGGCCATGAGGAAGAGTTCGACCGCCGCATCGAAGTAGTGCGCGCGCCGCGTTTCGGCATTGTTGGCGAAGAGCAGGAACTGACCTTCCGCGTCTTCGATGATGGGCGTGGCGGCGGCGGCACGGCCGAAGTCAACATCCGGATGAACGGCCAGCAGATCGCTACGCTTCAGGCCGCGCCCGGTGCGGAAACGCCCTTTTCCTTCACCGTGCCGCGCGGCGGCAACAATGTGATGGAATTCTCCGTCGCCGAACTGCCGGGCGAAGTGACGGCCGCCAACAACCGCGCCATTCATGTCATCGATGGCATCCGCCAGAACCTGCGCGTCCTCCTCGTGTCTGGCGAGCCGCATGCCGGCGAACGCGCCTGGCGCAACCTGTTGAAGTCCGACGCCTCCGTCGACCTCGTCCATTTCACCATCCTGCGTCCGCCGGAAAAACAGGATGGCACGCCGATCAACGAGCTGTCGCTGATCGCCTTCCCGACCCGCGAGCTCTTCGTCGAGAAGATCCAGGATTTCGACCTCATCATCTTCGATCGCTACAAGCATCGCGGCGTGCTGCCGATCCTCTATTACGATTACATCGCCCAGTATGTGCAGAACGGCGGCGCGCTGCTGATCGCCGCGGGGCCCGAACATGCGGGCGAGGATTCGATCGCCAGCACACCGCTGGAACAGGTCCTGCCTGCCTCTCCGACCGGCGAGATTCATAACGCTGGCTTCTATCCGCATCTTTCACCGGAGGGGCAGAAGCATCCTGTCACCCGCGGTCTCGACGGCTCGAACCAGAACCCGCCCGCATGGGGGCGCTGGTTCCGCACCATCGATGTCGGTACCCCGCAGGGGCAGATAGTCATGCAGGGCGATGGCGACCGGCCGCTCCTCGTACTGAACCGCGAGGGTGAAGGCCGCGTGGCCATGCTGCTTTCCGATCAGGGCTGGCTCTGGGCGCGCGGCTTCGAGGGCGGCGGACCGCATGTCTCGCTCTATCGCCGCATCGCCCACTGGCTGATGAAGGAGCCGGAACTCGAGGAAGAAGCGCTGACCGCCCGCGCCGTCGGCCGTACGCTGGAAGCGACGCGCCAGACGATCGGCGACGATCCCGGTCCCGCGACCATCCGTTATCCCTCCGGCCGCACCGAAACCGTGCCGATGACGGAAGCCACTCCCGGCCAGTATCGGCTGGAGCGGCGCATGGAGGAAACCGGCCTCTTCGAAATCACCAATGGAGACCTCTCCACGCTCGTTCATGTCGGCACGGTCAACGCGCCCGAATTCAAGGCGATGATTTCCACCACCGAAACGCTTGCGCCCTATGCCCAGAAAACCCGCGGCCTCGTCGCGCGCGTGGCAGATGGAGACGGCGTGACGCTGCCGGATATCTTGCCGGTGCGCGGCGAGGTTCGCATCAGCGATTCCGACCGCATGGTGATCCGCCTCACCGACGAGACCGTGCTCAAGGGTATCAATACCCTGCCGTTGTTCGCGGGCTTTGCCGGTCTCTCGGCGCTGCTCTTCGCCGTCGCTGCCATGTGGTGGCGCGAAGGACGGTAAATCCGCCTCTTTTTGCCGCGTGTTCAGTCTGGTATCCGTTGCCTGACCCACACAGCGGATATTGCATGTCGCAAGAACTAAGACTTCTCGAAGGCCTGCCACCTGAAGACGAACAGGCGATCCTTGATCTGCTGAGGGCATACAATGTCGCGAATTTTGGAGAGAGGGACCGAAGAGACCTGGCGATCCCGATATACGATGACAGCAACGAAGTCATCGGGGGCCTGGTTGGCTATACCGGGCGTGGCTGGCTCTATGTTCAGATGCTGTTCATTCCGGAAAACATGCGCGGTCAGGGTATTGCAGGCCGGCTCTTAAGGATGGCCGAGGATGAAGCACAGGCTCGCGGTTGCATCGGCGCTTATATCGACAGCATGAACCCCGATGCTGTGAAAGCCTATCAGAAATACGGCTACGAGATCGCCGGCCACGTCGGCCCCCTCACGGCGGGCAATCATGTGACATGGCTGTCGAAACGCTTCCGGTAGTTCGCCTAAGCCATCGCGACTGCCGCTGCCTGCGGCGTGGAGGCCCCACTTTCACCCGCAGCGCTGCCGACAAAACTGTCGCGTATCTGCTGACGCAGCCACACATTCGCGGGGTCGTTGTCCGTGTGGCTCGCCCAGACCATCCTCACCGGCGGGAAGGTCAGCGAAACCGGCACCGGACTGACCTCAAGCCCGAGCAGCGGGCCGTAACGGTCAGCAATGCGTCTGGAGACGGTCGCGACGACCGGGCTGGCCTTGGCGGCGGCAAGAACGGACATGAAGCCTGGTGCTGCGGCAACCACATTCAGTTCGAGACCGGCTATTTCCAAGGCCTCCTTGATGCAGCCCTGCAGGGCCTCGTTCTGAGAAATCACCGCATGCTCGACAGATAGGAAAGTTTCCATATCCAGCGGATTTTGCAATGCCAGCAGAGCCGGATTGTAGCAGCACGCAAGCTCGACCTCGTAGAGCGTCTCGAATGAACGCCTGCTCGTCCTCGAATAGGTACACCCCACGGCCAGGTCCGCGCCGCCATCCTCCAGCGACGGTTCCACCGCGTCATCGGGGAAGACCCGCGCCAGTATCTTGATGCCAGGCGCGAGCCGCTGCAGCCGGGCGGTCAGGTCCGGCACCAGCAGGAGTTCGACTTCCGGCGACATCGCGATACGGAACGTCCGCTCCTCCGTTGCGGGATCGAAGGCCTCTCCACCCGTCAGCGCCAGTTGCGCCTGCCTCAGCGCCTGGCGCACAGGAACCGCAAGGCTGTGGGCTCGCGCCGTCGGCTGCATGATCTGGCCGACGCGGATGAACAATTCGTCCTGCAGGAGAACCCTCAGCGTCGAGAGCGAATGGCTCATCGCCGGCTGCTGGATCTTGAGGCGCCGCGCCGCCTTGGTAACGCTTCCCTCGCTCATCAGCGCATCGAATGCGACGAGAAGATTGAGATCGAACGAACGCAGATTGAAATGATCGATAGTTGTCATGAGCCGCATCGATTTGTTTGCTGATACACCGATACATACGTGCGCTCCAGGTCGTTTCCAAGACCGCAACCAGCACCTGGAGTCCTTCATGCAAACCCGACGCTCCCTTCTGAAGAATACCGCCGGCATGGCATTCGCCGCGGGCGCCATCGCCAGCCTGCCCGCCGCCGCACTCGCCAAGGCGCCGATCGTCGGCCGGCAGGCCGCCGGCTACTATCGGCTGAGGCTCGGCGACTACGAAGTCACCGCGCTTTCGGACGGCACGGTGCCGCTGCCCTTGCCCAAGCTCTACGAAAACATCGAGGAGAGCGAGGCCGAAGCCATTCTTGCCGGTTATTTCCAGCCAAACCCGGCGCAAACCTCGGTGAATGCCTATCTGATCAATACCGGCGACAGGCTGGTCCTCATCGATGCCGGCACCGGAACCCTGATGGGTCCGGTTCTCGGCAAGCTCGTCGCCAGCATCGAGGCATCCGGCTACAAGGCGGCCCAGATCGATGACGTCATCCTGACCCATATCCATGCCGATCATTCCGGCGGGCTTACCGTGAACGGAAAGCGCGTGTTCGAAAACGCGGTGGTGCGCGTGAACCGACGGGAAGCCGAGTTCTGGCTGAAGGCCGATGCCGCCGCCAAGGCCGATCCCGTGCTGGGGCCGCAGATCGCCCAGGCCGAGCAATGCGTCGGTCCCTATGTCGAGGCCGGCCTGTTCGAAACCTTCGAGGACAATGCAGCACCCATTCCGGGCTTCGGCTCCGTCCTGCGGGCGGGCCATACTCCGGGGCACAGCGCCATCGTGGTCGGAAGCAAGGGCGAGAAAATCATGTTCTGGGGGGATATCGCCCATGGCGATGTCCTGCAGTTCGATCGGCCGGAGGTCACCATAGAGTTCGATGTCGATCAGAAGCAGGCGGCCGCGACGCGCGCCATGGCCTTTGCCGAGGCCGCGGATCAGAAATATCTCGTCGCCGGCGCGCACCACGCTTTCCCCGGCATCGGACATGTCCGCAGAGATGAAACCAATTATCAGTGGGTGCCGGTGCTTTATACCGCGACCTTCTGAGAGGCGCTCAGGCGCCGTCATTCACGACGGTGCCTGACAATTCCGCCCGGCCGTGTCAGGCGAGCGAAGCCTGTTTCGTCTCCGCATCGATCATCGTCGCCGCGATGGCCGCGACCACGAGCAGACCTGCGAAAAGGCCGATCGCGATACCGATCCCTTGCGCGACGACCAGCCCCACCAGCGAGGGCGCGAGCAGGCCGCCGAGGCGCGCCATCGCGCCTGCCGCACCCATGCCCGTCGCGCGCGAGGCTGTCGGGTAGAGTTCCGGCGTATAGGCATAGAGCGCACCCCAGGTGCCGAGCAGCGCGAAGCTCATGATCAGCAGCGCCGCGCCGACCATGAAGCCATTGCCGGCCACGACGAAGAGCAGGCAGCCCAGCGCCGAAAGCAGGCAGAAACCGATCAGCGTCGGCCGCCTGCCCCACGCCTCCACACCATAGGCCGCCAGCGCATAGCCCGGAAGCTGCGCGAGCGCCACGAGCACCAAGAAGCCATAGCCGCGCACGAAACCGAACCCGCCGCTCGCAAGCTGCGGCGGCATCCAGGTGAAGACGCCGTAATAGGAAACCGAAACGAGGAACCAGATCGCCAGGATCATCAGGCTGCGGCGGCGAAGCTCGCCGGAAAAGATGGCCGTGTCGCGCGGCTGCGGCTGGGTGGCCAGCCTCGTCTCGGCGGAAAGCGGCTCCCTGCCGTTGATCGCCAGCATCCTGCCGAGGATTGCCTTGGCCTCCGGCTCCCGCCCCGATCGCATCAGGTAAAGCGGCGATTCAGGCACCAGGAAGCGCAAGCCGATCCCGATCAGCGCCGGCACGGCGGTGACCGCGAAAATATAGCGCCACGCGTCCGCAACCCCGTAGACGCTGGCAGCCCAGGCGGCGAGCGCCACGATCAGCGTGCCGACCGCCCAGAACCCTTCGAGGATCACCAACCAGCGGCCGCGGTTCTTCGCGGGCAGGAACTCCGCCATCATCGCATAATCGACCGGCAGCGTGCCGCCGACGGCAGCCCCGGTGAGGAAACGCAGTATGAGAAGGCTGGTGAAATCCGGGGCAAACACCGAGAGCAGGCCGAAAACGGCATCGCAGGCAACCGTCACGATCAGCACGCGGCGGCGTCCCACCTTATCGGCGAGCTTTCCGAAGCCCATCGCGCCGATGAGCATGCCGAGGAAGAAGAGCGTGCCGGTCTGTAGTGCCTGCGGCACCGTAAGCCCGAAGGTCGCCGCGATCGAGGCCGCCGTAAAGCCGACCGCCAGCACCTGCATCGCATCCGCGGCCCAAACCAGGCCGAATATGCCCATCAGACGCCGCTGATAGGGACCCGTTCCGGCGCGGTCGAGCGCCTCGTCCATCGTGATTGCCGTCATTCCACCCACTCCCCTGAGCCCGCAGGCGCTCAGCTCCCGCGGTAGCATGTATGGGATGCTTAGTGGAATTGCCCTATCCGCGCCAGCCGATTGTTCCCTTGAGTCGCGGGTGGACGCCTTCCGCCATCGGCACGACCAGAACCCTGCCCGGATCAACCGGTCCGGGGAACTTCAGTGCGTCGTAGGCGACCTTTTCGAAGCCGAGCGGCATGTAATACGGCGGATCGCCGACCAGGATCACCGCTTCCGACCCATGGCGCCTGGCTGCCTCCACCGCGATCCGCACCAGCTCGCGCCCGATGCCTCGGTTCTTGTGCGACGGCCGGACCGCGAGCGGCCCCAGCAGATGCCCCTTCACCTCGCCGGCATGAACCGGCGTCATCCGCACCGAGGCGATGGTCTCGCCATCGTCGGCGCAGACGAAGGAAAGCGAACGATCATGCGGCCCCTGCTCGCGGATGCGGGCCGCCGCCTTGGCGAACCGGCCGGGACCGAAAGCTTCCGCGTTGATGAGTTCGATGACGGCATCATGGGACGCGTCCTCGGTGAGGTAGACAAGATCGTGCTTGAGCATCTGCATGGAGGGACCGAAGCCTTGAAAAGTGACGGGCATGACGAATGATCTCGGCGACGCTTCCGTGAGCGTCGTGTTCGCAAGATCAGCGTCGTCGCAGTGCCCGTACTTCGGTCATGGAGGAGATGTTCCCAAATTTGCGAAAAGGCACCTAGCAGGAAATTCCGCCCGCGTCCAATGCAAAAACGCAGCGTTCATCAAATCGCGGCTCCCAATCCTGCACCGTTGCCGTATGTATCTCGAACTACAGCAAACGGAGATCGCCATGGGCAGGCTCGTGAATGGAAAATGGCAGGACGTCTGGTACGACACCAAGGAAACCAGGGGTCATTTCAAGCGCTCCGAATCGCAGTTCCGCAACTGGCTGACGGCGGACGGCTCGCCTGGCCCATCGGGCAACAGCGGCTTCAAGGCCGAAGCCGGGCGCTATCATCTCTACGTTTCCTATGCCTGCCCCTGGGCTCACCGCACGCTGATCTTCCGCAAGCTGAAGAAGCTCGAAGACCTCGTCTCCTTTTCCGTGGTGGATTACCTCATGCTGGAGAACGGCTGGGAATTCCGGCAGCGCGAGGGTGCTACCGGCGACCAGCTCTACGGCTCGGACTTCCTCTACCGGATCTACCTGAAGGCCGATCCGGACTATACCGGCCGTGTTACCGTGCCGGTGCTCTGGGACAAGCGGCAGGAAACCATCGTCTCGAACGAGAGCGCCGAGATCATCCGCATGTTCAACAGCGCCTTCGACGGCCTGACCGGCTCGACCGCCGATTACTATCCGGCCGACCTGCGCGCCGAGATCGACGAACTCAATGCCGTCGTCTACGACACGGTCAACAATGGCGTCTACAAGGCGGGCTTCGCGACCACGCAGGAGGCCTATGACGAGGCCGTCACGCGCCTCTTCGAAACCCTGGACATGCTGGAAAGCCGCCTTTCGAAAACCCGCTACCTGTTCGGCGACCGGCAGACGGAGGCGGACTGGCGGCTCTTCACCACTCTGCTGCGCTTCGATCCGGTCTATGTCGGCCATTTCAAGTGCAATATCCGCCGCATCGCGGATTATCCTAATCTGTCAGGTTACCTGCGGGATCTTTACCAGCATCCGGGCGTGGCCGAGACCTGCAACCTGCATCACATCAGGAACCATTATTACCAGAGCCACCGGAACATCAATCCGACCGGCATCGTACCGGCCGGACCGGCGTTCGATCTCGATGCGCCGCATGGGCGGGAAGGATTGGGAAGGTCCACGTAGTGATGGATCGACCACTCACCAATAATCCGAGCGGTCCACCTCCCCGCTCAACTCCTTCAGCCGCCGCAGCGTCGCTGCCGTTACATCCGCCGGCAGGTCGTCGAGCACGAAGAAGCCGCTGGCCACGATCTCCCTGTCGGGCTGCTTCGGCGCGGTCTGCTCCACCTCCACCCGGTAGAACAGCACATGGTCGCGCCTGCTTGCATTGCGATTGTGATAGATGTGGAAAAGCTGCGGCTCGCCGATCATCGTGAGATTGCCCTCCTCGCGCAATTCCTTGGCAAGCGCGCCAAGCGCCGTCTCGTTGCGCTCGACGCCGCCGCCCGGCATGTACCAGCCGGGCACATAGGAATGGCGCACGAGAAAGACGCGCCCCTCGCGGTCGAAGCAGGCTGCCCTGACCCCGAGCGTCATGCCGCGCGAGAGAATGAAAAAACGATGCAGCAGCCACACGACGATGCGCGTGCCGAGGCCGCGGATTTCCGGGACACCCTCACCCTTCATTCATAACTCCGCGAGAAGGCCACAAAATCGATAACGATTTCTCCGCCGATGCGTTATGTCTGCGCCATGTTCAAGTTCGCCCATATTTCCGATATCCATCTCGGGCCTCTTCCGCGCCTCTCGCTTCGCGAGCTGTGTTCCAAGCGCATTACCGGCTTTGTGAACTGGCACCGAAAGCGGCGCAAGCACCTTTTCGTCAACACGCTGGACCTGCTGCTCAGCGACCTCAAGACCCGCGAGCCCGACCATCTGGTCGTCACCGGCGATCTGGTCAATCTCGCGACCGATATCGAGATCCGCCTTTCGGCCGAATGGCTGAACACGATCGGCGATCCCCTCCACACCACCGTCGTTCCCGGCAATCATGACGCCTATGTTCCCGGCGCCCACGACAAATCCGTCAAGGCCTGGTATCCCTTCATCGCGAGCGACGACGACCCGGCCGCGTGGCCGAAGGACGAGCATGTCTTCCCGACGCTCCGCCGGCGTGGGCCGCTCGCCATCATCGGCTGCTCCACCTCCAATGCCACCCCGCCGTTTTCCGCCTCCGGCTATTTCGGGCAGAGGCAGGCGCGCGAAACAGTGAACCTGCTGAGAAAGGCCGGCGAGGAAGGCTTGTTCCGCGTCGTCCTGATCCACCATCCGCCGATCCGCGGCGCGACATCCGCCCACAAGCGCATGCTCGGCATCCGCCGCTTCGCCGCCGCCATCTCCACCGGTGGCGCCGAGCTCGTGCTGCACGGGCACACCCACCTCAATACGGTCTATTGGCTGCGCAGCCATCATGGCCCGGTGCCGGTCGTGGGCATCGCCTCCGCCTCGCAGGGACCTGGGGGACACAAGCCGCCGGCCGCCTACAACCTGTTTTCGCTGTCGGGCCGGCCCGGCGCATGGAACCTGGTCTGCGAGCGTTACGGCCTCACGCCGCAGGGCGATGGCGTCGCCCTGGAGAACAGCCACGTGTTCTACGGCGAGAATCTCTCGCCCCTTTCCACCGTGGAAGCGGAAAAAATACTTTAGCCACCCAAGAATATTTGTTGAAACTTGCGGAATCGCCACATTGGATTCATATCTGGCTGCTTACAGGACTATCCGCAACGCCTACAATCAACCTTCCGAAAGCACGCCGGACACTTTATGAATCAACCGTCCGCCCCGAATGATATCAGACGCGATCTCGTCGCCCTCCTGCCGAAGATGCGCCGGTTTGCGCTGGCGCTCGCCGGTGCGGCGGCAGAGGCGGATGATCTGGTGCGCGAGGCCTGCGCCCGCGCCATCCAGAAAAGCCATCACTGGAAGGGCGAAGGCCGGCTCGAGAGCTGGCTCTACAGCATGGTTCGCAGCCTTTGGACCGATGAGGCGAAGAAGCGCAAGGGTATGAGGGACGCGGCGGCTGAACCCGGCGACGATGCCTTCGGCAAGCCCGCAGCCATGCTTGTCGGCATGCCGGAAGGACTCGCCGCCAGCTTCCTTCTCGTGGATGTGGAAGGCTTCACCTATGCCGAAGCCGCCGATATTCTCGGCATTCCGGTGCGTGTCCTGACCTCCCGCCTCTGTGCCGCCCGATTGCGGCTGGCAGCCATCGGCGTCGAAGCCACCGAGCGGAGAGCCTGATGACCGAGACTTCCAAGGAAATCGACATCCGCCTCTCCACCTTCATCGACGGGGAGATCGGCGAGGAAGAGCGGCATGAGGTCGAGGCGCTGCTCGTCAACGATCCGCAGGCGCGAGCCAGCCAGGACGCGTTGAAGCGAGGCCGCGATTTCGGGCGCCACGCCTTCGATGAAATGCTGAAGGAGCCCGTGCCGCTCGATCTGGTGCGTGCGATCAAGACGGCTCCCCAGCCGCGCCGGGCGGTGCGGCTGCCGCAGGCGTCGCGCCCCAATTTTTCGATGAAGCCGACCGGCAGACAGGCGCTTGCCTGCGGCCTCCTCCTCTTCGTGGTCGGCGGCGCCTTTGGCTACATGCTCGGTGCGCCGCCGCTTGCCGCCCCCTCGCCCGACGCGCTGGCATCCGTTTCGGAAAACCGCGACTGGCTGGAGGATGTCGCCGCCCATTACCGGCTCTATTCCAGACAGGGCCCCCATCTGGCCGAGCTTCCCGCCGGGAAACCCGCCGATATCCTGGATTGGCTGACGACCAATACCGGCGTCGCCTTCCGCATTCCCGATCTCGGGGAAAGCGGGCTCGCCTTCCAGGGAGCGCGGCTGTTCTCCGCAGCCGGAATTCCGGCCGGACAATTGTTCTACAAAAGCGCGGAGGGCGAGGTGATCGCCATCGTCTTCACCAAGTCCCGGCCGACCGTCAATCCTGCCACCGAGAGCATCCGCGACGATATCGGTGTGGTATCCTGGTCGACACCGCTCGCGACCTACGCCATCGTCGGCCCGTCCTCCAATCCTTCGCTGGACGAGATCGCCGCCAAGGCTGCGGGGCTGATCTAACCCCATGGTGCCAGAACGATCTTTCCCACGGTGGCGCGGCTTTCGAGCGCACCATGGGCTTGCGCCGCCTCGGCGAGAGAAAATCGCCCGCCTGAGATCACCTTGAGTTCGCCGCAATGCGCCCGATCGAAAAGCTCGGCCAGATCGCTCCATAATGTCTCGCCGATCAGCGGCAGCAGGGAAAATCCTTGCAGGGACTGGTTCGCTTCCAGCATCCGGCTGATATCCGCCGGCTCCAGGCCGAAACGCCCCATCGCAGCCAGCACCAACCGACCGCCGGGCTTCAGGGCATCGATAAGGTCCCGCGTCAGCTCACCACCGGCCAGATCGAAGACGATATCGGCTTCGATACCGCTCATCTCATACCCGATGGCCCGATCCACGCCGAGCGAAAGCGCGAGCGCTCGCTTTTGCTGGCTTCCGGCTGCCGCGATGACCTTGGCCGCTCCGGCCTGCTTCAGGAGCTGGACAAGCAGCGAGCCGACGCCTCCACCCGCCGCCGTGACGAGCACGGTCTTTCCAGCGGGCGGATTCTGCCGCACGAGATGCAGCGCCGTTAGTCCCTGCACCATCAATGCAACTGCCGTCTCGAAGGAGAGCCCTTCCGGCAGTCGCGCAAGCGAGCCGGCATCGGCGATGATATATTCCGCATAGCCGCCCGAGCCCCGCCCAATCGCAAAGAGCGGCACCGCGACGCGCGCGCCGATGAGAGGTTCGGCTCCCTCGCCCGCTGCCTCGACGACACCGGCGACCTCGACACCTGACACCATGGGCAGCGAGGGCGTCACCGCATAGCGGTCGGCCCGCATCAGCACCTCGAAGAAATTCACGCCCGCCGCCATCACCCGGATCAGCACTTCGCCGCGTGCGGGCGCGGGCTTCGGCACTTCGATGACTTCGAGAACTTCGGGAGAACCGAAACGGGAGAACTGGACGACCTTCATCGGAAACCTCATCTATGGAAAGACGAGGGCGGCTTAGCAGCGCGCGGGGCCGCCGGGATACACACTCTTTTGCGCCCTACCCACCAGGAGGTGACCATGGCAGCCCTTTTGAAGAACCTGCCGAAACTGCCCATCGAGCGGGCATTGAAGGTGATTTCCGGCCGCTGGAAACCGGTCATCCTCTATCACGCCTTTTCCGGACCCAAGCGCCTCTCCGAGCTCCAGCGCATGGTGCCCGGCATCACCCAGAAAGTGCTGATCCAGCAGTTACGGGAAATGGAGGAGCATGGGCTCATCCGTCGCGAAGTCTTCGCGGAAGTGCCGGCGCGTGTTGAATACAGCGCCACGGAACTCGGTCTCGGCCTGGAACCCATTCTCTACGCGCTCTGCCAATGGGGCCAGCACCATGCGGAAGCGCGCGGCGAAAGCGGCGCGCTTCTCGATTGCATCGTCAGGCCGCGTGAGGCCAAGGCCGCCGCGGCCTGAACTCGGCCCCGATCAGCCCTTGCGCTCTTCAAGCACGCGGTTCGCGGCCGACACGATCGCCTCCAGCGAAGCCGCCACGATATTCGTGTTGATGCCGGCGCCGAACAGCTTGCCTCCCGGATGTTCCATCTCCACATAGGCGATGGCCGAGGCGTTCGAGCCGTGCTGCAGCGAATGCTCGGAGTAATCGGCAACCGAGAGGTCGATTCCCAGATAGGTCGAGAGCGCGTTGATGAAGCCGTCGATCGGCCCTGTTCCCTTGCCCTCGATCCGCTTCGTCTCACCACGATCGGTGATCTCGGCCGCCACGATGCGCACGCCCTTCTGGTCCGAGCCGGCCGGATAGGTATGGTGGTCGATGAATTTCAGCCGCGCGCCGGGCTGTTCCACGTAACGCTCCATGAAGCTCTCATGGATGCGCTTCGAGGGAAGCTCCTTGCCCTCTTCGTCGGTGATGCGTTGAATGTCTTCGCGGAATTCCACCTGCAGGTTGCGCGGCAGGTTGATGCCGTAATCGGCCTGCAGGATATAGGCGATGCCGCCCTTGCCCGACTGCGAGTTGATGCGGATGATCGCCTCGTAGGAACGACCGACGTCCTGCGGGTCGATCGGCAGGTAAGGCACTTCCCACACCGGATGGTTGGCGACCTTGATCGCCTTCATGCCCTTGTTGATCGCATCCTGATGCGAGCCCGAGAAGGCGGTATAGACCAGCTCTCCCACGTAAGGATGGCGTTCCGGGATGACCATTTCGTTGGAATATTCGTAGACCGCCTTGATGCGCTCGATATCGGAGCAATCCAGCTCCGGATCGACGCCCTGCGTGTACATGTTGAGAGCCAGCGTCACCACATCCACATTGCCGGTGCGCTCGCCATTGCCGAAGAGCGTTCCCTCCACACGGTCGGCGCCCGCCATCAGGCCGAGTTCGGTCGCGGCGATCCCCGTGCCCCGGTCGTTATGCGGATGCAGCGAGATGATGATGTTTTCGCGATTGTCGATCTGGCGGCACATCCACTCGATCTGGTCGGCATAAATGTTCGGCGTTGCCATCTCGACGGTAGACGGCAGGTTGATGATGAACTTGTTGTCGGCGGTCGGCTTCACCACGTCGATCACGGCATTGCAGATATCCAAGGCCACGTCGAGTTCAGTGCCGGTGAAGCTTTCCGGCGAATACTGGAAGCGGTAACCGCCGCCCGCCTTCGCCGCCATATCGGTGATCATCTTCGCGGCATCGACTGCGATCTGCTTGATGCCGTTGACGTCCTTGGCGAACACCACGCGGCGCTGCAATTCGCTGGTGGAATTATAGAAATGGATGATCGGCTTGTGGGCGCCTTCCAAGGATTCGAAGGTGCGGGTAATCAGCTCCGGCCGGCACTGCACCAGCACCTGCATGGAGACATCCTCCGGCACGCCGCCTTCCTCCACGCACCAGCGGGCGAAGTCGAAGTCGGTCTGCGAGGCCGACGGGAAACCGATTTCGATTTCCTTGAAGCCCATGTCGAGCAGCAGCTTGAACATGCGCGCCTTGCGGTCGTGCCCCATCGGGTTGACCAGCGATTGGTTGCCGTCGCGCAAGTCCACCGAACACCAGATCGGCGCCTTGGTGATGGTCTTCAAAGGCCAGGTGCGGTCCGCAATGTCGATCTGCGGATAGGGCCGGTATTTCATCGCGGCCTGCGGCATGCCGCGCTTGGGGGAATAGGTCTTGGCGTCCATTGTCTTCGTCTCTCTTCACGCATCGTGCCATCCAGGGGATCGGCATGATCGATGCGGACCTTACGCGGTCTTTTCTCTATCGGTCTTGAATGTTCGTGAGAGGAGCACTTACGCCGGCAGGGCTTTCGGCCGCCGGGCGCTCCTCAACGGACCCGGCAACCGCGCGTAAGGTCGAGGCTAAGAAGCGAGGAAAGCGCAAGAACCGGCGCCCCGGCCGCGGTGCGGCAGGTCGGCTGACGGTCGGACATGATTGCGCCTGTCATGGTCATGGCGGGATGTATAGCTGCAGACGACAGGGGTTGGCAAGTGGGCTATTTGCCTTGACGGCCGGCTTCGAGCCGCTCGGCGATCCACATTTTCACCAGCGCCTGTCTGGTAACTCCGAGGCGTTGCGCCTCCTGGTCGAGCCCGTTCACCACCCAGGTCGGAAAATCGATATTGACCCGCTTGGGTTCGAGATTCGGACGAAACCCCTTGGAGACATCGAAATATTCAAGGACGTCTTCTTCGCCCTTGTCGAAGATTTCATCGAGCTTGCTGGCTTTCATAGACCTCTACCTCGAGCATGCGTGATCGCCGAACCGAAATAATTCTGATTCCTTGGCCGCGAGAAACGCAGATGGCGGACCAAAACTTGTTGTCGATCTTTCCTATCGCCATGAAACGCGGCTCCTCTGCGTCGCGAGCTGGCATGACAAATAATTTCTCATCCGCCCACAACGCCTGCGCTTCCACGAAATCAATGCCGTGTTTGTCCTTGTTGGTAGCGCTCTTGGCCGGATCGAATTCGAATAGCATCGCTAATATAGGATAAAAACTATACCATTTCCAATCATTCAAGCATGTCTGACCAGGCGCTGCAACGCCATCACCACTCCGCCCGCGACAAGCCCCCAGAAGGCGCCGGAAATGCCCGCGAAGGAAGTTCCCGACGCCGTCACCAGGAAGGTGATCGCCGCCGCCTCGCGCGTGTGCGGTTCGCGATAGGCGGCGAAGGCGGAATTCGAGAATGCCGCGATCAGCGCAAGCCCCGCAACCGCCTGCAGCAGGATAGGCGGCGACAGCGAGACGAAAGCGATAAGCCCACCCGCCATCAGCCCGAACACGATATACCCGAAGCCGGCGATCACGGCCGCCCAATAGCGCCGCGCCGGATCGGGATGGGCGTCCTCCCCGGCGCACATTGCCGCCGTGATCGCCGCCATGTTGACCGGCACGCCGCCGAAAATACCGCAGATGATCGAGAAGATACCCGTTCCGGCAAACAGCGGACCGGGTGCGGGCTGGTAGTGGTGCACCTTCAGGACCGCGATGCCCGGAATGTTCTGCGAGGCCATGGTGACGATGAAGAGCGGCACGGCGACCGAAATAAAGCCGTGCCAGGTGAAGGTGGGCGTCACTGCGATGAGTTCCGGATGGATCGCCGCCCCCACCTGGGCCAGCGCATCCTCCGGCAGGTCCACGCCGAAGAGAAGCACGAGCACGAAAGCCCCGAGTGCCGCCGGCACGGCCCAGAGCCGCTTCCATGCGGAAACGACCATCCAGGTGAGAACGATCGGCAGGCCGAGCGCCGCGTTAAAAGCAACCGCCTTCACCGGCGCGAGGCAGAGGCCAAGCAGGATGCCGGCGAGCATCGCATTGGCAAGCGGCGCGGGAATGAGCTGAATCGCCCGCCCGAGCGGCCGAAACAGGCCGGAAAGCGCGATGAGCACACCGCAAAGCACGAAAGCGCCGACAGCCGCCGGAAAGCCGCCCTGGATTGCCCCGATACCCGAAAGCAGGGCCGCCCCGGGCGTCGACCAGGCGATGCTGATCGGCATGCGGTGCCAGAACGAGAAGCCGATCGCCAGAACGCCCATGGCGACCGAAAGCGCCAGCAACGCCGAGGCGATTTCACCCGGCGTCGCCCCCATGGCGGAAAGCCCCTGCATGATGACGGCAAACGAACTGATGAAGCCGACGAAAGCGGTCAAAAGCCCCATCATCAGGGCCGGAACGGAAAAATCTTTGAGCATGCGGCGGGACTCGGGGACGGTGCGAAAACCGCATGGAGCCTCAGCCCACCGGCAAACACAAGCCGGGTTCGGACGAAAAGCGTACGGGTCTCGGTTCAGTGGCCGTTTGGCTTACCTCAGCTCGTGACCCGTCCCAGCCAGCGGTGCCAGTTTTCCTCGCTGCCGTTGAAGACGTTGAGATCGATCTTGCCGTCCACGCCGTGCGAAAGGCCGGACCCGGAATACTGCCAGAACAGCCACTTGCGGCCCGGATAGACCTTAGAGGGATGCTGGGCGACCGCGCGCAGCCAGAAGGGATAGTTGGTGAATGCGCCCTGCAGGTTGTCCTTGTAGAAATCCGGCGCGGTGTAGATGACCGGACGCTTGCCGTAATGCTTCTCCAGCATGTCCATGAAGACCTGCATCTTTTCCAGAACCCGCTCGCGGGACGGACGCCTCTTGCAGCTCGAGTCGCCGTTCCACTCCACGTCGATGACGGGCGGCAGCGCGTCCGGATCCCGCGGAACGTTGCGGATGAACCATTCGGCCTGCTCGCTGGCCACACGGCACCAGTAGAAGAAGTGATAGGCACCGCGCTTGAGGCCGGCCTCCTTGGCCCGCCGCCAGTTCGTCTTGAACATCGGGTCGAGGTGGTCGCCGCCATCGGTCGCCTTGATATAGGCGAAGTTGGCGCCCTGTGTCCGGAGCTTCACCCAATCGATCTCACCCTGCCAGCGCGAGACATCGACGCCGTGCACGGCATAGTCCTTCGGCGTGACGCGGCCGAAATTGATCGGCTTGGCGTCACGGAAGCGATGACGGTAGACCTGCGCGCGGCTGCGCGGCCCGCGCTCGGCCGTCGGATTTTCAGGCGCCAGGAATGCGACCGGCCTTTCGATCGGCACCGGCATGCCGACCGTGGTCGGCATCGGCGCGAAGGCCTGCGGCTCGGGGATCGGTCCGGCAAGTGCTGCAACTTCCTGCGCCGGCGGGCTCACCGGTGCGGGCGGGCTTGCGATCGCCATCCTCTCCCCCACGTCGGCAACAGGAACAGGCGCGACGGGCGTCGTGGAATTGGTCACTTCCCGCGACGGCAGACCGACCATCAGGCTTTCCGGGCCGGAACTGGAGGAGCAGCCCGAAAGGGTCAGGCAAGCGAGAAGAAGTGCTGGCACAGCCGATGAACGCATGAGACCCCGTACGCAAGACAAACCGAGTTATGGAACCCCGAGTCGTCGGGGACCGCCATGAGGAATTGCTAACGGGAAATTACCAAGAAATGCTGAATCCAATCTTTACGTTCGAAAATGATGCGCCGTCACCGCAATGAAACAGTCGCAGCGGCGGCCGGGCAAACGTCGAGACGAGATCATTTTTCGAGAAAGACAAGAATCGAAAACGCCGCCGGGTTTTCCGGCGGCGTTTCTCATGGAGGCTTAGAATAAGCTCAGATTTCCGCCTGCGATTTCACGATCCGCGAAACCAGGCCGTATTCCTTGGCCTCTTCGGCCGAGAGCCAGTAGTCGCGATCGGTGTCCTTGGTGATCTTCTCGATCGGCTGGCCGGTAGCTTCCGCGAAGATCCGGTTCAGCCGCTCGTTCATCTTGATGATCTCGCGGGCCTGGATCTCGATGTCGGACGCCATGCCGCGCGTGCCGCCGGAGGGTTGGTGCAAGAGGAAGCGCGTGTTCGGCAGGGCGATGCGGCGCTCCTTGGGAGCTGCGACATAGATCAGCGCACCGGCGGAAGCGACCCAGCCCGTGCCGATCATCCACACCTTCGGCTTGATGAACTTCACCATGTCGTGGACCGAATCGCCCGATTCCACGTGCCCGCCCGGCGAGTTCACATAGATTCGGATGTCGTCGTCGCTGGCGGCGGCAAGCGCCACCAGTTGCGTATTGACCTTCTGCGCCAGTTCCTGCGTGATCGGGCCATAGATGAAGATCGAACGCGACTTGAAAAGGTTCGCCTCCGTTTCCTTGCCGAGCGGCAGTTCCTTCGTCTTGTCGTCTTCGTTCTCGTCGTTCATCACGGTCAGCGTCTCCTGCATGGAAATCATGTACGGGACATAATGCCTTCTCAGCCGTAAAACAATGGAGCGCGATAGCCAAGCCCGCAGCTTCCTTAGAGTAAGGTGAATGACGCGGTGGCCGGACCCCGCGCCGCCGAATCTCTCATTGCCGGAATGCGGAATTCGGCGGCAATGCCACCAGCGTTTGAGGCGGGCAATGACATCGATTTTGCGCAATTGCGGTCATCGCGTGATTGGGGCAGGATGCCGTCGTTGACGATTGGGCAGGATCGAACCTACGCTCATGCTGACGGGCTCATGTCATTGCGGCAAAACAGGCTGGACGCTCAAAGGTGATCCCGGCTCGATCACCGCGTGCAACTGCACGCTCTGCCGGCGCTACGGCGCTCTGTGGGCCTATGATTACGAAGGAGAACGTATCGCGATCAGAGGCGAGACCGCCTCCTACACCCGCGCCGGCAGGGACAAATCCTCTCTCGAGATACTGTTCTGCCCAACCTGCGCCTGTGTATTGAGCTGGCGCGGTTTGCGGCTTCAAGCGGATGGCCGCCGCCGCATGGCTGTAAACCTGCGGCTTGCACCGCCAGACCTCGTTCAGGATCTGCCCATCGATCATTTCGACGGCTTGGACAGTTTCGACGACCTTCCTTCCAAAGGGCGCTGCGTGCGCGATCTTTGGTTTTAACAGCGCGCTACCTGTCCGCGTTGGGCCGAAGTGCTTTGGTGCTGCGCAAGCTTACCAAAATGTAAGGGAGCCCAGCTTTGAAATGCCGGAATTGCCGCCTACCTCCTTGACCATGGCAACGCCCTCAAGGAGGCAACAATGTCACCGGAAGAACGCCAGCTCCTCACCTCGCTTTTTGACCGCATCCGCACCGCCGCCGCCACGCCCCGCGACGCGCAGGCCGAAAGCCTGATCGATCAGGCGACCTGCGAACAGCCCTATGCCGCCTATTATCTGGCTCAGGCCGTCATCGTGCAGGAAAAGGGGCTCGAAGCCGCGGCAAACCATATCAAGGAGCTCGAGGAGCGCATTCGCCAGATCGAGGCCCAGGATAGCGAGCACCACCGCGCCGAACAGGGCGGCGGTTTCTTAAGCTCCATCTTCGGCTCCAGCCAGCCGCGCGATTCCGTTCCCCAGCCGGGCCCCTGGGACAGCAGCTCCCGCCAGGACCTCCGTTCCAGTCGCGAACAGGAGAACGCCTACCGCCAGCCCCAGCCCATAGCCCCCCAGCCCACTGGCCCCCAACCCACCGGCCCGTGGAACCCGCAGGCCTCAGCGCCCTCGGCGGGCGGCAGTTTCCTGCGCGGCGCGCTCGGCACCGCGGCCGGCGTGGCGGGCGGCATGCTGCTCGCCAACTCGCTTTCAGGTATATTTTCGAGCCACATAAATTCCCTCGGCTGGGGCTCGCCTCTTGCCGGCGGAAGTCCCTTCGGCAATGGCCCGGCCGAGGAAACCGTCGTCAACAACTATTACGGCGATGACGCAGTCCGGCAGGCGGCCGATGACGGCAATACGGATGACGGCTTGCAGCAGGCCGATGACGACAACGACGACCAGTCCGACTTCGACGCTGATAACTCCGGCGGCGACGACACGATGGACGTGTGATCGGGGGTCCACCCTCCCCTTGAGGAAGAGGGTCGGAGCGAAGCTCCGGGGTGGAGTGAAGTGGATGACAGCCTGACGCCGATCGCGAGGTTCGTTATCCCCTTCACCACCTCGTCCCCTCCCTGAGGGGACGAGGTGGGAATATGCCTCGCCGTCTCCCGCGCTTCGCTTTGGCTCAGCGCGTTCGTCGCTGCAATCGATTCACCGGATCGATTGCTCCGGCTTCGCCGAACCGCTCCTCACCCCCGCCCGCGATAGGTCGGCACGCCCTGCTCCGGCAGCCACACGCCGGCCGGCGCCTCGCCCGTCTGCCAGAACACGTCGATCGGAATGCCGCCGCGCGGATACCAGTAGGCGCCGATCCGGAGCCACTTCGGCTGAAGCAAATCGACGATCCGCTTGGCGATATAGACCGAGCAATCCTCATGGAACGCACCATGGTTGCGGAAGGAATGCAGGAAGAGCTTCAGCGACTTCGACTCCACCAGGAAACCGTCCGGAATGTAGTCGATGACGATATGCGCGAAATCCGGCTGGCCCGTCATCGGGCAGAGCGAAGTGAACTCCGGTGCGGTGAAGCGCACCACGTAATCCGTTCCCTGGTTGCCGTTCGGCACTTTTTCCAGCACCGCCGCCTCAGGGCTCTGCGGCGTTTCCACTTTCGAACCGAGCTGGGAAAGGCTCGATACGTCCGTCGTCGTCATGATGGTGTTCCTTCCACTTTTACCTTCTGTCCATGGGCGCGCTCGCCTTCGGGCTCCACATGGATCGCCAATGTGGCGCCGGGAATAACCGCTTTGATCGCATCTTCCAAGCGGTCGCAGATGTCGTGGGCATCACCGACGCTCATGCCGGCCGGCACGACCAGATGGAAATCGATGAAGGCCGCCGCCCCTGCCCGCCTGCTCTTCAGGTCATGCACGCCGAGCGCACCCTGCGAATGGGCGGTGATCGTCTCGCGCACAGCCGCTTCCTCCTCCGGCTCCAACGCCTTGTCCATCAGCCCGCCGAGCGAATGGGAGATCACCTTGTAGCCCTGCCACAGGATGTTGAACGCGACGAGGATTGCCAGCAGCGGGTCGAGGATCGCGTAGCCGGTGAAGACGGCGAGGATGAGGCCGACGAAGACGCCTGCCGAGGTCACGACGTCCGACATGATGTGGTGCCCGTCCGCTGTCAGCGCCGGTGATCGCTGCGCCTTGCCGGCCCGGATAAGCATCGTTGCCCACACCGCATTGATGACCGCGGCAAGCGCGTTGATCGCAAGCCCCAGGACCGGCGCGTCCGGAAGCTTCGGCGCGAAAAGCGCCCCCCAGGCCTCCTGGATGATCATCAGCGCCGCGACCACGATCAGCACGCCCTCGACCACCGCCGAGATATATTCCGCCTTGTGATGGCCGAACTGATGGTCGTGATCGGCGGGCCGCTGTGCATAGCGGATGATGAAATAGGCAAGGAGAGCCGCAACCACGTTGACGAAGGATTCCAGCCCGTCCGAAAGCAGCGCGACCGAACCGGTCACCCACCAGGCGAACATCTTCAGGCCCATCACCCCGATCGAGACCGGAATGCTACACAACGCCAGCCGTTCGACGATTTTCGTGTCCCTTGCCACGGTTTTCATCCTTATGCGCATGCGAATGATTTGCAGGACCGAAGCCCCGAAACGGCGAAACCGCCGGAGCGAGAT
>NZ_JBHFJG010000048.1:101022-121550 GCF_057559155.1 Rhizobium moroccans | reverse complement strand
GAGCGAGATCGTCTCGCTCCGGCGGTTTCGGATGGCCGTGCATATGGATCAGGTGGGGCTATTTGTCAAAGGGTCGACGGCCTACCCGAAAATCACCGCCATCTGGATCGCGTCTATGAACCGGCCGTCGATCTTCACCGCATCGCGGGCCACGCCCTCGCGCACGAAGCCGACCTTTTCGTAGAGCGCAATCGCCCTCGGATTGTCCGCATGCACATGCAGTTCGACGCGATGCAGGCCGAGTTCGCGGGCCGCATCGAGGGCTGCCGTAATCAGCCGCCTGCCCAGCCCCCTGTCGCGATAGGCCGGCATGATGCCCATGCCGAGCGAGCCGCAATGGGCATGCGTTTCACGGGCATTGCGGCGGATGTCGCACCAGCCGACCACCTCACCGTCGACCACCGCCACGACTTGCGGATGGCCCTCGACGATATTGCTTTTCACGAACGCACGCACCGAATCGAGTGGCGGCGCTTCCAGAAAGGTCAGATATTTCCGCTCCCGGGAAACCGTATCGAGAGCCCTGTGAAAGCTCTCGACATGGTCTTCGCGGATCGGCTCGATGGCGATCTCTTCGGTCACCTCACGCCGCCTTCGTCTCGCGCTTGCGCGCCAGATGCGCCACCACATTCTCGATCATCCGCATGCCCGCGTCGCCGCCGAGCGTCATGATCGATTCCGGATGGAACTGAACGGCCGCGACCGGCTCCTTCACATGCTCGATGCCCATGATCGTCCCGTCCTCGCTTTCGGCGGTGATCATGAAGTCGGGATCGAGCGTCTTCGGATCGGCGAAAATCGAGTGATAGCGCCCGACCGTCACCTCATGCGCCAAGCCGGAGAAGACGATGCCCGGCTCCAGCACGCGGATGCGCGACGGCTTGCCGTGCATGGGGATGGCCAGATGCCTCAGTTCGCCGCCATAGGCCTCGGCAAGCGCCTGCAGGCCGAGGCAGACGCCGAAGATCGGCAAGTGCCTTGCCCTGGCCTTCTTGATCGTCGCCTTGCAGTCGAAATCCTGCGGATTGCCGGGGCCCGGCGAAAGCACGACGAGATCGGGATCGAAGCGCTCGAACACCTCTTCCGGCACCGGCGTGCGCACGGTCGAAACCGTCGCGCCCGTCTGGCGGAAATAGTTGGCGAGCGTGTGGACGAAACTATCCTCATGGTCGACGAGCAGGATCTTCACGCCCTGTCCGACGCGGGCCACGTCTCGGCCGGCCTTGGCGGCATTGCCCGTGCGGGCGTCGCGAATGGCAGCAATCATGGCGGATGCCTTCAGTTCGGTTTCTGCTTCTTCCTCGTGCGGATCGCTGTCGTTGAGCAGCGTCGCGCCTGCCCTGACCTCGGCGATACCGTCCTTGACGCGGATGGTGCGCAGCGTCAGCCCGGTGTTCATGTCGCCGTTGAAGCCGACCATGCCGATCGCCCCGCCATACCAGGCGCGCGGGCTCTTCTCGTGGTTCTCGATGAAACGCATCGCCCAGAGTTTCGGCGCGCCGGTCACGGTCACCGCCCAGGCATGCGACAGGAAGCCGTCGAAGGCATCCATGTCTTCCCGAAGCCGTCCTTCGATATGATCGACCGTGTGGATGAGGCGCGAATACATCTCGATCTGCCGCCGGCCGATCACCTTCACCGATCCCGGCTCGCAGACTCTGGACTTGTCGTTGCGGTCGACATCCGAGCACATGGTGAGTTCGGACTCGTCCTTCTTCGAGTTCAGGAGTTTCAGGATCTGCTCGCTGTCGGAAATCGCATCCTCGCCGCGCTTGATCGTGCCGGAGATCGGGCAGGTCTCGATGCGGCGGCCCGATACCCGCACGAACATCTCCGGCGAAGCGCCGATCAGATATTCCTGATGGCCGAGGTTGATGAAGAAAGAATAGGGCGACGGGTTGATCGCCTTCAGCCGATTGGAAATCTCCGAAGGCTTCGAGTCGCAGCGCTCCATGAACTTCTGGCCGGGCACCACTTCAAAGAGATCGCCACGCCGAAAACTTTCCTTCGCCCTTGTGACCAGTTCGGCATATTCGCCGGGCTTGTGGTCGCCCTTCGGCGGGATCACGTCGGTACGCTTGAAGGGATCGGGCGCGATATCTCCCGCCTTGCCGTCCGTCGTCGCGCCGTCCTTGGAAAAGTCGTAGCGGTCGATCCAGGCCTTGGCGGCATGGTGATCGACGACGAGGATTTCGTCCGGCAGGTAGAGCACCATGTCGCGCTGGTCTTCCGGCCGCTGCATGGAAAGCTTGATCGCGTCGAACTGGAAGGCAAGATCGTAGCCGAAGGCGCCGAAGAGGCCGATCGCCGAATCCGCGTCCGAATGGAAGAGATCGACGATGGCGCGCAGCACGGTGAACACCGTCGGCATCTTGGAGCGCTCTTCCTCCGTGAACACGCGGGAAGGCTCGTTGACGGTCAGGTCCAGGCGGCGCGCGGTTCGGCTTCCGAGGGTAATCTCGGAAACGGTCTGCAGCCGGTCGGCGACGAAGCCGAGCAGCACTTCGCCGCGCTCGTTATAGGCTTCGATCCAGACCTTGCGGCCATTGCAGGAAAGCCCTAGCGGCGGATCGACGATCGCAGTATCCCAGCGGGTATAGCGGCCGGGATATTCATAGTTCGAGGAGAAGACAGCACCGCGCCGCTCATCGAGCCTGTCGACATAGGAAGAGATGGCGGTCGCATAATCTGCCGCGCGCCGCTGCCGGCTGACGGTAATCCCGCCCCGCGTCTCGTAGGTTTCCGAACCGTCATCCCGAATGATCGTTACCATATCTGCCTCTCCGATCCTGTTCGTTTGCCGCAATGCCCGGTCCCCTTGCGGCCAACAAAAAAGCCGCCTCGGTTCTCGGGCGGCTTTGTGTCGTCTTGTCGATGGACATGACTGGTCAAGGCCGCGCGAAGCGTGCCCACCACCAGTTGCCGATGTTCATCGAAATCGTCATGGGCGGAATTGTTAGCGTGGGTCTTTAAAACGCGCAAGCAAATTTCTTGGCGCTTCGGATGCGACCAAATCCGGCTTCGCGCGTTGCCCTCCCCGGATTACGGTTTGAAGAAGGAAACAGGCATGCAGCGATCCTGGTTGGCACTTCTGTTAGGCATCCCCCTCCTGATGAGCGCCAGCCTGCCCAGTAAAGGTCCTCTCCCAGCCAAAAAGCCCGACACACGAACCGAGGCGCAGGAGCCTGCCAAGCCAACGGAACCGCCCACCTCCGAAACCATTCCAAAGCCGGAACCCAAACCCGAAACGCCATCGACAACGCCGGAGAAAGAGCCCCCGTCCGCGGACACCCCTCCTCCCGGCAAGCAGGAGGACGACAAGCAGGAGGCGGAGGTTCCCCCGCCACCGCCCCCTCCTCCGCCGCTCGAAGAGGAGGACCCCGAAAAACTCAAGGCCTGCCTGGCGGAACTCACCGCGCTCGGCGCCAAATTCCGGACTGCTGAGCCCATTGACGACGGCAAGGGCTGCGGTATCAGGCAGCCCATCGAGGTTTCCGAGGCGCTTCCCGGCATCGCGCTGGGCGGCGCGGCGATGCGCTGCAAGACGGCGCTCGCTATGGCCCACTGGCTGAAAGATACCGTCCAGCCGGCCTTGAACATCGCCATGCCGGGTCGCAGGATCGCCGGCATCGTGCCGGGCTCGACCTATGACTGCCGGCTGCGCAACGGGGCCTCCACGGGCAAGATCTCCGAGCACGCACGCGGCAACGCCATCGATGTCGCCGCCTTCAAGCTCGACAATGGCGAGACGCTGGAGATGAAGCCGCGCGCGGAGGATTCCACCATGGAAGGCGCCTTCCAGCGCACCGCCACGGCCGGCGCCTGCCTGCATTTCACCACCGTGCTTTCTCCCGGCAGCGACGCCGCTCACCAGGACCACCTGCATCTCGACGTGCTGGAGCGGAAGAACGGGTATCGTTATTGCCGGTGAGGTTTACTTACCTTCTCCCCGCCGGGGAGAAGGTGGTCCGAAGGACCGGATGAGGGGGGCGGAGCCGGTAAGTGTCCAACCTCAAAACAGCCCTTCCACATACCCATCGCCGTTCAGGAAAATCCGTTCGGCGGAAGGAACGCGCGGCAGGCCGGGCATGGTCATGATCTCGCCGGTGATGGCCACCACGAAGCCGGCGCCCGCCGAAAGCCGAACCTCGCGCACCGGCACGATATGCCCCTCCGGCGCGCCGCGCAGGTTGGGATCGGTGGAGAAGGAATACTGCGTCTTGGCCATGCAGACCGGCAGATGGCCGTAGCCCTGCTCCTCCCATGTCGCGAGCTGGTCGCGCACCGCCTTGTCGGCCGTTACCTCGCCCGCATGGTAGATTTTCGTGGCGATCGTCTCGATCTTCTCCATCAGCGAAAGACTGTCGGGATAGAGCGGCTGGAATTTCGCCTGCCCGCCCTCGGCAAGCTCCACCACCTTCCAGGCGAGTTCCTCGATACCGGCCGAGCCCTCCGCCCAATGGCGGCAGAGGATCGCCTCCGCGCCATGTCGCGCGACATAGTCCATCACCGCATCCACCTCGGCCTGCGTGTCGGAGGTGAAATGGTTGATCGCGACGACCACCGGAACGCCGAACTTTCGCACGTTCGCGATATGCCGGCCGAGATTGGATGAACCCCGGACAAGCGCCTCGACATTCTCCTGGCCCAAATCCTCCTTCTTCACGCCGCCATTCATCTTCAGCGCGCGGACGGTCGCGACGATCACCGCCGCATCCGGCTTCAGGCCGGCCTTGCGGCACTTGATGTCGAAGAATTTTTCCGCGCCGAGATCGGCGCCGAAGCCCGCCTCCGTTACCACGTATTCGCCGAGCTTCAACGCCGTCTTGGTGGCGATCACCGAATTGCAGCCATGCGCGATATTGGCGAAAGGCCCGCCATGCACGAAGGCGGGGTTGTTCTCCAACGTCTGCACGAGGTTCGGCTGCATGGCGTCCTTGAGCAGCACGGTCATCGCGCCATCCGCCTTGAGGTCGCGCGCGAAGACCGGCGTGCGGTCGCGTCGGTAGCCGATGATGATGTCGCCGAGCCGGCGTTCCAGATCGCGAAGGTCGGAAGCGAGGCAGAGGATCGCCATCACCTCCGAGGCGACGGTGATGTCGAAGCCGCCCTCCCGCGGAAAGCCGTTGGCGACGCCGCCGAGCGAGGCGACCACTTCGCGAAGCGCCCGGTCGTTCATGTCCATCACCCGCCGCCAGGGAATGCGGCGCACGTCGATATCGAGCGCATTGCCCCAGTAGATATGGTTGTCGATCATCGCCGCCAGCAGATTGTGGGCGGCGGTGATCGCATGGAAATCGCCGGTGAAGTGGAGATTGATGTCCTCCATCGGCACCACCTGCGCATAACCGCCGCCGGCCGCCCCGCCCTTCACCCCGAAACAGGGCCCGAGCGAAGGTTCGCGCACGCAGACGATGGCGCGCTTGCCGATGCGGTTGAGGCCATCGCCGAGCCCCACCGTCGTCGTGGTCTTGCCCTCGCCGGCCGGCGTCGGATTGATGGCGGTGACGAGGATCAGCTTGCCGTCCGGCTTATCGGCAAGCGAGGCGATGAACCCGGCGCCGACCTTCGCCTTGTCGTGCCCGTAAGGCGCCAGTTCGCTCGCGGGAATGCCGAGCTTCGCGCCGATCTCCACGATCGGCCGCTTCTGCGCCGCCCGCGCGATCTCGATGTCCGACTTCACCTCCGCCATGCTGCTGCGCCCTCCGCTGATCGCTTCTGAATATCGGAGGAGTTCCGGAGTGTGAATAGCTTCCGCTCGATTGAAGTGTTGCATTTCAACCACATTCATTAACTTGACTAATTTTGTCAGATTCAAACTTGACTAGAATACCCAAGATTAATTAACTCCCGAAGCTGCCTCCGCTTCCGCGGAGAGACAATCGAAACTGTCGTGCCACGCCGCACCTCCGCGAAGCTGGCACAATCCAATTTTTGAGGGACTTATGGGCTGGGGATTATCGTCGCACGCGCGCCTGCTGAACGGAACGGCCATTGCCGTCTTGCTATCCGTCTCAGGTCCGGCCATCGCGCAACAGGCAACCACGAACGAGGCGCCCGCTGCTCAGGGTACCGTTCTCGAAACGATCAATGTCCAGGCGACGAAGCAGGGCCGCGTCGGGGCCGCGCCGCAGACCCAGACGACCGAGCGTCCCAAACTCGAGCAGCGCATGGTCACGGACTTCAAGGATTTCGCCCGGCGCGTCGATGCAGGCGTGAATTTCAACAGCAACACCAACAGCATCAACATGCGCGGCCTGCAGGATAACCGGGTTTTGACCACCATCGACGGAATCCGTCTTCCGTGGCTGACCGACCCGCGGGATAGCGCCAGGGGCGGTGTAAACTCGTTCGATTTCGATAGCCTCTCGGCGGTGGATATCACCAAGGGCGCCGATTCCAGCCGCTTCGGCTCCGGCGCACTCGGCGGGGTCGTCGAACTGCGCACGCTCAATCCGGAAGACCTGATCGAGGACGGCAAGTCCTACGGCGCGATGTGTATAAGAGACAGACCTATGACAGCGCCGATCAGAGCGTCGGCGGCAATGCCGCGGTGGCCGGGCACTTCAATGATAGCTGGCTCCTCGTCCAAGGCGGCTACAAGAAGGGCCATGAGATGGACAATAAGGGCGAGATCGGTGGTTACGGCACGACCCGTACGGAAGCCAACCCCGCCGACTTCGTGCAGAAGAACCTGCTCGTCAAATTTCACCAATACCTCGAAGGCGGCCACCGCTTCGGCCTCACCGGCGAAATCTACGACCGCGATGAAGACATCGACAACATGCGCGGCTCGACGAGCAGCTATCGGGCAGGCTCGCTCAAAAGCGGCGAAGACGTCAACCGCAAGCGCATTTCCGGCTCCTATGACTTCATCTCGCCGGATGGCACCGATTGGGTCGATCAGGCAAGCATCACCGCCTATTGGCAGAAGGAGCGCCTGAACAACACGACCGATGGTTTCCGCATTCCCAGCGCACTTGGCAGAATTATCCCAGGCGACCCCTTCTTCTACGGCCGTCCATTCGGTGTTTACAAGCGCGACAACATGCTGGAGCAGACCTCCTATGGCATCACCGGCAACGCCTCGAAGGAGGTCGAGCTTGGCGGCGTAGCGCACGAATTCCGCTTCGGTGGCGAACTTTACTGGCAGGATACTCATCAATATTCTTGGGGCCAGGATAATTGCCCGGATGCCGACTGGTCGACTATCCCGATGCCTTTCGGCCCGCAGTCTTGCCGCATGCTGCATTCGAACGCATCCGACATGCCGGATGTCGATAGTGTTGCCTTCGGCTTCTATGTGGAAGACGACATCAAGTTCATGGATGATCGCCTGACGATCACCCCCGGCGTCCGCTTCGACTGGTACAGGCACGATCCGAAATCCACGGCCGCCTACGAGGACAGCCCGAACTTCGATACCGCTTACCTGCAGTCGACGGACGATTTCGGCGTCTCGCCGAAACTCCGCGCCTCGTGGAAGGCAACCCCTGAGCTGGAGCTTTACGCCCAGTACGCACGGGGCTTCCGCGCGCCGACAGTGCTGGAACTCTATCAGAATTACGGCGCACCAGGCTCCTACGCACGGGTCGGCAATCCGGAGCTTGAGACTGAAACCAGCAACGGATTTGAGATCGGCGCGCGCTATGCGGCGACCGACTATGCCGTATCCGCGACCGTCTTCAACAATTACTACCGTAACTTCATCGACACGGTGATGCTCGCCCCTCCTGGCGGCGAATATCCGATCGGCGGCGTGACCAGCTATGACAACCTCGATCGGGTGCAGATCTACGGCATCGAGCTCAGCGGCGAGTGGCGTTTCCAGGAGAATTGGCGCACCTGGGGTTCGCTCGCCTGGACCCATGGCAAGAACACCGATACGGACGAATACCTGAATTCCGTGGCTCCGCTGCGCGCCATCGTTGGGCTCGGCTATTTCACCGAGACCTGGGGAACCGACGTCTCGCTGACCATGGCGGGCGCCCGAAACAAGGTGAGCGGCACCGGCTTCAAGGCCCCCGGCTACGGCATCGTAGACGCCACCATCTGGTGGGCCCCCGAGCGGATCGGCGATATCGACGTCTCCGGCCTCAAGGTACAGGCCGGCGTCTTCAACATCTTCGACAAGAAGTATTGGGACGCTGTCAGCGTGCCGGACAGCACCTCGCTTGCAAGCCGCGATTTCTACAGCGAAGCCGGACGTTCCTTCCGCGTATCCATCACCAAGAAGTTCTAAGCAGCTTCTTCATGCAAAGCCGAACGCTGCATCTCCTCCGATGCGGCGTTTTGCGTTGCCGGCCATGTCTTGCCCCCGTCACGATCGCCGATTAAGAGGCTGCGGCCCCGAAAACGAGGGCTTGCATGACATCAACAAGGGAAAATCGATGAAATCGCTGGAACTGCTGGTCGAGAAGATCATTCTTTCAAGCCGCTGGATTCTTGTCGCCTTCTATCTCGGCCTCGTGGCGGCGCTGGCTGTCTATGCGCTGTCCTTCGCACTGAAATTCGTGAAGGTGGCGCAGAACGTGTTCTCGGCCGACGAGGCCGATATGATCCTCGCCATGCTCGGCCTCATCGATGCCGCACTCGTCGCAAGCCTCATCGTGATGGTGATGATCTCGGGATACGAGAACTTCGTCAGCCGCTTCGACGAGACGGAAGCCGACGTTTCCTTCCTCGGCAAGCTCGATGCCGGCAGCCTGAAGATCAAGGTCGCCTCCTCGATCGTGGCGATCTCTTCGATCCACCTGCTGCAGATCTTCCTCAATGCCAACCAGTACAGCGATGCGAAGCTGATGTGGTACACCATCATACACCTCGCCTTCGTGGTTTCCGCCGTCATGCTCGGCTGGCTGGAACAAATCATGGCGAAGGCCAAGGGCAGCAAGGACGCCGACAAAATCTAGCTCTTCCGATATTCTTTAAAGCTGTAAAGCCCTGCCATGCCGGGCTTTTTTTCTGACTGCTTCGCCAGAAGATGGATCAAACGGAAAATGACCAGGACGATCCCGAAGCTGTTGGCGGCAAAATCAAAGGTGATTATTTATCACAATTTCGTGGAGCCTGCAGTTCTAAGGTAAATTCCGCTGGCTATCGGGGACAAATAATATATTTGTTAAGGATAACATAAATGCATATCAGTTTTAGGCTAGATGATATCCCTCGAACGGCAGACGATCCTCAGCAGCGAGATTTCCGCTGCCGACTCCCGGGTCGGCATACTTGCTGCTTGGAAGCGGATAGCTTTTGAATTCTCGTTCGATCACGTAACGGTATTCAAGGCGCCGCGCCGTGATGAGATGCTGTTGTCTCCGCTGCTCATCGAGACGAACCTCCCGGAAGATTATCTGAAGGAATTCGACCGTCAGCGCTTGCTGCGCAGGTCGCCGGCCGTCCGCAGGCTCACAGAATCCGGCGTCCCCTTCTGCTGGTCGATCGACGAGAAGAATGACGATCTCGCCATTCCGGAGCCGATAGTCGAACTGCAGCACCGCTTCGGCATGCCCACGCATCTCGCAATGGGGCTGACCTCGGTGGACGGCGAGCGTTTCGCGCTGCATTTCGCCGGGTCTCGCCGGCTTCCGAGGCAGGTGGAAATCAACGAGCTCACCATGCTCTCCCTGCAGGCCTTCGATGTTTTCGATCGGATTCGCCGCAGCAGCCGCGCGAATGTTTCGGGCCTGTTGAGCAGCCGCGAACTCGAAGTCGTCCGCTGGACCGCGCAAGGGAAGACTTCCGTTGAGATCGGCCGTATCCTGTCGCTCTCCGATCATACGGTGAATGCCTATATGACCAATGCGATCAAGAAGATGGATTGCGTGAATCGCACGCAATTGGTAGCAAAGGCGATCAGGTTGAAACTGATCGTATAAGGATCGGGGAAGTATACCCCGGCCGATGGGGAGATATCGATTGCCATTATGGCTTGAGTTCACCCGGGGAACAAAGAACAGACAGAATGAAGCTGTCGGTTTGAGCGATGCGGAGGTTGTGGAACTTGCCACGGCGTTCCGGCCGTTCGGCTTCTGGCGCTTCGATATCGATAGCGGCCACCTCTTCGGCACCGAGGACATCAGTCACATCTTCGGTCTCGATCCGCATGACGGCCCGATGAATCTCGTGGCCGTCGGCGCGCGCATCCATCCCGACGACATGCCGCTCCTGATGGAAACCTTCGAGCGGGCAAGCGCCGGCCGGCTGACCTACCACAATATCTACCGGGTCAGGAACAATGCAGACGGTTACAAATACGTCCGCACGGTCGGCAAGTACCGGGAAAGGCCCGGCACCGCCGGAGAGGTCGTCGGCATCACCTACGAATTCTTCGAGCGGCGGCCGGGCGTCAGCTTCTTCCTGGATGACGCGCCGATGGATGATTGAGCGAGCGCCGGGGCCGGATGCAGCACGCACCCGGCTCCCGGCTCCGTCAACCTATCGATCCAGCACGGAGCGCACTTCCACCAGGTTTGACCGGGCGCGCAGGATGTAGAAGCCCATGGTCGCAAGATGCGTCGGCATGATCCAGCCGTCCTCCCGGCCGTTCGAGATGATCGCCGGCTGGATGCGCAGCGCCGCCTGGAACTGCGCCAGCGTCTCGGTCCAGAGCGGGCCAAGATTGCGCTCGCGAATGACCTGGCTGAAATCGGCGCCTGCCGCCGAAAGCACCGCGTAATACCCGTAGAGCTGGCCGTAAGCGAACCAGAAGCGGTCGTCGGCGCGGGTATCGAACCAACCGCCATTGTAATGCTCGGAGCGCTCCCGCAGGATGGCCGAGGTTCCGCCGAGATCGTTGGCGATCCGGTCGATGAACTGGATGAGGTTGTCGGCGCGGCTGTCGAAGGTGGCGTTGCAGGTGGCGAGATCGCGGTTGAACTTGCGAAGCTGCTCTATGGCGCTGCGGTAGTAGCTCGGCGTCGGCGTCTTCGGCCCGAACGGATCAAGCCCGAAATACCAGGAATATTCGTCGAACTGCAGGTTGCCGCGCGCATCCTGCAGGTCCTTGTTGACCCCCGACGTACCCCGCACGCGGCCGAGCGTATCGACAAGCTCCACGGCGGTGCGGCGCACCACCTGGTTTACGCCGCGCTGGAAGGAGGCCTTGTTGTCGAGGAAGGGCGTATTATCCCAGTCGATGCCGAAGAAGCCCAGCCGGTAGAGTACCATCGAGGATATCCAGGCATTCTGGTTGACGTTGACGTCGGTGAGGTCCGCCACCACGTCGACGATCCCGGAGGATTGGCACTGCTTGGCCGCGGGCGTTGCGGCGGCCGGTGCGTCCGGGCTTGCCGGAGCCGGTGTCGTCAGCTCCAGCCCGGCGGGCACCGTTCGTTCCGAAAAGCGGTAGTTCTCGACGAAGTTCGGGTTGAAGCCCGTCCAGATCTGGGTCTGGACGAAGAAATAGCCGTAAAGGCCGACGAGCAGCACGAGCGCCGCCAGGATCGGCCCCTTCACCATCCAGTGCCGCCGGGCATACCACCCGCGCGCCGCCAGGAAAGGCCAGCCGAGCCATGCGAACAGCAGCCCGAACCCTCGTCCGATCGCCTCGAAAACCCGTCCGAAAAACTGCTTTATCGAATCCAGCATGGATTGCCCCTGGTTGGTCCTGCACCTTCAGGTAATGGGCCGCGACGCCCTTGTCGAGGTAAGCTTGTCGAGGCAGGCGTCGAAACGGCTGTGAAAAGCCTGATCGATCAGGTTTCGTCGGCGCTCGATCTCGCCGATCGAAAGCATGCCTTTTTCCGAAAGCGCCACGAGCGGCACGATATGCGGCCACGAGCCGGCGGCCCCTGTCGAAGATGGCAAGGTCTGATTCGCGGCCGGCCGCAGAGCGTCCCGAAGCACCAGGGCGCGCTCCGTTTCGATCGTAAGCTTGTTGATGAGCACATTGGCCGCGCCCATGCTTTCATTCACGGCGTCGAGAAAGCTCTGGAACAGCCCGGCGAACCGGGCGAAGACGGCGGCTGCCTGCGGCCTTGAGCCGGCATCCTCATCCGCCTGCAGCAGGGCTTCCAGCGCTTCGCCGCGGCGGTCGATGAAGCGGGTCAAGTCCGCTTCGGAAGCGTTCCGGCGTTCGATGAGGAATTGTCGATGCTCCTCAACCAGCCCGAAGAGCATGTCCAGCTCGGCAAGACATGTCTCGATCCCGTGCTCCAGCGAAAGCTGCCGCCAGCGCCTCTCCCGCGCGCGGTGCGCGGCGTTCGGGGAAAGGATTGCGAGATACCGTTCGTAGCGGTTCGGCGTATCGCGGTTTTCGTAAGCGGCAAGGCTCCGGTCCAGAATATGGGAAAGCCGGGCGGTCAGCCGGGCAAGCCGCGCTTCGGCCTCCCGTTCATGCTTCAGGATTTCGGCAATGCGCCCCTCCTCGGCGGCAAGCATCGCCTCGTCCGCCACGCGGAACTTGTCGGCGGCCTTGGCAAACGCCGACGCGGATTGGCCCACAGCCTCGCGCACTCCGGCGAGAAGCTCGCCGATAGCCTCGATCTCGCTGTCGCCCGCCGATTGCCCTGCCATGCCCCTCGTCCTCTCGGCCAATAGATAAAGCCGTTTCGGGAATTTGCCACGGCGATTTTTCCGCCGAGCCGCTCAGTCGCAGCGCATCTTCTCTTCCCAATGGCGCCGGCAGAGCGAGACATATTTCTCGTTGCCGCCCACCTCCACCTGGGCGCCTTCGCGCACCACCTCGCCCGCTTCGTCGACCCGCACCACCATGGTGGCCTTGCGCCCGCAAAAGCAAATGGTGCGCACCTCGCGCAGCTCGTCGGCGATCGCCAACAGTTCCAGCGAGCCCGGAAAGAGTTTCCCCTGGAAATCCGTCCGCAGCCCGTAGGCCATCACCGGTATGCCGATCCGGTCGGTGATTCGCGCAAGCTGCCATACCTGTTCGGGAGAAAGGAACTGCGCCTCGTCCACGAAAACGCAGGCGATCGGCTCCTCATTGTGCATGCCGGCGATGATCTCGAACAGGTTGTCGGCCGCCTTGAAGGGAGTGGCGTCGGAGGAAAGCCCGATCCGCGAGGCGACACGGCCGGCGCCTGCCCGGTCGTCAACAGCCGCGATGAAGATCGCGGTGCGCATCCCGCGCTCCTGGTAATTGTAGGATGCCTGCAGGAGCATGGTGGACTTGCCTGCATTCATCGTCGCGTAATGGAAATAGAGCTTGGCCATGTCCGTCTTCTGAAACGCGCTGGGCAGGGAGAAAAGAAGCTTGTGGCGATAACCACAGATTTCCGCTCGACCTCATCCCCCAATAGGCCGATCATCGAAAATGTCGCAAATCGCAGTGATCGCACGCCGCGAATGCGCGCGCTTGCCTGATTTCAGCATATATTGATAATGGCCAGGGAACATAAAAAAGGGAGCCGCATCATGCGCATGACGAAAACGTTGAAGATCACGCTCGCAGCCGCCGTCTCCGCCCTGGTCCTGGGCGGCGCCGCGTCTGCAGCGGAACCGGAAGCTTGCGGCTCCGTCCGGTTCTCGGATGTCGGCTGGACCGATATCACGGCGACGACGGCCACGGCGACGGCGCTTCTGAAGGCTCTCGGCTACGAGACCGACGTGAAGGTTCTTTCCGTGCCGGTCACCTACAGCTCCCTGAAAAACAAGGATATCGACGTCTTCCTCGGCAACTGGATGCCGACGCAGGAAGCGGATGTGCGCCCCTATCTCAACGACAAGTCTGTCGAGTCCTACGGCCCCAATCTGGTCGGCGCGAAATATACGCTCGCCACCAATGCCAAGGGTGCCGAACTCGGCATCAAGGACTTCAAGGATATCGCCGCCCATAAGGAAGAGCTCGGCGGCAAGATCTACGGCATCGAGCCGGGCAATGACGGCAACCGGCTGATTCTCGACATGGTGGAAAAGGGCACTTTCAATCTCGGCGATTTCGAAGTGGTGGAATCCTCCGAGCAGGGCATGCTGGCTCAGGTGGCGCGCGCCGACAAGAGCGGCGAGCCGGTGGTCTTCCTCGGCTGGGAGCCCCATCCGATGAACGCCAATTTCAAGCTCACCTATCTTTCCGGCGGCGATGAGGTCTTCGGACCGAATTTCGGCGGCGCCGAGGTCTATACCAATGTCCGCGCCGGCTACACCGAAGAGTGTCCGAATGTCGGCACGTTCATCAAGAACCTGAAGTTCTCGCTCCCCATGGAAAACGAAATCATGGGCGGCATATTGAACGACGGCAAGGAGCCGGAAGCGGCCGCCACCGAATGGCTGAAGGCCAACGGCTCGGCCGTCGAGCCCTGGCTTGCCGGCGTCACCACCCGCGATGGCCAGGACGGCCTTGCCGCCGTCAAGTCCAAACTCGGCCTCTGACGGCCGATCGAATGCCCGGGCGGCCACCGCCCCGGACCCTCGCCCTATCTTCCTTTCTTGAGCGGACGTGTCTTCAGTGAATTGGCTGACCGAATACCGCATTCCCATCGGGCCCTGGGCCAAGTCCTTCGTGGATTGGCTGACGGCGAACGGCGACTGGTTCTTCGACTGGCTGTCGTCGGTCCTGTCCGCCGTCATCAATGGCCTGCTCTTCATCCTGCAGTTTCCGCATCCGCTGATCGTCGTGGTGCTGATGACAGGCCTCTCCTGGCTGCTGCGCCGCTCCGTGGGCGCAGCGCTCTTCACCTTCTTCGGCCTGCTCGTCATCATCAACCAGGGTTACTGGAAGGAGACGACGGAGACACTGGCGCTGGTGCTCGCCTCGACCGCCGTCTGCATGGCGGTCGGCGTGCCCCTCGGCATCGCGGCCGCTCGCCGCGAATGGATCTACGGGATCATGAGGCCGATCCTCGATCTCATGCAGACGATCCCGACCTTCGTCTACCTGATCCCCGCCCTCATCCTCTTCGGCCTCGGCATGGTGCCGGGCCTGATCGCCACCGCGATCTTCGCCATCGCCGCGCCGATCCGCCTCACCCGCCTCGGCATCGTCTCCACACCGGAGGCACTTACTGAGGCGGCGGTTGCCTTCGGCGCCACGCCCGGCCAGGTGCTGCGGAAGGTGGAACTGCCCTTTGCCATGCCGCAGATCATGGCGGGTCTCACGCAGACCATCATGCTCTCCTTGTCTATGGTGGTCATCGCCGCGCTCGTCGGCGCCAACGGTCTCGGCGTGCCCGTGGTACGCGCGCTCAACACCGTCAACATCGCCCGCGGCTTCGAGGCGGGGCTGTGCATCGTCATCCTGGCGATCATCCTCGACCGGATGTTCCGCACATCGAAGGGAGAAGGCGCATGAGCGACGCGGTGACCTTCGGCAATGTCGATATCGTCTTCGGCAACAATCCGGAACAGGCGCTCCCGCTGGTGGACCAGGGCAAGACCCGCGACGAGATCAGCGCCGCCACCGGCATCGTGCTCGGCGTCGCAAATGCCTCGCTCTCCATCCGGGAAGGCGAAATCCTGGTGCTGATGGGCCTTTCCGGTTCCGGCAAATCGACCCTGCTGCGCGCCGTCAACGGGCTCGCCCCGGTCGTTCGCGGCAGCGTCAGCGTTTCAACGCCCTCCGGCCCGGTCGATCCCTACAAGGCAAGCGCCAAGGCGCTGCGCCACCTGCGCATGCATACCGTATCCATGGTGTTCCAGCAGTTCGGGCTCCTGCCCTGGCGCACGGTCGCGGAAAACGTCGGCTTCGGCCTTGAACTGGCGGGCGTCTCCGACGCGGAACGAAAGACGCGTGTCGGCGAACAGCTCGAACTGGTCAACCTAACGCAATGGTCCGGCCGCAAGGTGGGCGAGCTTTCAGGCGGCATGCAGCAGCGCGTCGGCCTTGCCCGCGCCTTCGCCACCGGCGCGCCCATCCTGCTCATGGACGAGCCTTTCTCCGCGCTCGATCCCCTCATTCGCACCCGCCTTCAGGATGAACTCCTTGAATTCCAGCGGCGTCTGAAGAAGACCATCCTCTTCGTCAGTCACGATCTCGACGAAGCCTTCCGGATCGGCAACCGCATCGCCATCATGGAGAGCGGGCGCATCATCCAGTGCGGCACGCCGCAGGAAATCGTCCGGGCGCCCGCCGACCAGTATGTCGCCGATTTCGTGCAACACATGAACCCGATCAGCATGCTGACCGCCGGAGACGTCATGCGCGCCGGCGTCACCAGTGCCTCCGGCGCCGCCGGCGTCACGGCAACCGCGCGGCGCGACACACCGCTCGTCGATATCCTGGATGCGCTTTCGCGCCAGCCGGGCGCCGTCGGCGTGGTCGATAACGGTTCGGTCGTGGGCACCATTTCCGCCGAGGAGATCATCGCGGGCCTCACGCGCCACCGACGGCGCTGAGATCGAAGGAGGTTCGGCTTCCCCCCTGCCCCGGCCGGTGCTATCCACGCCGCTTGAGAGGCGCCGAGCGATCGGCCCTGTTACATTCAGGAAGCGACTGATGGCAGACAAACCGCAGGTCCTGCGCGAAACCGACGACGAGGCTCGCCGTCTGGCGCGCCTGCTGGTGCGCGGCGCGCGCTTCATGGCGCTTGGCGTCATCGATCCCGAAACCGGCTTTCCCTCCGTCAGCCGCGCGCTCACGGCCACGGATTTCGACGGCGTGCCGGTGATCCTGGTTTCCGCGCTTTCCGGCCATACCAAGGGGCTCGCCGCCGATCCGCGCTGCTCGCTGCTGGCCGGGGAGCCCGGCAAGGGCGATCCGCTGGCGCACCCGAGAATCACCCTCCAATGCCGTGCCGACACCGTCGAGCGCGACACGGAGGATCATGCCCGCATCCGCCACCGCTTCCTGGGCCGGCACCCGAAAGCCTCCCTCTATGTGGATTTTCCGGATTTCCGCTTCTTCCGCCTGCTCCCGCAAACCGCTTCCTTGAACGGCGGCTTCGGGCGCGCCTACGTTCTGGCAGGCTCCGATCTGCTGATCGAGGAGCCGGGAAACGGCCGGGAATGGCTGGAATTGCAGGACCGCTTGAAGGAGATGGCGGAAGCCGCCGCCCTGTGTGCCGAACAATGGGGAGCTGAAAAGGGAAGGCCCTGGCGCTTCGCGGGTGTCGACCGGTCCGGCGTCGATCTCGTCGGCGGCGATCTGCACTTCAGGCACGAGTTCGCAACCCCCGCCGCTTCACCAGGAATTGTCTTTGATTGTATTTCAAATGTCGCTAAAGTAATACCATTACCCGAAAATTAGGGATGTACAACCCAAGCCGCCTCCTGTTAACTTTTTGCCCGTTCAGGCTGGGGCGATTTTTGAAGCGGGTGCCCGCTTCTAGGGGAAGAACAAACATATGGACACCATGACACTATCCGAGCATTCGACGGCCGCTGCTGGCCTGTTGTCTGCTATGGCGAATCCGAAAAGGCTGATGATTCTCTGCTGCCTGGTACAGGGCGAGGTTGCAGTCGGCGCTCTGGCAACCCGGGTCGGCCTGAGCCAGTCCGCGCTGTCGCAGCACCTTTCCAAGCTGCGCGCGCAGAAGCTGGTGAAGACCCGGCGTGACGCCCAGACGATCTATTACTCCAGCTCATCGGAACCGGTGTTGAAGATACTTCGGACGCTCGAAGAGATTTATTGCGCGCCTGAGCAGAAGAAATCCGAGGCGGCCTGACCGCCGCTTGGTAAGGCAAGCGCCCATCCTGTAGAACGGCCTCCGGCACGCGTTGCCGGAGGCCGTTGTCTTTTGTCTCCCCGTTCGGTCTTATCCCACGGGTTTGCCCGCGGCGCATGCCGCTTTTTCTCCCGGAAACTTCGCAATTTGTCCGGTTGACGGCCCGAAAGCCGCTGATAATTTGACCGTATAGTCAAAACCGCGCGCAGCGGCTGATGGGGGAAATGCCCTCCCCGGAAGGGCTACGGAGAACAGCATGTCCAACCGCCTCAACACCACGCCCAATGATCTCAGGGCGTTCTGGATGCCGTTTACGGCAAACCGCCAGTTCAAGAAGGAACCGCGCCTCTTCGTGAGCGCCAAGGACATGCACTATACCACCCATGACGGCCGCCAGGTACTCGATGCGACGGCGGGCCTCTGGTGCGTGAATGCCGGGCACTGCCGCCCGAAGATCACCGAGGCGATCCGCGAACAGGCGGGCGAACTCGACTATGCGCCCGCCTTCCAGCTCGGCCATCCGAAGGCCTTCGAGCTTGCCAATCGCCTGGTCGATATCGCGCCGGAAGGCCTTAACCACGTGCTCTACACCAATTCCGGCTCGGAATCGGTGGATACGGCGCTCAAGGTGGCGCTTGCCTATCACCGCGCCAAGGGCAACGGTTCCCGCTTCCGTCTGATCGGCCGCGAGCGCGGCTATCACGGCGTCAATTTCGGCGGCATTTCCGTCGGCGGCATCGTCGCCAACCGCAAGATGTTCGGCACGCTGCTGACCGGCGTCGATCACCTGCCGCACACGCATCTTCCCGGCAAGAACGCCTTCACCCGCGGCGAGCCGGAACATGGCGCCGATCTCGCCTCCGAACTGGAGCGGATCGTCACGCTCCACGACGCTTCGACCGTCGCCGCCGTCATCGTCGAGCCCGTCGCCGGCTCCACCGGCGTGCTGATCCCGCCAAAGGGCTATCTCCAGAAACTGCGCGATATCTGCACCAAGCACGGCATCCTGCTGATCTTCGACGAGGTCATCACCGGCTTCGGCCGTCTGGGCGAACCCTTCGCCGCGCAGTATTTCGGCGTGACGCCCGATATCATGACCACCGCCAAGGGCCTCACCAACGGTGTGATCCCCATGGGCGCGGTCCTCGTCACCTCCGAAATCCACGACGCCTTCATGAACGGCCCGGAACATCTCATCGAGTTCTTCCACGGCTATACCTATTCGGGCAATCCGATCGCTTCTGCGGCCGGGCTCGCGACGCTCGAGACCTACAAGGAAGAAGGGCTGTTCGAGCGCGCCAAGGAGATCGCCCCCTATTGGGAAGAAGGCCTGCATTCGCTGAAGGACGTGCCGAACGTCATCGACGTTCGCAACATCGGCCTGATCGGCGCGATCGAGCTGGACCCGATCGCCGGCGAGCCGACCAAGCGCGCCTTCTCCGCTTTCCTGAAGGCCTATGAGGACGGATTGCTGATCCGCACGACGGGCGACACCATCGCCATGTCGCCGCCGCTGATCGTCGAGAAGCACCACATCGACGAAATCTTCGGGAAACTGCGCGAAATTCTTACGAACGGCATTTGAATCGCGTTTTCGAGGCCCGTTCTTTGCAAAATTTAGCAAAAACGGGTCCCGTTCTGCGAACTTCTTGCGGAATCGCAGCTAAGTTCCTAAGAATGTTTCGTTCCGCTCGAAGTCAAACTTGACCGGACGGATATGTGTCATGGAAAGCGCAAGCCGTTTTCCGAGCAGGGCATGTACAAAAACAAGAACTTAGGGCGCATCGCCTGAACTTTTTTCAGAGCGGCGCGCCCGGCGGGTCAAGGACCCATCCAAGGAGGACGAAATGAATCTCAAGACGCTTCTGGCGGCCACCACCCTCGCTTCTCTTGCATTCGCGCCGCTCGCTCATGCGGAAATCGTCATCGGCCTCGTCGCGCCGCTGACCGGACCGGTCGCCGCCTATGGCGACCAGGTCAAGAACGGCGCCGAAACCGCGGTTGCGGAAATCAACAAGAACGGCGGCATTCTGGGCGAGCAGGTCGTGCTCAAGATCGCCGATGACGCCGGCGAGCCCAAGCAGGGCGTTTCGGCCGCCAACCAGCTCGTCGGCGAAGGCATTCGCTTCGTCGTCGGTCCGGTTACCTCGGGCGTCGCCATGCCGGCTTCCGATGTCTTCGCTGAAAACGGCGTGCTGATGGTGACGCCGACGGCGACCACGCCCGCGCTCACCACCCGCGGCCTCGCCAATGTGCTGCGCACCTGCGGCCGCGATGACCAGCAGGCAGAAGTCGCCGCCAAATACGTGCTGGAAAATCTCAAGGACAAGCGCGTCGCGATCATCAACGACAAGGGCGCCTACGGCAAAGGCCTGGCCGATGCCTTCAAGGCCGTCCTGAATGCCGGCGGCGTGACCGAGGTCATCAACGATTCCGTGACCGTGGGCGACAAGGATTACAGCGCACTCACCACCCGCCTGAAATCCGAAAACATCGAAGTCGTCTACTTCGGCGGCTATCACCCCGAAGGTGGCCTGCTCGCCCGCCAGCTCTCCGATCTCGGCGTGAAGGCGACGATCATCGGCGGCGAAGGCCTCTCCAATACCGAGTTCTGGAATATCGGCACCAGCGCGGCCGCCGGAACCATCTTCACCAATGCCTCGGACGCCACCAAGAACCCGGCTTCCAAGGGTGCTGTCGATGCGCTCACCGCCCGCAACATTCCGGCGGAAGCTTTCACGCTCAACGCCTATGCGGCCGTTGAAGTGCTCAAGGCCGGCATCGAGAAGGCCGGCAAGGCGGATGACTCGGAAGCCGTCGCAACGGCTCTGAAGTCGGGCGAACCGATCAAGACGTCGATCGGCGATCTCACCTACGGCGAGACCGGCGATCTTTCCTCACCCGCCTTCTCGCTCTTCAAGTGGGAAGACGGCAAGATCGTCTCCCTCGAATAGTCAAAGCATCGACGGGGGC
>NZ_JBHFJG010000048.1:32132-101002 GCF_057559155.1 Rhizobium moroccans | reverse complement strand
CGACGGGCGCCCTCGGGCGCCCGTTCTGCCTTCCGGATGCGATCACGTAACGTTCATTGCCAATACGGCGCGGGCGGCAGTTCGACCTTTGCAGGCACTCGGTAACTCCCGTTCTTCTTCGGCTCGGGAACCTGCCGCCGGAATTGTTTTATCGCGGCTCTTTTTACGAGGTCGTCGGCCGTCTTGTCGCCCGTCGATCTCACCACGACGACCCGGCTCAATTTTCCCTGAGCGTCCGTATGGAGCGCCACCATAGCGTCCTTTTTTGTATTGCAGCCGGCCAAGACAAACACCGCCAAGGCAAATGCGGCCAGATTTTTCATAAAGTTTCCCCCTGCGCCCAATTTCGAAAAGCCATAGCGAAGAGCCGCAGCGCGGAGAAGATGCGCCGATGCAACTTCTGATTTTTCTTCGGCCTGCCGCTGCCAAGTCGGAAATCAGCGATCGCTGATCTTCAACTCAGGTCTTTTCCTTCCTAGACTGGGGAGAATCGAAAAACAGGAAAGACGCCATGAACACCCGACTTGAAACCCTCATCGACCAGGGCACCGGCCGCGAACCGGCGGATATCGTCCTGAAGGGTGGCAAGTTCTTCGATCTCGTCACCGGCGAACTGGTCGCCTCCGACATTGCCATCTCCGGCGACCGCATCGTCGGCACCTGCGGCAGCTATTCCGGCAAGACCGAAATCGACATTTCCGGCAGGATCGTCGTGCCTGGCTTCATCGACACGCATCTGCATATCGAAAGCTCGCTGGTCACCCCGCATGAATTCGACCGCTGCGTGCTCCCCTATGGCGTGACGACTGCGATCTGCGATCCGCATGAGATTGCCAATGTCATCGGTACCGAGGGCATCGAATTTTTCCTCGATTCCGCGCTCGAAACTATCATGGACATCCGCGTTCAACTTTCCTCCTGCGTGCCGGCCACGCATCTGGAGACGGCGGGCGCCGATCTGCCCATCGAAAAGCTCCTGCCCTACCGCGATCATCCGAAGGTCATCGGCCTTGCCGAGTTCATGAATTTCCCCGGCGTCATCCATAAGGACCCGGTCTGCCTCGCCAAGCTCGAAGCCTTCTACGGCGACCATATCGACGGTCACGCCCCACTCCTCTCCGGCAAGGACCTCAACGGCTATCTCGCCGCCGGCATCCGCACCGAGCACGAATGCACGACGGCTGAAGAGGCGCTCGAAAAGATCCGCAAGGGCATGCACATCCTCGTCCGCGAGGGCTCCGTCTCCAAGGACCTTCACGCGCTGATGCCAATCATCACGGAGCGGCTGTCGCCCTTCATCGCGCTCTGCACCGACGACCGCAATCCGCTCGACATCGCCGAGCAGGGTCACCTCGATTACATGATCCGCACGGCGATCGCGGACGGCGTCGAACCGCTCGCGGTCTATCGCGCCGCCTCGATTTCGGCTGCCCGCGCCTTCGGTCTGCGCGACCGCGGCCTCGTCGCGCCGGGCTGGCGTGCCGATCTTGTCGTCATCGACAGCCTTGAAAACTGCAAGGCGGAGATCGTCTTCTCCGCCGGCCGCAAGGTGACGGACGAACTCTTCGCGACGCGTGGGGCCGTCAGCCCCGTCGGCCTCGACAGCGTCAAGGCGCGGCCGGTCCAGGCCATGCATTTCGGCGTGCCGGCGACCGAGGGCGAAACGCCGGTGATCGGCGTGATGCCCGGAAAGATCATCACCGAGCATCGCCGCTACCGGCTACCCTCCTCCGGCAACCAGACCGTGGTCGATCTTTCCCGTGACATCATCAAGGTCGCCGTCATCGAGCGCCACGGAAAGAACGGCAATCACGCCAATGGTTTCGTGCAGGGCTTCGGGCTGAAGAAGGGCGCGATCGCCTCCACCGTCGGACATGACAGCCACAATATCTGCGTCGTCGGCGTCAACGAGGACGACATGGCGCTCGCCGCCAATCGGCTTTCCGAAATCCATGGCGGCTTCGTGGTGGTGGAGGACGGCAGGGTGACCGGCGAGATCGCCCTACCCGTCGCCGGCCTCATGAGCCTCGAACCCTACGAGACCGTGCGCGACACGCTGCATCACTTGAGAAAAGCCGCCTATGCCCTTGGAACGACTCTGGAAGAGCCCTTCCTGCAGGTCGCCTTCCTGCCGCTCCCCGTTATCCCGCACCTGAAGATTTCAGACCGGGGCATGGTGGATGTGGATCGGTTCGAGCTGATTTGAGTTTCACCGCAAGCCTGGAGGGGGGCAAGATTCGAAATGCCTGTGTCTTCCGCTCGGGGAATCTAAATTTCTTTTTCTATTCCAACGAAGGCGATCCCCGAGAGCCTATTCACATCCATGTTCGCGGCAGCGGAGCCAATGCAAAAATCTGGTTGGAGCCGACCATCGGAGTGGCCGATAGCCAAGGCTTCAATAGCAAGGAGCTCTCTGCTATCATCCGGTTAGTGATCGACAATCGCGTACTTATTCGGCAGGCATGGCATGAACATTTCGGCGACTGACGTGAAATTCGACGAAGATACGATGTGGGTGTCGCTCACCGACGGCCGCACCCTCGGGGTGCCTCTCGCTTGGTTCCCCCGCCTGCTTCTCGCCAAGCCCAGCGACCGCGAAAAATTCGAACTCAGCCCCGGCGGCATTCACTGGGATGAGCTTGATGAAGACATTTCCATAGCCGGCCTTCTGAAAGGCCGCGGCGACAGGACCGTAAAGCGGCCCGCAGCATAAACCGCTCAGCGTTCTCATCCGACATTCTTGCCCTCTCGGGTCTTGAAGATGACGGCCGGGTGGGGCAATACCCCCGCATCCTATCGAAACCCGCACCTAAGACGTGAAGGCCGACGAGATGCTGCAAACGCCCTATTACCTGATCGATAAGACGAAGCTCCTCCGCAACATGGAGAAGATCGCCTATGTCCGCGAGAAATCGGGCGCCAAGGCGCTGCTGGCCCTGAAATGTTTCGCCACCTGGTCGGTCTTCGATTTCATGCGAGACTTCATGGACGGCACCACCTCGTCCTCGCTGAATGAAGTGCGCCTCGGCCATGAGCGCTTCGGCAAGGAGACGCATGCCTATAGCGTCGCCTATGCGGATTACGAGATCGACGAGGTCATCAGCCACGCCGACAAGATCATCTTCAATTCGATCGCCCAGCTCGAGCGCTTTGCGGTCAAGGCCTCCGGCATCGTTCGCGGACTGCGCCTCAACCCGCAGGTGAGCTCATCGAGCTTCGACCTTGCCGATCCCGCCCGGCCCTTCTCCCGGCTCGGCGAATGGGATGTCGCCAAGGTCGAGAAGGTCATGGACAAGATCAGCGGCTTCATGATCCACAACAACTGCGAGAACAGCGATTTCGCCCTGTTCGACCGCATGCTCGGCCAGATCGAGGAGAAGTTCGGGCCGCTTCTCAAGAAAGCCGAATGGGTGAGCCTCGGCGGCGGTATCCATTTCACCGGCGAAGGCTATCCGATCGATGCCTTCTGCGACCGGCTGAAAGCCTTTTCGGAAAAATACGGCGTGCAGGTCTATCTCGAGCCCGGCGAGGCCTCGATCACCAAGTCGACCACGCTGGAAGTCACCGTGCTCGACAAGCTCTATAACGGCAAGGACCTTGTCGTGGTGGATTCGTCCATCGAAGCGCACATGCTGGATCTTCTGATCTATCGTGAGAACGCAAAGGTCTCCCCCAACCAGGGACCACATCGTTACATGGTCTGCGGCAAGTCCTGTCTTGCCGGGGACATCTTCGGGGAGTTCGACTTCCCCGAAGAACTGAAGGTCGGCGACCGCATCTCGATCCAGGATGCCGCCGGTTACACGATGGTCAAGAAAAACTGGTTTAACGGCGTGAAAATGCCGGCAATCGCCATCCGGGAACTGGATGGCAGCCTCAGAACGGTCCGTGAATTCGATTACGCGGACTACGAACAAAGCCTCTCGTGAAGAGGCTTCTGACGATTGGACATAAGGAGTTGGTCCCCATCATGAAGAAGAACGTGCTCATCATCGGCGCCGGCGGCGTCGCCCAGGTGGTTGCGCATAAATGCGCCCAGAACAACGATGTCCTCGGCGACATCCATATCGCCTCGCGCACCAGGACGAAATGCGATGCCATCGTCGCCTCCGTGCACGAGAAGAAGGCGATGAAACAACCGGGCGTGCTGGAAGCCCATGCGCTCGACGCGCTCAACATCGAGGCCACCAAAGCGCTCATCAAGTCGACCAGGTCCGAGATCGTCATCAATGTCGGCACCGCCTTCTTGAACATGTCGGTCTTGCGCGCCTGCATGGACACCGGCGTCGCCTATATCGACACGGCGATCCACGAAGAACCGAACAAGATCTGCGAGACCCCGCCGTGGTACGGTAACTACGAGTGGAAGCGCGCCGCCGAATGCGAGGAAAAGAGCATCACCGCCATCCTCGGCGCCGGCTTCGATCCGGGCGTCGTCAACGCCTATGCGCGTCTGGCCAAGGACGACTATCTCGACAAGGTGACCGACGTCGATATCGTCGATATCAACGCCGGCAGCCACGGCAAGTATTTCGCCACCAACTTCGATCCGGAAATCAACTTCCGCGAGTTCACCGGTGTCGTCTATTCCTGGCAGAAGGGCCAGTGGCAGGTGAACAAGATGTTCGAGATCGGCAAGGATTACGATCTGCCGGTCGTCGGCACCCGCCGCGCCTATCTCTGCGGCCACGACGAAGTGCATTCGCTCGCCAAGAACATGGATGGCGCCGACGTGCGCTTCTGGATGGGCTTCGGCGATCACTACATCAACGTCTTCACAGTCTTGAAGAACATCGGCCTCCTCTCCGAGCAGCCGGTCAGGCTGGCGGATGGCTCGGAAGTCGTGCCGCTCAAGGTCGTCAAGGCCTGCCTGCCCGATCCCGCATCGCTCGCGCCCGAATACGAGGGCAAGACCTGCATCGGTGATTTCGTGAAGGGCATCAAGGACGGCAAGGAGCGCGAAGTCTTCATCTATAACGTCGCGGACCACAAGGAAGCCTATAACGAAGTGGGCTCCCAGGGCATCTCCTACACCGCCGGCGTTCCGCCGGTTGCCGCCGCCATGCTGGTCGCGACCGGTGAGTGGGACGTGAAGAAGATGGCGAATGTCGAGGAACTGCCCCCCAAGCCCTTCCTCAACATCCTCAACCGCATCGGCCTGCAGACCTATATCCGCGACGAACAGGGCGAGCGGGAGCTGAACTTCTCGTAGGCCCTTACTGCCTGGAACAAGCGAAGCCCGCGAGCATCCTCGCGGGCTTTTTCGTTTCAGCCCCTTCCCCGCGGAAGCGCCAGGCGCAGCACCTCGAAGATGCGCGGATCGAGCGTCTGCGAAACGTTGAAGCGCATGAAGTTTCCGGCCGATTGCGACAGGCTGAAAGCGTTTCCGGGCGCCAGCACGATGTTCCTTTCCAGTGCGGCACGCGCCACATCCGCCGCGTCGGCATCGTCCGGCAGCCGGCACCAGAGGAACATGCCTGCCTGAGGCTCCAGCCAGGGAACTATCCCCAGGCTCCTCAATCTTGCCGAAACCTCGAACATCGCCTGGGAAAGGCGGCTCCGAAGAGCCTCCACGTGTTTGCGATAGCTGCCGTCGCTCAAGACGTTCAGCACCAGCTCCGCATTCAGCCTTCCCCCGCCGAAGGTCGTCGCGATCTTGAGGTCTGTCAGGCCTTCGATCCATTCCGGCCTGGCTGCCACGAACCCGCATCGCGCCGAAGCGGAAAGGGTCTTGGAAAAGCTGCCGATATGGATGACGCACTCCAAGCCGTCGAAGGCCGCCAGCCGCGGCGCGGCCGTGTGCTCGAAATCGGCGAAGATGTCGTCCTCGATGATGGTGAGGCCGAACTGGTCGGCAAGCTTGAGAACCCGGTGCGCCGTCACCGGGGAAAGCACCGCCCCCGTCGGGTTGTGAATGGCGGAATTCGTGATGTAGAGGCGGGGCCGGTGTTCGCTCACCGTCCGGCTGAAAGCCTCGATATTCGGCCCCGAGGGCGTGTAGGGAACGCCGACGATCTTGGCCCGGTGGGCCCTGAGCAGGGCATGGAAATTGAAATAGCACGGGTCGTCCACCAGCACCGTATCGCCGGGTTCGAGGAAGAACCGGCAGAGAAGGTCGATCGCCTGGGTTCCGGATTCGGTCAGCATGATCTGATCCGGAGACGCCTCTATCCCCCGCTCCGCCATGCGCCGGGCAATGAGCTGGCGAAGCGGCGGCAATCCGAGCGGCGTGCCGTAATCGGCCAGCACCGGACTTTTCGCGCGCGAAAGGGTTCTGAGCCCCCGGCGAATGCTCTCCTCCGGAAACCACGAGGACGGCAGCCACCCGCAGCCCGGTTTGAGACCGCCGTCACCCGCCTCCAGCGACTGCCGGGATACCCAGAAAGGATCGACGGCGCGGTCGAGCTTCGGCCCCGCCTCGGCAAGCGAAAACGGCGCCGCCTGGTTGGCCACGTAGAAGCCGGAGCCGGGCCTGGAAACGATCGCCCCTTCGGCCACCAGGCGCTCATAGGCCTCCACCACGGTCGAGGTCGAGACCTTCAGCGTGACGGCCAGCTGCCGAAGCGACGGCAGCTTGGCGCCGGGCGTCAGATTGCGCCCCGAAATCCGCTGCCCGATCGTCGCCATGACCATTGCGACCCGCGTGCCTTCGCTCATCTGTATTGCCACCTTCACCATAACAGTTCGCCGAAACCGTATCAGACTGTGGCTGGCGAAACCATCCGTCCCTGCCGATAAGGACGGCTGTAATGATGGAGTGCCCTATGGACCGTGCAGCAGCCGGATGGATCAATGGTTTTATCGGCGTGGTGATCTTCAGCGGATCGCTTCCCGCCACCCGCGTGGCGGTCATGCAGTTCGATCCGGTGTTCCTCACGGTCGCGCGGGCGGCGATCGCCGGGCTCCTGGCCCTTGCGCTGGTCCTGATCTTCAGGGAGAAACGCCCCGCCCCGCGCGATATCGCCTCACTGGTGGTGGTGGCATTGGGCGTCGTGGTCGGCTTTCCGCTGTTGACCGCACTGGCGCTGCAGCACGTGACCACCGCCCATTCCATCGTCTTCGTCGGCCTGTTACCCCTGGCCACGGCCATTTTCGGCGTCATTCGCGGCGGTGAGCGGCCTAAGCCGGCTTTCTGGCTGTTTTCCATATTGGGAAGCACACTGGTCGTCGGTTTCGCACTCGCGCAGGGCGTCACCGCCGCGCCGCTCGGCGATGCGCTGATGCTGGCGGCGATCATCGTCTGCGGCCTCGGCTATGCCGAAGGCGCGAAGCTCTCGCGCACACTCGGCGGCTGGCAGGTCATTTCCTGGGCTCTCGTGCTCTCTCTGCCGCTGATGGTCCTCATAACCATCTTCACCATGCCCGCGACCTTTGCCGGCATCCAGGCTCCCGCCCTGCTGGGCCTTGCCTATGTCTCGCTCTTCAGCATGCTGATCGGCTTCGTGTTCTGGTATCGCGGGCTGGCCCAGGGCGGCATCGCCACCGTCGGCCAATTGCAGCTATTGCAGCCGTTCTTCGGGCTGGCGCTCGCGGCAACCTTGCTGAACGAGACCGTCACTCCGCTGATGTTCGCCGTCACCGTGGCGGTCATTCTCTGCGTGGCGGGTGCCCGCAAATACGGGAGATAGTCCAGATCAGGATTTATCCGCCATGTCGGCGTGGCGGTGAACGAGCTGCCACTGGCCATCGGCGCGGCGGAAGATCTCGGTCACGCGCAGCCGCATCGGCACCGGTTCGGGCTGTCCCTTCAGCCGCGCCGTGGCGTTCTGATAGCCCACCCAGTAGCCGATCTTGCCGTCATGGCCCATGTGGATGATCTCCAGGTCGCTTTCGCTGCCCGTGCTGAAGCTTGCCGCATCCTCGACATAGCGCGCCAGCACCTGCTCGGCGCCCTCGACCACGGCGCCGCGCGGATGGAAGAAGCTCGCCTGGAAATCCCTGGCGGCGATCTCTTCCAGCGGCCCGGCATCGCCGTTGACATAGGCGCGCGCCGCTTCCTTGCGTTTCTGAATGAAGACGTGGAAATCGTCGGTCATCGTGGCCCTCCCGTTCGCCGATCCTCACCGCTTCGACGGGAACGCCGCCTGGCGGCGCTCCCGTGCCCCGTGGAACGGATAGGTAGGGCGATCGTTCCGCCGCCGCTACTCCGTCTGCCCGGCAAGCTGCTCCAGTATGGCGTGCGCGGCCTTGATGCGCGCCGGTATCGGAAGGTTCCGGTTCGCCAGCATGACGATGCCGATCTTCTCTTCCGGCACGAAGGCGACGTAAGCGCCGAAGCCGCCCGTCGAACCGGTCTTGTTGTAGAGTGTTGCGGGCACCGGCTGCTGCGGGGGCGTCAATGCCTTTGCCGCATGGGCGTCCATGGCCATGGTCTGGGCATTGCCGGCAAGCAGGCGCTCCAATGTCACCGGGTAGGGATATTGCTCCCAGCCGAGCCCCTGCACCATCTCACCGACCCGGAAATAGCCGACATGCGTTCCTTCCACGGCTTGGGCGACGGCACCGTCGAGCTTGCCCGGCTCGATATTCGCCTCCACGAAGCGTACCATGTCGGAGGTCGAGGATTTCACGCCGTAGGCCTCCGCCGCGAACATGCCGGGATTGACCCGCACCGGCTTGCCGGCCTTGTTGTGACCCCAGGCATAATCCTTCATCGCCGCGCTCGGCACCGTGATATAGCTGTGGCTGAGCCCAAGCTTGGGGAAGAGTTCCCCTTCCATCGCCTCCCGGAAATCCCGCCCCATGGCAATCCCGGTAATATGCCCGAAAAATCCGATGCTCGGGTTGGAATAGCGGCGCTGCTCGCCCGGCGCAGCGGCCGGCTTCCACCGCTTGAAATAGGCGCGCATCTGCTTGTCGGTCCCCACCTCGTCGGGAAACTGCAGCGGCAGCCCGCCGGCCGTATAGGTGGCGAGGTGAAGCAGCGTCGCCTTGTCGATCGCGCTTCCTTCGAGCTCCGGAATGTATTTGCCCGCATGATCCTCCAGCGACAGCTTTCCGGTCACATGCGCATAGGCGCCGAGCGTCGCGGTAAAGGTCTTGCTGACAGAGCCGAGTTCGAAGAGCGTATCTTCCGTGACCGGCATGTTCCCTTCCTTCGAAGCGAGGCCGTAATTCCTGAAATAGCGCCTGCCATCGATGGTGACGGCGACCGCCATGCCGGGAACGCCGTGCTCCTTCATCGCCGGCTCGATGGCCTTGTCCACGATGGCGGCAATCCGGTCCGCCTCGCTCGCTGCAAGAGCATGACCGGAACTGCCGAACGCCGCGACGGTGAAGGACAGCAGGGCCGCCGTCACAGCCCCAGATTCGACTTTTATCTCTCTTTTCATCCTGTCTTCTTCCTTGTCTGTTCGCGGTGTCGCCGAGGTGAGAGCCCCGCCCCATGCGCCTTCGTCTACGTTGCCATTTCCACGCTCACAAACGACGATATCTCGAAGGAGCCATTAGAAAAATTTGGAACACCATATCCCAACCTCCTCTTTGACTTGGAACAGTTTCTGGCGTTGGATAATGGCCGATCACACGGCGCGGAGCACCAATTCATGGCGAAGTCGTTCCATTCCCTCCTGTTGGCAATGGTCTTGGGGCTGCCGGCCGGCAGCCTGCATGCCGCCGAAAACCGATGCGGCTGGTACCAGATGCCGACGCCCGGCAATCTCTGGCTGACCGACAAGGACGCCACCTGGACCATCACCTCGCAGGCCGAAGCTGCCGGCCCGGATGCGGTCGGTGCGGAAAAGACGCCGGATTTCGACAGCAAGCAATTCGTCGAAACCAACGTGCCCGGCACCGGCTATGGCTACGGCTGCGCCTGCCTGGTCGTGGATACGAATGCCAAACAGGAGCGGATCACCAGGGTCTATTCGGGAAAGATAAAACCGCTTTCGGCCTGCAGGAACGACAAGACCTTGCCCAAGCCGTAGTGACCCCAGGGCCATGCTTGGAATCGACTGGCTGAAAACCGATTATCGCACGCTTTTCCGATTGACGGGTGACGGGCGCATCGAGCGCGAGAACGATCCGGACAATTCGCCCGGTCCTCGGCTCTGGCTCTCCGGATGCGAGGAAGGAAATGTCTTCGGCCTGCACGCCGATCTGCCCGACGATATCGTCACCGAACTGGAAAGCCTGGCGGCCGACGAGCCCCCATTTCTCCATCCGGCAAACCCGAAGCATCTCGAACGCTATCTGTCCCTATTGGGGAGCCACACTCCGGTCGCCCACAATTTCGGCCTCATCTACGAACTGCCGAATGGACTGTCCTACGCGACGGGCGCTCGGCTGATCGGCAGCGATTCCGAGGAGGGCCGCGAACTTGCTCGATCCCTGTCTCAGACCGGGATGCCCGAGAGCCTGCGTGAGCTTGGCTTCCACGGCGTGGATGATTTCTGGCAACCCTGGTGCGTCGCCATCGCCGGCGGTGAAATCGCATCCATCGCGTTCGCCGCCCGGCTGTCGGATGTCGGGGCGGAACTCGGTCTGGTAACGGCCAAGGCCTTCAGGGGGCAAGGCCACGCCGCGGCGGCGACCGCCGGCTGGTCACGCCTGCCTTCGCTTCGATCCCGCACTCTTTTCTACAGCACGGACCGCGGCAACATCTCCTCGCAGCGCGTCGCCGCCCGCCTCGGACTTCGGCTTCGTGGCGCAAGCCTGCGGATAACCGCTCAGTAATCGGCGCTTCGCACCTGCCGGATGACGGCTGCGATCGCCAGGTCGCGGCGCTCCTCGTCAGTGCCGCCGCCGTCGCCCGCGTTCCAGGCCGCCGAGAGGCAGCCATAGGCATAGGCCTGATCGAGCAGGCGGCGCGGGTCCAGAGACAATGCGCGCGAAAAGGCATCCGCCATTTGCGCCACCCTTTGAGGGTCGAGGCAAAGGTCATCCCGGCTCGCCGGATCATAGAACATGTTCGCGACGCCGAAGCCGACCTCCCCCACGAGCCCGACGGGATCGATCACCACCCAGCCGCGCTCGGAGAGCAGGATGTTCTCGTGGTGCAGGTCGCCGTGCAGCCCCGTGATGTCGCGCGCATCGGAAAAGAGCCGGTCGGCGATCGCGGCCGCCTGCACATAGTCGGTCTTCAGACCCGCCGCCTGATCCTGCCGCGCCCGCTCGAACAGTGCCTCGAAGCGATCCCTGACGGGAAGCAAGGCGGACGGCAGGGGCTCACCCGACGGCGCGTGGAGCTCGACAGCAAGCTCAGCCGCTATCTCCGTCGCCTGGTTGTCCCCTTCGTCCGCGACCACATGGGAAAGCATGCGCTCGCCGGCATATTCGAGAAGCATGCTGTTCTTCTCCCGGCCGAGCAGCCGAGCGGCTCCCTTGCCGTTGCGCCACGCGAGGTAATCGGCGCCGCGCAGCTCGTCGGCAATGTCCTCGATGGGTTTCAGATCCTTGATGATCGCCGGCGAGCCGTCCGCCAGTCGGACTTTCCAGATGCGGCTCGAAAAAGTGTCGGCGATCAGGGAGGGATCGGTGATGTTCCAATGGGACGGGAAAACAGGCGTCATGATCTGCTCGGAATACGCTTTATCTTGGATGGCAACCGCTCACAGCTAGTGAGCGCCTGGGCGCTCCGCAATGGCGGCTCGTCGCTCCTCACACCCTTGCGCAGAACACGTCGAGCGCATCGAGCTTCACCACGCCCTTTTCGAGCACCGACGGGAAATCCGGCATCGACACCGGCAGGCAATCCGCCACCCGTTCCGGCAGGCGGAATTCCTGCGGCTCGCGGGTCAGATTGAAGACGAAGAGCAGCTTCTCGCCGCCCTTTTCGCGTACGAAGGCGAGCAGGTCCTGGCCATGGGTGTCGAGGAAGGTCATGTCGCCGTCGATCAGCGGCGGATGCCCCTTCCGGAAAGCGAGCGCCCGTCGATAATGGTGGAGAACGGATTCGTCTCTCTCCTCCTGGGTGTCCACGGCGCGGGCCGCATGGTCCTGCGGCACCGGAAGCCAGGTCTTCGAGCCCGCCGTGAAGCCGGCATGCGGCTCGCCGCTTTCCCAGGGCATCGGCGTGCGGCATCCGTCGCGCCCCTTGAAGGCCGGCCAGAAGCGGATGCCGTAGGGGTCGCGCAGGTCCTCGAAGGCGAGTTCCGCCTCGGCCAGCCCCAGTTCTTCGCCCTGGTAGAGGCAGATCGAGCCGCGCAGCACCGTCAGCAGCGTGATGGAGAGCTTGGCGACGCGGTCGCGCTCCTCCGCCGACTTGGCAAAGCGGGTCACGTGGCGCACCACGTCATGGTTGGAAAAGGCCCAGCACACCCAGCCATTGGTGACGATATCGTGCACCGTCGACATCACCCGCCGGATATAGGCCGCCGAAAAGGCCGGGCCCAAGAGGTCGAAGGTGTAACACATGTGCAGCTTGTCGTTGCCGCTGGTATAGATGGCGAGCGTCGTCAGCGAACGCGGTCCGTCGCCCACCTCGCCCACCGTCGCGCGCCCGCCATAGCTGTCGAGCAGCGCCCGCAGCCGCTTCAGGAACTCGATGTTCTCCGGCTGACTCTTGTCGTAGAGGTGGTTCTGCATCGAATAGGGATTGGTGTCGGATTCCAGCCCCGCCGTCGCCGCGTCGTAGACCATCGGCGGATTGTTCCTAAGCTGCTTGTCGTGGAAATAGTAGTTCACGGTGTCGAGCCGGAACCCGTCCACCCCCCGGTCCAGCCAGAACCTCACCGTGTCCAGCAGCGCGTCCTGTACCTCCGGATTGTGGAAGTTGAGATCGGGCTGCGAGATCAGGAAATTGTGCATGTAATATTGCCGGCGCACGCCGTCCCATTCCCAGCCCGGCCCGCCGAAGATCGAAAGCCAGTTGTTCGGCACCGTCCCATCCGGCTTCGGATCGGCCCAGACATACCAGTCCGCCTTCGGATTGGTGCGGCTCGAGCGGCTTTCGATGAACCAGGGATGGCGGTCGGAAGTGTGGGAGATCACCTGGTCGATGATGACCTTGAGACCGTGCCGGTGGGCCTCCTCCATCATCTCGTCGAAATCGGCGAGCGTCCCGAACATCGGATCGACATTGCAATAGTCGGAAACATCGTAGCCCATGTCGGCCATGGGCGAGGTGAAGAAGGGCGAAAGCCAGATCGCGTCGACGCCGAGCGAGGCGATATGGGGAAGCCTGGCGGTAATGCCCTTGATGTCGCCAATCCCGTCGCCGGTCGTATCCTGGAAGGAACGTGGATAGACCTGATAGATGACCGCGCCGCGCCACCAATCCGCATCGACCTGCCTGCCTGCTTCCGTCGCCATTCTCGATGTCTCCTTTCCTGCTCCGCCTGTTCCAACCTAGAGTTCTGGGCGCGAAAGACAATTCAAAAGCAACTCGCCCTTCCTCCCTTGCCTTGGCACAAAGTTCGGCCTATTGCGGCTGGAAGGCGTGAGTGGAGGAACGGAATTGGGCGGGCGTTTTCTATCGATCGGCGAATGCATGGTGGAGCTGTCTCAGGCGGGCGAAGGCCTGCTGCGCAAGGGCTTTGCCGGCGATACCTTCAACACCGCGTGGTATGCCCGCGCCTGCCTGCCCGCCGAATGGTCGGTCGATTATTTCACCGTGCTCGGCGATGATCCCCTCTCCTCCGAAATGCTCACCTTCATGAAGGCGGGCGGCATCGGCACGGAAGCGATCCGCAGGATCGAGGGCAGGACGCCGGGCCTCTATCTCATCACGCTCAGGAACGGCGAGCGCACCTTCAGCTACTGGCGCGATACGGCGGCGGCGAAGAAACTCGCCGATGATGCTGATCATCTGCGCCGCTCGCTGGAGGCGGCTGATATTCTCTATTTCTCGGGCATCACGCTCGGCATCCTGGCGCCGGAAGCGGTCGAAACCCTGCTGGCGGAGCTGCGCCGCGCCCGCGCCGCGGGAAAACGTGTCGTCTTCGATCCGAACATCCGCCCGCGCCTCTGGCCGGGCAAGGATTACATGCTGAGGACGATCGAGGCCGGCGCCCGCGCCGCCAATCTCGTCCTGCCGAGCTTCGATGACGAGACCGCCCATTTCGGCGATGCCACGATTGCCGAAACGATCGCCCGCTATCACGCGCTGGGCGTCGAGAACGTGGTGGTGAAGAACGGCGCCGAGGGCGCGACGCTGAGCTTCGGCGGCGGCACGAGCCATGTGCCGGCGGTCGGCGTCCAGAATGTCGTGGATACCACCAGCGCCGGCGACAGCTTCAACGGCGGCTTCCTGTCGCGGCTGGTGCGCGGCGCTTCCCCGGAAGACGCCGCGGCTTACGGAGCGGCGGTGGCGGCCGTCGTCGTCGGCCACCACGGCGCGCTCATCAACCCGGCATTGCTGCCAAGCTGATCCATGCCGCCTGCGGCTACTCGCTGGCCCCGGCTGCGCTCATATCCATCCACGCCGCCTCGAAGACATGGCCATCCGGGTCCTCGAAACTGCGCAGATACATGAAGCCCATGTCCTGCGGCTCGCGGATATCGCCCTTGCCTCCGGCAGCCGCCGCGGCTTCGATGATGGCATCCACCTCCTCGCGGCTGTCGCGCGACAGTGCGATCAGCATGCCCACCGTCTCGCGTGAGTTTGCAAGCGGCTTGGTCGTAAAGGTCTTGAAATAATCGACCGCCAGCAGCTGGAACGTGATCGTCTCGGACCACACCATCGATGCGGAATTCTCGTCGCTGAACTCCTCGTTCTTTCGGCAACCGATCGCCTCGTAGAAGCGGGTGGAAGCGGCGATGTCCTTCACCGGCAGGTTCAGAAAGATCATTTTCGGCATTTCGATTCTCCTCTCAATAACTTGCGCTAGTTAGTTTTCGTATCACACGAGTTCCTGCACGATCCTGTCGCAGGGGTGGATGCAGACGAGTTCGAGCCGGTCCGCCCCGACGTTCTCGAAGCGATGGGGGATATTGGCCGCCGCGACGACGATATCGCCCGGATAGCCCCGCATCCTGTCATCGCCGATGGTGAACTCGGCTTCGCCTTTCCTGACGACCCAGGTCTCCGAATAGGGATGCACATGTAGCGCCGCCCCCCGGCCGGGTTCCGCATCCACCAGGAAAAACGACACCTGAGCGCCGAAATCATGTCCTTCGAAACGAACCGTGCGGCTCTGGCCGGGCTGCGGTTCCTTGTGTCGTAGCACCTTGAACATCGGCTTGCCTCCCTCTCTCGAACGGTGATTTATCTTCACGAGAAGATATATGCCATCGAACTATCTTCACGTCAAGATATTTATCTTCCTATCAAGATATATTGGCCCCGAATGAATCAGCGTGTATGTTTCACCCCAATGAATATCTGTGAGGCAGGCATGATGGAGCGAAAAGAGGATCGGGCGGGGCTGGACCATGTCGACCGTCGGCGCCGGCAATGGGCGCGGGAACTGCCCGATCTCGACACCGAGCCGATGGCAATCCTGGGACGCGCGTTCCGGCTGGGAAACATGGTGCGGCCAAGCATCGAGGCGACATTCGCCGGTTTCGACCTCGACCGGGGAGAATTCGATGTGATCGCGACGCTCCGCCGCTCCGGCCCGCCCTATCGGCTGACCCCGACGGAGATATATTCCTCGCTGATGATCTCGTCCGGCGGCCTCACCCACAGGCTCGACCGGCTGGAAAAGGCCGGCCTGATCCGACGCGAGAAATCGCCGCGCGACGGCCGTAGCCTGCTGGTGGCGCTGACGGAAGCCGGCGCGGCCCGCGCCGAGGAGGCTTTCCGCGCGGACATGGCGAGCGAGGCCGGGTTCCTTCGGTCCCTGGACGCCAGGGAGCGAGAGCAGCTCGCGAGCCTGCTGCGAAAGCTCATCCTGGGCATAGAGAGCGATATGGCCGAAAAAGAAAAAGCAGAAGAAGACGGGCGGCCTACCCGGTCCGGAACGTAACCGGAAATCCCCTCATCACGGAATTCGCTACAGTGCAGACGCTCCGGGCCTGTTCGATCAGCGCTGCCGTATCGATGCCATCCGCAGCCTTGCAGTTCACCGCGAGATCGGCGCCCACCGCCACCAGCGGGAAGCCGTCGAGCTGCAGCGTCACCTCCACCGCGATCTCCTCGATCGCGATCCCCATTTCATGTCCGGCATATCTCAGATCGTTGCAGAAGCAGCCGCCGATAGCGAGCGCCAGCAATTGCGCTCCGTTGAAGCCGAGGCCCTGGCCGCCGGCCTTCCCCTCCGGCCTGTCGACGACCAGCGTGTGGCTTCCCGCCCAGCCCAGGGCCGCCTCGGTGCCGGCGACATTGCGAAGCTCGACCGTGGACGAGATCATCGCCACCTCCTCTCCTCATGGCGCTCGATGATCCCACCATTCGGCAAGGCGCGCAATCCGAGGGCATCGAGCGCTGACATCACGTTGTAACAATCTTCTCCGATAGAGGCGCCAGAACCGCCGGAACCGAGTGAGTCGTGGCCGGCAAATCACGGGCTGGCCGTTCCATGACGAAGATCACCATCGTGACGGATGCTTGGTATCCCCAGGTGAACGGCGTGGTGCGCTCGATCGAGAGCACCAATCGCGAGCTCGCCCGCATGGGCGTCGATGTCGCCATGGTGACGCCGCAGAAATTCGCGAGCATCCCCTGCCCGACCTATCCCGAAATCCGGCTTTCACTCGCGACCTTCCGTCAGGTGGCGAACGCGATCGAGGAATCCCGGCCCACCGCCGTGCATATCGCGACGGAAGGCCCGCTCGGCCTGCTCGCCCGCCGCTGGTGCCTGAAGAACCAGGTGCCCTTCTCCACCAGCTACCACACCCGCTTCCCCGAATACGTGGCAGCGCGCTTCCCGATCCCGCTCCGCTTCCTGCACGCCTTCGTCCGCTGGTTCCACAATGCCGGCAACGGCTGCATGGTGGCGACCGCGAGCCTTGAGCGCGAGCTTTCGAAATTGGGATTGAAGAACCTGCTGCGCTGGAGCCGCGGCATAGATCAGGCGCAGTTCCGCCCGATGGAGCGCGAGGAGCGGCCCTTCGGCCTGCCGCGTCCCGTCTTCATGACGGTCGGCCGCGTCGCGGTCGAGAAGAACCTGCCGGCATTTCTCGGTCTCGACCTCCCCGGCTCGAAAGTGGTGGTCGGCGACGGTCCTGCCCGCGCCGAGCTTCAAAACCGCTATCCGAACGTGCTCTTCACCGGCATGAAGACCGGCGAGGATCTCGCCCGCGCCTACGCCCAGGCCGACGTCTTCGTCTTCCCGTCGAAGACCGATACATTCGGCAACACCATCCTGGAAGCATTGGCGAGCGGCGTGCCCGTGGCAGCCTACCCCGTCACCGGGCCGATCGATATCATCGAGGACGATTCCGGCGCCGGCGCGCTCCACGACGACTTGGGCAAGGCCTGCCTCGCCGCGCTCGACTGTTCGCCGGAGGATGCCCGCAGGCTCGCCCACAAGTTCTCCTGGGAAGCAGCGTCACGGCAATTCCTCGCCAATATCATGATTGCGCGTGATCGCCGTCCCGCCCTGACGCCGCCGGCTCCGGGCGCGCGTCCCTCCGCGGCGTGAAGCCCCGGCCTGATCAAGGCTGAACGGGAAGAACCACCGAATAGATCAGTCGCTGCGGCTCAACCGCTCCGGCTGTCGCGCCAGGCGAAAAATGCAATGCCGCCAGCGGCAAGACAGACGGATGCCAGAAGACCGACAGTGATCATGAATATTCCTCCCAAGGATCAAGTCGTGGGACGCCCTCCTGCGACCCGCGAACTATTGTCGCACTCGATCATGAACGAGGGAGGAATGCAAGCCTTGGTGGCGAACAACTCACCTTCCGCAACAAGCAATCATCGATTGCAAAATATTTGTTGAACATCCTAGAGCTTTGGACGAGGATACGGGCGCGGAGGCTCCAAACCCGCTGCCTGCGCTTCACGGCGAGGGCGCTGCGAACCGAATGGGCAACTTTACCTCCGGCAACAATCAGGCGTCGATGCATCCAAGTTTAATCGAGCGATCTGGAGATGAATATCGTGGCTCAGGATTTGATTGGAAACGGTAATTTCGAAGATGGCAATTTTGGCTGGAATTTCACCAGCGGAGGATCGAGCGTCGTCGGTGAAGAGGAAGTTATAATCAGGAACAAGTACTGCAAGATATACCAGACTGAAGCCATATATCAGCCCGTCCCGCTCTCATCCGGTAAAACCTATACCCTCAGCTTCAACACGCGCAGCTCGCTTGGCGGAACGCTATCGGTGATGAAGCAGAACACCAATGATACCTATTGGAGCATCAAAATCTATCCGGCGCCGGGCACGGAATGGCAGAGCGAAACGCATCCGTTCAGGGTAGAGACCAACTGGGAAGGGCCGCTCGTCATTCATTTCAGGGCCGCGCCGGGCAGCCCTGACCGCTTCCTTGAAATCGACAACGTCTCTCTTTTGGAAGGCACCAATCCTCGTAGTATCGCGGCTGCTCCTCCCGCCACCACTACAACGACGACAATCACAACAACTGTTACGATCACGACGACTTAAATCGTCCGTCCCCTATCCCACTCGCCTTTGAGGGAGGAGGCAGCTACCGCCGCTTCTTCCGTCCCTCGAAGGGGTTCTCGCTTGCCTTGAAATGGATGCGGATCGGCACGCCCGGCATCTGGAAATCGGCGCGAAGGCCGTTCGTCAGGTAGCGCACATAGGATTCCGGCAGCGCCTCGGGGCGCGTGCAGGAGATCATGAAGGCCGGCGGCCGCGCCTTTACCTGGGTCATGTATTTCAGCCTCAGGCGGCGGCCGGAAACCGCCGGCGGCGGATGCTGCACCTGCACGCCCTCCAGCCAGCGGTTGAGCTTGGCGGTGGAGATGCGCTTGTTCCACACCCGGTCGGTCTCGATGATGTTCTGCATCAGCTTGTCGAGCCCGTAGCCGGTCTGGCCGGAGATCGGCACGGCGCGGATGCCGCGCGCCTGCGGCAACAGCCGCTCGGTCTTTTCGCGCAGGTCGGCGAGCACCGCCTGCGGGTCTTCCACCAGGTCCCACTTGTTGAAGGCGAGCACGGCGGCGCGGCCCTCGCGCAAGACCAGGTCGACGATCTGCAGATCCTGCTTCTCGAAGGGAATGGTCGCGTCGAAAATGATCACCACGGTTTCCGCAAAGCGGATGGCGCGCAGCGCATCGGCGACCGAAAGCTTTTCGAGCTTCTCGACCACGCGCGCCTTGCGGCGCATGCCGGCCGTGTCGAACATCTTGATCGTGCGGCCGCGCCAGTCCCATTCCACCGAAATGCTGTCGCGCGTGATCCCCGCCTCCGGCCCGGTCAGCAGCCGGTCCTCGCCGAGGAAGCGGTTGATGAGGGTCGATTTGCCGGCATTCGGACGCCCGACGATGGCGACGCGCAACGGCTTCGTCTCATCATAGGCGGGTTCGGCTTCTTCCTCTTCCTCGCCGCTGATGTCGGAGGCCGGAACGTCCACGTTCGTCTCGGCCTCTTCCTCGGGCTCGGGAAACGCCTTCTCCTCGCCGATCGCTGCGACGATCGCGTCGCGCAGGTCGATCATGCCTTCGCCATGCTCCGCCGAAATCGGCACCGGCTCGCCGAGGCCCAGCGTGAAAGCGTCGTAGAAGCCGGCGTCCGAGCCCCGCGCCTCGGACTTGTTGGCGACCAGCACCACCGGCTTGCCGCTGCGGCGCAAGAGTTCGCCGAATGTCTTGTCGAGCGGCGTCAGCCCCATCTTGGCGTCGACCACGAAAAGGGTGAGGTCGGCCTCGTCGATCGCGGCTTCCGTTTGAGCGCGCATGCGCCCTTCGAGCGTATCCGGCCCCGCCTCTTCGAGACCGGCCGTATCGACGATGCGGAAGCGCAGGTCGATGAGCTTGGCGTCGCCCGGCCGGCGGTCGCGGGTCACGCCCGGCGTGTCGTCCACCAGCGCCAGCTTCTTTCCGACCAGCCGGTTGAAGAGCGTGGACTTGCCGACATTCGGGCGTCCGACGATGGCGACGGTGAAGCTCATCCTGTTTTCCTTAAAGCCCTATCTGAAAGAGTTAGGGCGCCTTGCCGGAAGCGGCGATATTGTCGAGCATGATCTGCGCACGGCTCGCCACGTTGCGCGGTGCGGTAGCGTCGCTGCCGATCGCCTCGAACCACTGCTTGGCGCGGGCGAAATCGCCGGCCTTGAAGGCGGCAAGCCCGAGCGCCTCGCGGGCGGAGTTGCGCAGCGCGTTGGTCTCCCCGGTCAGCACCTCCACTTCGGCAGAAACCTGGTCATAGGTGCCGGTGTCGATCAGCAGCCAGCCGGCGCGCAGGCGAGCCAGATCGCGGATCGCGGCCGGCGCGCCGTTGTCCTTGCCGATTTCGGAGAAACTGGTGACGGCCGCCGCCGCATCGCCCTTGTCGGCCTGCACGGAAGCCGCGCGCAGCTTCGCTAGCACCGGATAGGAGCCCGTGCCGTCCTTGGCGATAGCATCGAGGGCGGAAAGCGCCTCGTCGTTCTTGCCTTCCGAGGCAAGCCTGAGAGCGGCGATGAATCGGTCGCCGGATTGCGAGGAATTGTGCGTTTCCCAGTATTCGTAGCCGCGCATGCCCGCGGTTCCGAGGACGATGAGCGCCGCGACGCCGATCACGATCGTCCCGTAGCGCTTCCAGGCGTTCCTCACCTGGTCGGAACGAAGTTCCTCGTTCACCTCGCGGATAAAGCTGTCGTTGTCGTGCGCCATTCCTGTCTCCGGCCCGTCGGCCTATAGAACCCACCCGTCACTGGGAAAAGCGCCTTCTAGCCTATTTTCCCGCACATGTAAGTCCCCCCTCTCCATCCGCTTCTGACATTTTGTTCAACGGCGGGTAGCAGAAAATACTGCTCCTGCGCAGCTTCTTCAAAGCTTCGCCGCATTCCAGCCCCATGAAACGCACCTTTGGAACAATCGATTCTGGTGATTATGCGTTCTTTCCTCGCCGTTCTTCCGCTCGCCCTTTCCCTTGCCGCAACGTCAGCGGCGGAAGCCTCCGAAAAGCCGAAGCAGCTCGTGATGATCTCCTTCGACGGCGCGGGCGACAATGCGCTGTGGCAGCGCAGCCGCGATTTCGCCAGGCGCGCGAACGCGCATTTCACCTATTTCCTCTCCTGCTCGCTGGTGATCGAGCGGGCGCGGGCGAAGAACTATCAGGGGCCGCACCAGAAGCCCGGCCGTTCCAATATCGGCTTCGCCAGGGATGCCGAGGAGGCACGCTTGCGGCTCGGCCATGTCTGGCAGGCGCATCTGGAAGGCCATGACATCGCCAGCCACACCTGCGGCCATTTCGATGGCAAGGACTGGAGCGCCGCCGACTGGGCGCAGGAATTTTCCAGTTTCTCGAACACGCTTGCCAGCGCCTGGACGGATGTCGGCGCCGCCGGCGAGGAGCCGGAAGGCTGGCGGGATTTCATCCGAAACGGCGTTACCGGCTTTCGCGCGCCTTATCTTTCCGTAAGCCCGGCGCTCGCCGAGGCGGAGACGAAGGCGGGCTTCCGCTACGATGCGAGCCTCGTCACCAAGGGTCCGCTCATGCCGAGCGAGAAGAACGGCGTCATGCGCTTCGGCCTGCCCCTGATCCCGGAAGGCCCCTCCCAGCGGCCGATCATCGCGATGGATTACAACCTCTTCATCCGTCACTCCGGCGGCATCAACGACCCGAGCCGCTCGGCCGAATTCGAGGAGCGCGCCTATTCCGCCTTCCGCGCCGCCTTCGACAAGCAATACAAGGGCGAGCGCATTCCACTTCAGATCGGCCTCCATTTCGTGGAAATGAACGGCGGCGCCTATTGGCGCGCCATGGAACGGCTGGCGACGGAAGTCTGCGGCATGGAGGATGTTTCCTGCGTCACCTATTCGCAGGCGATTGACGCCATCCGCGAGCGGAAGAGTACGGGAGAGACGTCGGGGCTATAGATCACCGTTGTCACCCCTCCCGGCCTGCCGGCCACCCTCCCCACAAGGGGGAGGGAAACACGCGGAACCGGTTTCCTACCTTCCGCCCATTTCACGACTGGCCTTTGCAGAACTGCGGTGCTGTGGGGTGATGTCAGCGCGGCATATCTCCCTTCCCCTTGTGGGGAGGGAGGCCGGGAGGCCGGGAGGCCGGGAGGCCGGGAGGCCGGGAGGCCGGGAGGGGACTTAACGGGGAAGAACTTCACCGCTCCAAAAAATATTCTCTCCCGAATTCAAACACTTGAGCCTCCTCACCTTCCCCGTTCGTCCCCGCACTCTCCGTTTCGCCTAACCTGATCGGGTCATCGGATGGGAACCGGGTTCGCGAACCGGCATCCTTCTGGGTTCAAGGGCTCGGTTTCCGGTGATGGTCGTGAAAGGCAGCGCCTTGGGGGCTCGGAAATCCTCAACCAGCGCCGCTGACCGCGATCGGGGCAGGCAAACCATTGACCTCCTCCCTACTCCCTGACTGCCTGCCCTTCCCACAAGCCTCGGCCCGAAAATCGGAATCGATTTTCGGAACGCACGATGCGTATTCAAAAGAAAAACCGCGCCGGACTGACAACCCGGCGCGGCCAAAAGTGCTGTCTTGAATATCCGCTCAGTAGGGCCGGTCGGCCGCAAGCTCTCCGTCCGTCTCCTCGCGCTCCAGGTAGCGCTGGTCGATCTCCGGCAGCGGCTTGTCGTCGATAGCCGCCTCGAAGGCCACGAGACGCTTGTGGATGGAGAGCAGCTCGATGATCGTGGTCCAGGAATTGACGAGATACTGGAACGAGTTGCTGACCTGGCCGAAGGCGGTCGCGATCTGCTGATAGATACCATAGGTGATCTTGCCCGCGACGATCGTCGGAACCAGCATGAACAACAGGAAGAGCGCATCGGCCTGGATGTAGAAATAGCGGGCGACGTTGAAATAGAGATAGTGGAAATACATCCGGAAATAATTCTTCCGCACGTTGGAGAACAGCTCGGTGACGAGCGGCGGCTGGGCCCGGTCTTCATGGTCCTCGCCGAAAACCAGTTCCTTTCGATAGGCCGCCTCGACGCGCTGGTTGCGGAAGTTGAGGCCCGGAAGCTTGATGCCGGCAAAGGCGAGCAGCAGCGTGCCGAAGGTGGACCAGCCGAGAGCAAGCCAGAAGAGCGCATGCGCGACTTCGCCGATCACCGGCAGCTCGGAAACATAGCTAGATAGAGAGAAAAGGATCGGCAGGAACACCACCAGCGTCATCACCGAGTTGATGAGCATGATGCCCAGGCCTTCAAGAATGGTGGCGAAGCGCATCGTATCTTCCTGGATACGCTGCGAGGCGCCTTCGATATGGCGGACCTTCTCCCACATCGACATGTAGTAATTGTTCATCGCCGTGCGCCAGCGGAACACGTAGTGGCTGACGAAGAAATCCGTGATGATCGAGACGAACATGCTGAGGAACGCGATCTGCGCAAAGATCAGCATGAGATCGTAGAAATTCCAGACCGTTATGCCGGGTTGCTTGGTAAGCGCATTCTGCAGCAGGTCACCGAAAGGACGCCGCCAATTGTTGATCGCGACCGAAATCTGCACGCCGAAATAGGTGGAAAAGATGATCAGCGCCGAGCCCCAGATGGACCAGATCTTCCAGGGATGGTTGCCCGCGCGGATATGCCAGAAGCCACAGAAAAGCAGCACGCAGATGAGGAAGTAGATGTAGAAGCCGAGATTGTCGGGAACCAGGAAGAAGCTCAGGTCGATCGGCGGTTCCTGCCCCTCCGCCAGCGGCGCGAAGCCGAGCGAGGTAACGATGTCCCATCCTGCCCAATACCAGAACAGAATGCAGGCGACCGTCCAAACGCAAAGAGAAGTGAAGTAGGCCTTGGGCTGCGGGAAGAAGGAGTGGAACACGGAGCTTTTGCTTTCCTGAGTTCGAGGCGGAAATTGTGTCGAAACACTTTATGCGCCCGAAACTACGGCAGTTCCAAGATAGCGGCAATGGCCGCAAGCCTTTGTTACATGATTGTAATTGGAAGCCTGGGGCTCAGGCGCGCCGCGCGACCGGCATGGCCAGAACCGCCGAAACGGCGAGTGCCGCGGCGGCCAGCACCGTCGGCAGGGTGAAGCTGCCGCTCGCCTCGGCCGCCCAGCCCGCCACCAGGGGCCCGAGGATCTGCCCCGTGCCGAAACCGGCGGTGACGAGCGCGATCGCCCGGCGCGGGCTCTCCGGCGCGAGCTTCCGCGCGATCTGCAATCCATAGGCGGTGATCACCATGAAAGTGACGCCCAGCAGCAGCCCGCCGGTTAGCGCGCCCGCGACTGGCGGAAGGATCACCGAGCAGAAGACGCCGACCGCCTGAACGCAGATCGCCGCGACATAGGCGCTTGCAAGCCCGAAGCGTTCGGCCGCCGGGCGCCACAGCACGAGCGATACGGCGGCCGCGATGCCCGTCACGAACCAGGCGAGGAATTCCACGATCGGCCCGGCCGATCCCATGCGCACGATGGTGACGAGAAAGGTCGCGGTGATGACGTAGCCGAAGCCGACCAGGCTGTAGGATGCGGTGAGCAGCACGAAGGGCGTTCGCCATTGGAGCGGCGGCTCGACACCGGAGGCCGCGCCGTCCACCGGCCTCGGCAGAAAGCGATAGACGAACGGAAAGGCGATGAGCACGATCACCGCTCCGGCGATCCAGCTCGCCTGCCAGCCATGCGCACCGTCACCGGCGATCGTGTTGACGACGAGAACGAGCGCCGAGGAAAGCGCCATGCCAAGCCCTACCCCGCCGAAATGCAGCGCCCCCACGGCGTCGCGGCCGGCTGCATGGGGCATCACGATCGACGAGGTGAAAAGCATGGCAAACGCGCTCGCCACGCCCGCAAGAAAACGGATGACGATGAAGGCGAGGACGGAGCCCGTCGCCGCCATCGCCGCAAGCAGGATAGCCGTCGCCATGACGCTTAAGAGCGCCACCGCCCTCTCCCGCCCGGCCGCCCAGCCGTGCGCTGCCAGGATCGCGCCGGCGAGATAGCCCGCGAAATTACCGGCCGCGATCAGCCCCGCATCGGCGGCCGAAAGCGGCAGACCGGCCATCATCCCCGGCAGGATCGGCGTGTAGAAGAAGCGCCCGAAACCCATGGCCGCCGCCATGGCGATGGAGCCTGCAAGGCCGATCAGCAGCGGGCGGGCTGATTGGGCGATATTCGTCTGGAGCATGCACGCGTTATCGCAGTCCCGCGCCTTGTCTACAATTCAGGAATTGTCATTGCTGCGATGAAAAGCACTGATGAGTGAGCGGTTCGTGAACATCCGGGCGAATACCCGCGGCAAACGCCGCGCATCGCCTTGGCGGTAAGGATTCGCAACGATTTGATGCACTGCAACCAGGAAATTGTCTTGCTGCCGTCACGAATGGGGCTCACGATATCCTCATCGCTATGAGGGCGAGGAGGCGAAAGCCATGAACCGTGACCTGACCCTTTCTGAAGTGCTGGTCGATCCGCTGATCGGGCAATTGCGGAAAGCCGATCACGTGGGCAATGCGGCCTTCGCGCAGTTGATGGAAAGCGCCGCGCGGGTGCAGACACGCAACCGCATCCAGCACCTCCATGCCGAACGCGCGGAAGCCTTCTACCGCCAGCTCGCAGCCGTCTCCGAAGAGCAGGCGGCAAGCCGCGTCAGTTCGCAAGCGTCAGGATGAGCGGGCCGTTGCGCGTCGCGACGATCGTATGCTCGTATTGCACGGTCGGCGCCCGCGGATCGCTGTAGAGCGTCCAGGGATCGCCATTGCCGCCGTCCTCGGCCCATTCCGCTCCAAGCGACAGGAACGGCTCCACGGTGAACACCAGCCCCTCCTCCATCACGCGCGTCTCATCGGGATCGTGCCAGGTCGCGACCTCTTTCGGCTCCTCGTGAAGCGAGCGGCCGATGCCGTGGCTCGAAAGATTGGTAATCAGCGTGTAGCGGTTTTTCTTGGCAAAGGCGCCGATCGAATTGCCGATGCCGGCAAGTGGCTTGCCGGCCTTCACCTGCTGCAGGCCGGTCCAGAGCGCGCGGCGCCCGTCGCGGCAAAGCTTCTCGATTTCCTTCTTGACCGGCGGCACCGCATAGGAAGCGCCCGTATCTGAGAAGAAGCCGTCCTTCACCGCCGAGACGTCGATATTGACGAGGTCGCCGGGCTTGATGACGCGATCCCCCGCAATGCCGTGCGCCACTTCCTCGTTGACGCTGATACAGGTGGCGGCGGGAAACTTATAGCAGGTCTCCGGCGCGGATTGGGCTCCGGCATCCTCCAGCGCCTTGCGGCCGATAGCGTCCAGCTCGCGCGTGGTGATGCCGGGCTCCAGCGCCTTCGCCATCAGTTCCATCGTCCGCGCGCAGATGCGACCGATCTCCTTGAGTTTCGCGAGTTCGTCTTCGCTGGAAATAACCATGTATGCGACCTGTCTTTCTTTCCTCGTTCAGGCAGCCGGTTTCGCGCCATCGCTCGATCCCGTCAATTCCTTTCTGACGAGAGGCGCCACCCTGGTGCCGTAAAGCTCGATGCCGCGCATGATCTCTCCATGCGGCATCGGCCCGATCGCCATCTGCAAAAGGAAGCGGTCGTTGCCGAATACCTTGTGGGCCGCAACGATCTTTTCCGCGACCCGTTCCGGATCGCCGACGAAGAGATTGCCGGTCGGCCCGCGCGCCTGGTCGTAATGCGCGCGGCTCGTCGGTCCCCAGCCACGCTCGCGGCCGATGCGGTTCATCACCTCCGCCTGCGGCCCGTAGAACCGGTCGGCTGCCTCCTGCGTGGTATCGGCGATGAAGCCGTGCACATTGATGCTCGTCGCAAGCTTCGAAATATCCTGCCCGGCGCGGCGCGCCGCCTCGCGGTAGAGCTGGAAGAGGGATGCGAAGCGCGGATATTCTCCGCCGATGATGGCCAGCGCCACCGGCAGGCCGAGCGCGCCCGCCCTTGCCACCGATTGCGGCGTGCCGCCCACCGCCACCCAGACCGGGAGCCGCTCCTGCAACGGACGGGGATAAACGCCTCGGCCATGGATCGGCGGGCGCATCTCACCCTCCCAAGTCACATGCTCGCCGTCGCGGATCGCCAGAAGCAGGTCGAGCTTTTCGGCGAAGAGCTGGTCGTAATCGCCGAGATCGTAGCCGAAGAGCGGGAAGGATTCGATGAAGGAACCCCGGCCCGCCATGATCTCCGCCCGCCCGCCGGAAAGCAGGTCCACGGTCGAAAACTGCTGGAAGACACGCACCGGATCTTCGGAGCTCAGCACCGAGACCGCGCTGGTGAGCCGGATGTTCTTCGTCCTGACGGCAGCGGCCGCCAGCACTGTCGAGGGTGAGGAGACCGCATAGTCCGGCCGGTGGTGTTCTCCGAGCCCGAAGACGTCGAGGCCGACTTGATCGGCAAGCTCGATTTCCTCCAGGAGGTTCTTCAGCCGCCGCGCCGCCTCCGGCCCCTTGCCGTCCTGCGGGTTGGGATCGACATCAGCAAAAGTGTAAAGGCCGAGTTCCATGAAAGCGCATCCTTTGGTTTCTACTTCTTGAGATAGAGGCGGAACCCCTGTTCATCAAATGCGAAACTTTCGAACGAATTGTTCGACGGGATGGATCGCTCGCAGACCCCACGCTCCGGAAAAGCAAGGCCCCGTCGCCGCTGGTGACGGGGCCTTGAATCGGATTGGCAGGCTTTCCTCACAAACCCTTGCGATGACTCGATGTTTCAGAATGTCTTTGCAACTTCCTCCAGCTGGTCGGCGACGATGCCCCAGCCCTCGTGGAAACCCATTTCCTCGTGCGCCTTCTTGTCTTCTTCGGTCCAGTGCACGGCCGTCGCGGTATATTTCGTGCGGCCGTTGCCGAGATCCTCGAATTCGATGATGCCGGTCATGAACGGCTTTTCAGAAGGCACCCAGGCGCTGGTGAACGCATCGGTGAAGACGAGCTTCCTGTTCGGCACGATTTCCAGATAGATGCCGTGATTGGGAGCCTTCTCGCCATTCGGCCCTTCCATCAGGATATAGTTCGATCCGCCGGGGCGCAGGTCGAGCCTGGCTTCCGTCACTTTCCAGGGCTTGGGGCAGAACCATTCGCCCATGCGCTCCGGCGTCGTCCAGGCCTTGTAGAGCTTATCGGCGGGCGCGTTCAGTTCGCGAACGAGCTGCAGCGAATGGGTGGCGGTCTTGGCGTTCATTGTCCTCTCCTCGTTTTCTCAAAAACATCTCTCAGATGCTGAACCTAGGACGTGTGGCAATATCCCGATCCGACAGTGGCTCGAATTTTTTCCGATTCACTCCGATCCTCCGGGAAGCTCACGCACCCATCGACCTTGACTTGGACTCCTGATGCTTTAAGGCCTTTTCCCGCGGGGACGACCCGCGTCTTCGATGACCATTTCCGGGACGGCCCGGCCCATGACAGGAGGGCCGGAATGGCGGGTCCCGTTGAGCAATTCGAAATCAAGCCGATCGTCACCTTCGGAGAGATCGGCGGCCAGGCAATCGCCTTCACCAATTCCGCGGCTTATATGGCGCTGACCGTATGCCTTGCGAGCGCCTTCCTGCTGATCGGAACCGCACGCCGTCAGCTCGTGCCGGGACGCTTCCAGTCGGCGGTCGAGACGCTCTTCGAATTCACCGCGAAGACCTTGCGCGACAATGCCGGCGAGCAGGGAATGCGGTTCTTCCCGCTGGTGTTCTCGCTCTTCATGTTCGTGCTGGTCGCGAACCTGGTCGGGCTTTTCCCCTACGCCTTCACCGTCACGAGCCATCTCATCGTCACCTTCGCGCTCGCCATGCTCGTCTTCCTGACGGTGACGATCTACGGCGTCGTGCGGCACGGTTTCGGCTTCTTCCGCCTCTTCATGCCCTCGGGCGTCCCGTGGGTGCTCGCGCCCATCATCGTTCCGATCGAGATTCTCTCCTACATCTCGCGGCCGTTCAGCCACTCGATCCGACTTTTCGCGGTCATGCTGGCGGGCCACATCACGCTGAAGGTCTTCGCCGGCTTCGTCGCCAGCCTGTCCGGTCTCGGTGCGCTCGGCCTCTTCGGAGCGGCACTCCCGCTTCTCATGACGGTGGCGATAACCGCGCTGGAGGCGTTGATGGCGGTCGTCCAGGCCTATATCTTCACCATGCTGACCTGCATGTACCTCAACGACGCCATCCATCCCGGACACTGACGCGAGCTTGATCCCGGAACATGACGTGCTTATATTTAGGCGGAAAGAGGACGGCCTCTTTTCCGAAATCCCTGATGACCAGGACGGCCTGGCGCTCCAAACAAAGGAGGCCTGGCTATGGCTTGGCTTTATCTCTTCATTGCGGGTCTGCTTGAAATAGGCTGGGCCTATTCCATGAAACGTTCGGAAGGTTTCACCCTTCTGACCCCCACCGTCATCACCATCATTGCGATGATCGCGAGCTTTGCCCTTCTGTCGGTCTCGATGAAGACCCTGCCGCTCGGCACCGCCTATACCGTCTGGACCGGCATCGGCGCGGTCGGCGCCTTCGTGGTCGGCATCACCGTGCTTGGCGAAGCCGCCACGCCCATGCGCCTTCTGGCCGGCGGGCTCATCGTCTCCGGCATCCTGTTGATGAAACTCTCGAGCACGAGCTGACGAGCGAAGGGGCTTCGGCCCCTTCCATTCACGCTGGCGCGACGGCGGCGCCGAGCTTGTCGATCTGCTGGCGGATATGGGCGCATTCGGCGGGCGAATTGGCGAGCGCGATCGCCCGGTCGAAGGCCTCGCGAGCCTGCCGGTTGCGGCCGAGCTGCATCAGCAGCCCTCCCTTGACGCCGTGGAAATAGAAGTAGCCGTCGAGCTTTTCGGCGAGCGGCTCTATGAGCTCCAGTGCCGTTTCCGGTCCCTTGAGCTTGGAAACGGCAACGGCCCGATTGAGCGCGACGACCGGCGAAGGCTGGATGCGTTCCAGCACTCCGTAAAGCAGGGTGATCTCCTCCCAGTCCGTATCCTCCGCCCTTGCGGCGCGGGCATGAAGAGCGGAGATGGCCGCCTGCAACTGGTATGGTCCCGGCTGGCGGTGGCGGATCGCCTTGTCCAGCAGCGCCAGCGCCTCGTCGATGAGTTTCCGGCTCCACAGGTTCCGATCCTGATCTTCGAGAAGCACGATCTGGCCCTGTTTGTCGAAGCGCGCCGGAGCCCGCGAATGCTGCAGCAGCATGAGCGCCAGAAGCCCCATGATCTCCGGCTCGCCCGGAAAGATGCGCAAGAGCAGCCGCGCCAGCCTGATCGCCTCCTCGCAGAAGGCGGCGCTGTCCGGATTGGTGATGCCCGTGGAATACCCCTCGTTGAAGACGAGATAGATCATCGCGCCGACAGTCGAGAGCCTTGTCGCCCGCTCCGCCGCATCCGGCGTTTCGAAGGGCACGCCTGCCTTGGCGACGCGGCCCTTGGCGCGGGTGATGCGCTGTTCCATCGCCGCCTCGCTGACGAGGAAGGCGCGGGCGATCTGCGGCACCGTGAGACCCGAGACAATCCTGAGCGCCAGCGCGATCTGCTGGGTGTTCGGCAGGTCCGGATGGCAGCAGATGAACATCAGCCGCAAGATGTCGTCCCGGTAGTTGGAATTGTCGAGCCTGTCGGCCATGTCGACTTCCGCGTCCGAGAGATCGGAAAGCACCTCCTCCTCCGGCAGCGGATCGTTCCTGGACCGCTTTCTCACCGCATCGATGCCGCTATTGCGCCCGACGAAGATCAGCCAGGCGGCGGGATCGCGCGGCGGTCCCTTTTCCGGCCAGGTCCGGATTGCCCGCAGACAAGCCTCCTGAAAGGCCTCCTCTGCGGTGTCGAGGTCACGGAAGTAGCGCAAGAGCGCGCCGAGCGCCTGCGGCCGTGCGGCGGTGAGTGCGAGGTCGATCCAGGCGATGTCCGTCATGTCTTAACTGCTCCGGGATGGAAGACGTAGAAGGGCCGGATCTCGTAGGAAGTCGAGCCCGGATTGACCTTTGAGAGTTCCTTGGAAAAGGCGACGGCTTCGTCGAGGTTTTCGACATCGACCGTATAGAAGCCAAGCAGCACTTCCTTGGTTTCGGCGAAGGGGCCGTCGAGCACCAGCGGCTCGTCCTTGCCCTTGCGCACGGTGGTCGCGGCCGTCGTCGGCATCAGCCGGCCGGTCGGGCCGAGTTTTCCGGCCTTCGCGAGCGGCTCCTGCACGGCATAGAGTTTTCCCATGACCGCCTCTTCCTCCTCCTTGGACCATGCAAAGACGGTTTCCTCGTTGGCGTAGCAAAGGATGGCGTAAAGCATGCTTTCTCTCCTTCTCCTGTGGAAGACGAAGGAGTATCGCGCCCGCCGACAATGCGCATCAAAAAATCTTGGCGTGGCAATGATTGTCACTATGTGCCACGCTTTCGCGATGAAGGAGCGAACACCCATGGTTTCGGAACGTATCCATGCAAATGGCGACGATAGGCATGTGAAGGATTCGGAATGGCTGAAACACCAGCTTGAACCGGCTCTGCGTGCCGACGAAAGCGAATTTATTGAAGTCTCGGCCGAGGACGTCATCCGTCGCAATAAAAGTCAGCGACCACCGGCCTGAATGCCCCTCACCCCGCCTCCACTTCGATCGGCGATCCTCTCCCCGCAAAACGGGGAAAGGGGGGAGCAGAAACGGCGCGGCATATCCCTTCTCCCCGTCAGAACGGGGAGAAGGTGGCGGCAGCCGGATGAGGGGGCAATCTTCATCCACGAACGCATGGATTTGCCCGTGCGTCTGGCGGAGGATTTGCTACATATCGCACGCCGGAATGCGGATGATTCCTGATCCGCCGCATCGGCGCAAGCTTTCGACAAGGAGCCTCCCCTATGGCCGATCTCTCCGCCTTCCTGATCACCGCCCGCTGGCCCGCGAAGAACCCGGATATCCTGCAGCTCTATTCGCTGCCGACGCCGAACGGCGTGAAGGTCTCCATCATGCTGGAGGAAATCGAGATCCCTTACGAGCCGCACGCCGTTAATATCGGCGCCGACGAGACCTGGACGCCGGAATTCCTCTCCCTCAATCCGAACGGCAAGATCCCAGCGATCATCGATCCCGATGGCCCCGGCGGCAAGCCGCTCGGCCTCTTCGAATCCGGCGCGATCCTGATCTATCTTGCGGAAAAGACCGGCAAGCTGCTGCCCGCCGATCCGGCGAAGCGCTACGAGGCGATCCAGTGGGTGATGTTCCAGATGGGCGGCATCGGCCCGATGTTCGGTCAGCTCGGCTTCTTCCACAAGTTCGCCGGCAGGGACATCGAGGACAAGCGGCCGCGCGACCGCTATGCGAAGGAATCGGCACGTTTGATCCGCGTGCTCGAAACCCGGCTGGAAGGCCGCGACTGGATCATGGGCGACGAATACACCATTGCCGATATCTCCATGCTCGGCTGGGTGCGCAATCTGATCGGCTTCTACGGCGCCGGCGAGCTCATTCAATACGATGAGCTGAAGCGCGTGCCGGAATGGCTGGAGCGCGGCCTTGCCCGCCCGGCGGTCCAGCGCGGCCTGGAAATACCCGTCCGCCCCTGATTGCCCGCAGCGACTCGGCCCCGAATGGAGGATTTCAAATGCCGAAACCCACTCTCCCGATGGAAGGCGGATGCCGCTGCGGACAGATCCGGCTGAGGATCAGCGCTCCGCCGATCCTCACGATGGCCTGCCACTGTACCGGCTGTCAGAAGATGAGCGCCAGCGCCTTCTCATGCTCCGCGGCCATTCCCTCCGATGGTTTCGAAGTCATCCAGGGCGAACCCGTCATCGGCGGGCTGCATGGCGACGATATCCATCACTACCATGCCCCCATTGCAAGAGCTGGCTCTTTACCAGACCGCAAGGCATGGACTGGTTCGTGAACCTCAGGCCCACCACGCTGGACGACGCGGGCTGGTTCTCACCCTTCATCGAGACCTATACCTCGGAGAAGCTCTCCTGGGCGACGACGCCCGCGGTCCATGCCTACGAGAAATTCCCGCCCTTCGAGGACTATGAGGCTCTGGTCAAGGAATTCGCCGGCCGCTCTTAAAAAAATCTCTCGTCATTGTCGGCATTCCCTTCCCTCCTACGTCCTTGGAAAAGTCCGGCCCCTTTCGGGCAAGACTTAGCCAATCAAGGAGGGAATTCCATGGAAACGACCGCCCCCAAAAACGAAACCGTTGAGCCCAAGCCCGTCAAGGGCGGGCTCGTAGCCTATCTGCAGGTGGACGGCGCCCTGAAGGCCGCCGAGTTCTACAAGCAAGCCTTCGGAGCCGAGATGGCGGGCTACCATCCGCCGGATGAGCAGGGCCGGACTATGCATGTCCACGTTTATATCAATGGCAGTTCGCTGATGCTGAGCGACGCCTATCCCGATCACGGCTATCCGCACGAGAAGCCGCAGGCCTTCACGGTGCTCCTGCCGTTGACGAGCGGCGATATCGACGCCTGGTGGAAGCGCGCCGTCGATGCCGGAATGGAAGTCACTCTCGACCTGCAGGTGATGTTCTGGGGCGATCGCTACGGCCAGCTTCGCGATCCGTTCGGCGTGGCCTGGGCCATGAATGCGCCGGTGAACGGCTGAACCTGACGGAACATCACACGCTCGTGACGGAAGCTTGTCGGGGTTGCCGGAGGAAATTAACCCTTCGGTAACCCCGCCGGACTTTGGATGGCGTCCTCATCCTTTCGACGACATCGGTTCCGAATGAAATTCAAGACGACCTTCACGACGGCGCTTGCGGCGCTCGCCTTTCTCTTTCCTGTTGCCAACGGCCTGCCGCTGCAGGCCAAGCCGGCTTTCGATGAAGGCTGGAGAAAAGGCCGGGAAACCGGTTTTCCCGTTCCACGCTTCGTTTCCCTCAAGGCTCAGACGGCCCGGATGCGCATCGGCCCCTCGACGGATTATGCCACCTCCTGGGTCTATTCGGTGCGTGGCCTGCCGCTGGAGATCACCGAGGAATACGGAAACTGGCGGCGCGTGCGCGATCAGGACGGGGTCACCGGCTGGATGTATGCGCCGCTTCTCTCCGGCCGGCGGACGGCCGTGGTCGGCCCCTGGTTCGACGAACCGGTGGCGCTTCGAAGGGCGCCCTCAGCCAAGGCTAGGATCGTGGCGCGGCTGAGTGCAAGGGTCCTTCTCGACATCGACCATTGCGACGGCAACTGGTGCCGCGTCTCGCTGGAAACACGGCACATCAGCGGCTTCCTGGAACAGGACAATCTCTGGGGTGTCTACCCGCGGGAAGTGATCGAATAGATTTCGGGAGCCTTCACGCGTCGCTCAGCGTGCGCCGTACCGCATCCTTCCAGCCGCGGATTTTCGTCGAACGGGTCTTCTCGTCCATCTGCGGCTCGAAACGGCGCTCGCGCGCCCAGCTTTTGGCGAAGGCCTTCCGGTCCGGCCAGACGCCGGCGCGCGAACCGGCAAGCCAGGCGGCGCCGAGCGCCGTGGTCTCCAATATCGTCGGCCGGTCGACAGGCGCATCGAGCAGATCGGAAAGCCGCTGCATCGTCCAGTCGGAGGCGACCATGCCGCCATCGACACGGAGAACCGTGCTGCTCTCCCCGTTCTTCCAGTCCTTGTGCATGGCATCAAGCAAGTCGCGCGTCTGGTAGCAGACCGCCTCCAATGCGGCGCGCGCGAGTTCCGCCGGTCCCGTGGCGCGGGTAAGCCCATAGATCGCGCCCCGCGCCTCCGCGTCCCAATGGGGAGCGCCGAGCCCGGTGAAGGCGGGCACCAGATAGACTTCCTGCTGAGGATCGGCTTTCTGCGCCAACTCCCCGGTATGACTCGCCTTTTCGATGATCTTCAACCCGTCACGCAGCCATTGCACGGCAGCCCCGGCAATGAAGATCGAACCTTCCAGCGCATAGGTCGTCTCGCCATTGAGGCGGTAGGCAATGGTCGTCAAAAGCCGGTTTTTCGAGCGGCACATGTCCTTGCCGGTGTTGAGGACCGCAAAGCAGCCCGTGCCATAGGTGGATTTCAGCATGCCCGGCTCGAAGCAAGCCTGGCCGATGGTGGCCGCCTGCTGGTCGCCCGCCACACCGAGGATCGGCACCGCCGCGCCGAACAGCTTCTCGTCCGTCACCCCGAAGTCGTCGGCGCAATCCTTCACCTCCGGCAGCATGGCGGCGGGGATGCGCAATACTTCCAGAAGGTCCTCGTCCCAGCGGTTCTCGGCGATGTTGTAGATCAGCGTGCGCGAGGCATTCGTCGCATCGGTGACGAAGCTTTTGCCGCCGGTGAGCCGCCAGATAAGGAAGCTATCAACCGTGCCGAAGCAGAGCTCGCCCTTGGCCGCCCTCGCCCGCGCGCCCTTGACGTTCGCCAGCATCCAGGAAAGCTTGGTGCCGGAAAAATAGGGGTCGAGCAAAAGGCCGGTCTTGCGGGTGAAGAGCTTTTCTAGACCCTGCCGCTTCAATTTCTCGCAATAGCTTGCCGTGCGCCGGTCCTGCCAGACGATGGCGTTGTGAATGGGTTTTCCCGTATCCCGCTCCCAGACGACCACGGTCTCGCGCTGGTTGGTGATGCCGATCGCGGCGAGATCGGAGGCCTTGATGCCGGCCTTCTTGAGCGCCTGGCTGACGGTGGTGACGACGCTTTCCCAGATCTCTTCCGGATTGTGCTCCACCCAGCCGGATTTCGGAAATATCTGGGTGAATTCCTTCTGGCCGGAACCGGCGACCTTCATGTCCTTGTCGAAGACAATCGCCCGCGTCGAGGTCGTCCCCTGATCGATCGCCAGAACATAACCCGCCATGCATATCCCTCCCCTACGCCGTTCGTCTTCCTCGGGTCACGGTTTGAGCAGGAGGCATGGGAGGCTGTCAACGGGAAAGCTCAGCCACCCATCTGGGCAATCCTTCGCGTCATCCAGGCAACGTAGGACGTGCGCGTCATGGAACGGCGCCGGGCCTCCTGATCGATGAAGGCAAGCACATCCTCGTCCAGCATCATGTTGGCCCTTACCGCGCGGCCCCGCAGCCTGATGAGCGGTACGCTGATCAGCGTGCAGCCTTCCGGAACCTCGACATTTTCAGGAGCCGAAGGTTCGGTGATCTGCAACCCGTCTTTTTCGGCTTCGATGGCATAATCCCGAAGCGCCTCTTCGGCATTCAGCATTACTTCGTCGAGATTTTCCCCCATGGCCACGATACCGTCGATATCGGGAAAGGTGACGCCGTACGCGCCGGCTTCCCCGTCAACCAAAGCAGGATATCGGTCCATTTCAATTCCTTCCTCGTTCAATCGGTCCAGCCCGCTTTTCGGGCGATCGAGCGTGCGACCAACGGCGATACTTGCGTGTGTCGCGGCAATGTCACGATGCCTTCGATCTCGGGATGCCTGTAGATGTCGTGACCCGCACCGTGCCTGTCCAAATACCAGCCATCTTTCTCAAGGCGTCGCCTGATCTTGGCTGTGCTTGTTTCCATGCCCCGCCCCATTGCGTGCAAATATATGCACAATCCTTAACTGATGCAACAAGGAGCCGATTGCCAGCCTCGGCGATTTGCGCATAACCTGCGCTGGATTGCGGCGCACAAGAACGCAACGGCCGGGGAGATTCGCCAATGTCCAGAACTGTCGTCGTCACGGGCTCCACCAGCGGGATAGGGCTCGGCATCGCGCGCGCCTTCGCGGCCGAAGGTGCGAATGTCGTCATCAACGGCTTCGGTCCCACAGATGCGATCGAGGCGACCCGCAGGGAGCTCGAGGCGTTGGCCGGCGGCAAGGTGCTCTACCATGCAGCCGACATGGCAAAGCCGGACGAGATCACTGACCTCATCGCAACGGCCGCACGCACCTTCGGCACCGTGGACGTGCTGATCAACAATGCCGGCATCCAGCACATCGCCAAGATCGAGGAATTCCCGGTCGAGAAATGGGACCTGCTGATCGCCGTCCTGCTGTCCTCCGCCTTCCACACGATGCGCAACGCCATCCCGTTGATGAAAGAGGCTGGAAAGGGCCGCATCATCAACGTCGCATCCGCCCATGCGCTCATCGCCTCGCCCTATAAATCCGCCTATGTGGCGGCCAAGCATGGTATACTCGGGCTTACCAAAACGGCGGCCTTGGAACTTGCCGAATTCGGGATTACCGTGAATGCGATTTGTCCGGGCTACGTGCTGACGCCGCTGGTCGAGAAGCAGATTCCCGACACCGCCCGCGAGCGCGGCATTTCGGAAGAACAGGTGAAATCCGAGGTCATGCTGCGGCTGCAGGCGACGAAGGAATTCGTCTCGATCGACGAGGTGGCGCAGACGGCGATCTTCCTCGCCAGCGATGCGGCCCGCAGCATTACAGGCACCCATATCTCGATCGACGGCGGCTGGACCGCCCAATAAGAAGCCGGCAACGGCGGACGAAGGAGAGAAATGACGACTGCCATCCGCTTCATCCTGAACGGAACCGCCATACGCTTCATTCTCAACGGAGAAGAGATCACGCTCGGAGATTTCGGCCCGACGGAAACGCTTCTCGATTACCTGCGATTGAGGCGGCGGCTGACGGGAACGAAAGAGGGATGCGCCGAGGGCGATTGCGGTGCCTGCACCGTGCTCGTCGGCCGGCTGATCGATGGCCGGCTCGTTTATGAAAGCGTCAACGCCTGCATCCGCTTCCTCGGCTCGCTGCACGGCACCCATGTGGTGACTGTCGAGCATCTGGCCGCAAAGGACGGCACGCTTCACCCCGTCCAGCAGGCGATGGTGGACTGTCACGGCTCGCAATGCGGCTTCTGCACGCCGGGTTTCGTGATGTCGCTCTACGGGCTCTGGCTTTCCAACGAAGCGCCGTCGCGCGCCGAAATCGAAACCGCACTCCAGGGAAATCTCTGTCGCTGCACCGGCTACGAGCCGATCGTCAAGGCGGCGGAGCAGGTCTCCCAAAGCCGCCCGAGCAGCCTCTTCGACCCGCTGGAGCGCGACCGCATCGAGATCGCCGCAAAGCTCTGGTCGATCCAGTCGGAGAATGGCACGATCGTGGTGGAAAAGGCCAATGAGAGCGGGACTGCGCGTTCCATCGTGCCGAGTTCGATCGCCGAGTTCGCGGATATCCTTGCCGCCGAACCGAAAGCGACGATCGTGGCGGGTGCCACCGATGTCGGGCTCTGGGTGACGAAGCAGATGCGCCTGCTCAATCCGGTGATATTCATCAATCACCTGCCCGAGCTGCAATCGATCGCCTCGGACGAGAAAGGCATTACGATCGGCGCGGGCGTCACCTACACCCAGGCCTTCGACATTCTCTTGGCCGAAATCCCGGCCTTCGGGCGGCTGATCGACCGGATCGGCGGGAGCCAGGTGCGCAACATGGGTACGATCGGCGGCAATATCGCCAATGGCTCGCCGATCGGCGACACGCCGCCGCCGCTGATCGCGCTGGGAGCTCACCTGACGCTGCGCTCCCATTCCGGCCGCCGCACCATGCCGCTGGAGGATTATTTCCTCGCCTATGGTCGGCAGGACCGCCTGCCCGGCGAGTTCGTGGAAAAGATCTTCGTGCCGCGCCCTGCGGAGGGGGCTCAATTCGCCGTCTACAAGATCTCCAAGCGGCGCGACGAGGATATTTCCGCCCTCTGCGGCGCGTTCAACCTGACGCTCGACAGCGGCGGCAAGGTGGAGGCGATCCGCATCGCCTTCGGCGGCATGGCCGCGACCCCCAAGCGCGCCGCGCATGTGGAAGAGGCGCTCACCGGCCAGCCCTGGAGCTGGAGCACGATCTCCGCCGTGCGCGACGCCTTCGACCAGGATTACACGCCGCTCACCGACTGGCGGGCGAGCGCCGAATATCGCAGCCTTGCGGCCAAGAACCTGCTTACCCGTTTCTTCCTGGAGACGGCCGGGGCACCGACCGAGCTGCGGCGGTTCGAGCCGGAGGAGGCGTGATGATGGGTATATCAAAAAAGTCCCCCTCTGGCCTGCCGGCCATCTCCCCCACAAGGGGGGAGAAAACCCGTTGCACGACCTTCCTGCAAAAGCTGCGGGTGGGCATGGCGGTTAAACCCCTCCCCCTTGTGGGGAGGGGTTGGGGAGGGGTTTTGACCCGCAACGTCGGAGATTCCCTCTGATGGACAAGACCACCTTCGAAACGAAAAACACCATCAACGGCCCCATGCATGCGGCGCTGAAACATGATTCAGCGCATAAGCATGTGACCGGAAGTGCCGAATATATCGACGATATTCCAGAACCCGCAGGCACGCTGCATGGCGGGCTCGGCCTTTCCGACCGGGCGCATGCGGAAATCCTGTCGATTGATCTCGACGCGGTGAGAACCGCGCCCGGCGTCGTCGCCGTCATCACCGCCGACGACATTCCAGGCTTCAACGATGTCGCCTCGACCGGCCAGCATGACGAGCCTCTGCTTGCCACCCGCGAGGTGCAGTTCCATGGTCAGCCGGTATTCGCGGTAATCGCCGAGACCCGCGATCAGGCGCGCCGTGCCGCCCGGCTGGCGAAGATCGAGTATCGCGACCTACCGCACTGGGCCGATATCGACGGCGCGCTCGAAAACGATGGACCGCTGGTGGTGCAGCCGATGACGCTGAGGCGCGGCGAGCCGCAGACCGAGATCGAAAAGGCGCCTCTGCGGCTCCAGGGCCATATGTATATCGGCGGCCAGGAGCACTTCTATCTCGAAGGCCATGTGGCGCTCGCCATCCCCGGCGAGGACGAGGATATTGCCGTCTGGTCCTCCACCCAGCATCCGAGCGAGGTGCAGCACATGGTGGCGCATGTGCTTGGCATCGCCAACCATGCCGTCACGGTCAGGACCCGCCGCATGGGTGGCGGCTTCGGCGGCAAGGAGACCCAGGGCAACCAGTTCGCCTGCCTTGCGGCGATCGCCGCCAAGAAGCTCGGCCGCGCGGTGAAATTCCGCCCCGACCGCGACGAGGACATGGGCGTGACCGGCAAACGGCACGATTTTCGGGTCGATTACGACGTGGGCTTCGACGAGGACGGCCGCATCCATGCGGTCGACGCAACTTACGCGGCGCGCTGCGGCTTTTCCGCCGATCTTTCAGGGCCGGTGACCGACCGCGCCCTCTTCCACGCAGATTCCAGCTATTTCTATCCGCATGTGCATCTGACCTCGAAGCCGTTGAAGACGCATACGGTTTCCAACACCGCCTTCCGCGGCTTCGGTGGACCGCAGGGCATGGTCGGGGCCGAGCGGATCATCGAGGAGATCGCCTATGCCACGGGCAAGGACCCGCTCGAAATCCGCAGGCTGAACTTCTACGGCGAGCCCGGCTCGGGCCGCACCACGACGCCCTATCACCAGGAGGTGGAGGACAATATCGTCGCGCGGATCGTCGATGAGCTGGAGGCTTCCAGCGATTATCAGGCGCGGCGTCAGGCGATCCTCGAGTTCAACGAGCAGAGCCCGGTGATCCGCAAGGGCATCGCGCTGACCCCGGTGAAGTTCGGCATCTCCTTCACCATGACCGCCTACAACCAGGCGGGCGCGCTGGTGCATGTCTATCAGGACGGCTCGATCCACCTGAACCACGGCGGCACCGAAATGGGCCAAGGGCTTTACGTGAAGGTGGCGCAGGTGGTGGCCGATACCTTCAATGTCGATATCGAGCGGGTGAAGATCACCGCCACGACCACCGGCAAGGTGCCGAACACGTCTGCCACCGCAGCCTCCTCCGGCTCGGATTTGAACGGCATGGCGGGCTATGACGCGGCCCGGCAGATCAAGGAACGGCTGATCGATTTCACCATGCGCCAGTGGAACGTGGAGCGGCAAGAGGTCGAGTTCCTGCCCAACCGCGTGCGCATTGGCGCCGAGGTCGTACCCTTCGATACGCTGGTGCGCGCCGCCTATTACGACCGCGTGCAGCTTTCGGCCGCCGGCTTCTACAAGACCCCCAAAATCCACTGGGACCGCAAGGAAGGACGCGGTCATCCCTTCTATTATTTCGCCTATGGCGCGGCGGTTTCGGAGGTTTCGATCGACACGCTGACCGGCGAATACCAGGTGGAGCGAACCGATATCCTCCACGATGTCGGCAAGTCGCTGAACCCGGCGATCGATATCGGCCAGGTGGAAGGCGGCTTCGTGCAGGGCATGGGCTGGCTGACCACCGAGGAGCTCTGGTGGGACGACAAGGGCAGGCTTCGCACGCACGCGCCCTCCACCTACAAGATACCGCTCGCCTCCGACCGGCCGAAGATCTTCAACGTGAAGCTGGCGGAATGGGCGGAAAACGCCGAGCCGACGATCGGCCGCTCGAAGGCCGTCGGCGAACCGCCCTTCATGCTGGCGATCTCGGTGCTGGAAGCGCTTTCGATGGCGGTGGCGAGCGTGGCGGACTATCGCGAATGCCCACGCCTCGACACCCCGGCCACGCCCGAGCGGGTGCTGATGGCGGTCGAGCGGCTGAAGGGAATGGGGTGACGTTTACTGCGCACATGTTGGCATTTGGAGAAAATGCCCCCTCTGGCCTGCCGGCCATCTCCCCCACAAGGGGGGAGAGACCCAGGAGCTATGCCCTGCCCTCAAAGAAATGACAGGATATTGCCGCCATCGCGTTGGGAAGCGGAAAACGGTGCGGCATGTTTTCTCCCCCCTTGTGGGGGAGATGGCCGGCAGGCCAGAGGGGGAAGCCTTCGACCGACAAGACCCGCTGTCAAAGCGGCACGTCCCGAGCAATCGAGCCGCGCTTCTTCTCCCAGAATGCCGCCTCTCGGCTCTCGGGCATGGCTTCTGACAGTCCGAGATCCTCGCGCAGATCGTCCGGCAGCGTCGGCACCCTCAGCCTTTCGGGACTGAGGAGACGGTGGAAGAACCGGCGAAAATGTCGCCAGACCAGCCCCAAGCGTGGGGATTTCAAGGGCATAGAGTGAGCGTTTGCGGACAGCATGGTTGCTCCACATCGACGGAAGAGATTGAGTTGGACGTGGCTATGGATGCGCCCGATTGCCGCGAAATTCCAATTCAAATACAATCGGCCGCGATCAAGAGAGCTTATCGATGAAATTATCGCGCCGGTTTCCGCTGAATGCGCTTCGGGTTTTCGAAACGGTCGCCCGGCTGGAGAACTTTACGCGTGCCGCCGAAGAGCTCGGCATGACCCAGACGGCGGTGAGCTATCAGATCAAGCTTCTGGAAGATTTTCTCGGCGACACGGTCTTCCTCCGCAAGCCGCGAGCGCTGCAACTGACCGAAACGGGCAAGCACCTGTTGCCGAAAGTGAGTGAGGCGTTCGACCTGCTCGGAGAGGCCGTGCAAACCACCCGCCACAGCGTGGAGGAAACGCTGGAAATCCACTCGCCGCCCACATTCGCGGCCCAATGGCTCTCGCCGCATCTCCACATTTTCAAGGCCCTGCACCCGCAAATCGAGGTCCGCCTGCTGCGCCAGCTGGATAATAACGACCACCATAGCTCGGCCGATATCACGATCTGTATCAGCGCCGGGCCATCCGACGGGTTGATCAGCCATCCTCTCTTTCGGCTCAACTATGCGCCCATGCTGTCTCCGCAACTGGCGGAAAGCGTGGGTGGCATACGGCAGCCTTCCGATTTTTTGAAACTGCCCTGGATTACCGACACCCGTGACTGGTGGCACGAATGGTTTGAGACTACTCAAATCGACTCCAAGCAGATCAGGCACACGAGCCTGAACGCTCTTGGCGCGCTCGACCTGGAGGCAAGGGCCGCCATGTCCGGTCATGGCGTGGCAATGCTGAGCCCGTTCCTATTCCGGGAAGATCTGGCATCCGGCCGTCTCCTTCAGCCTTTCGACCTCTGCGTCGGCGATGGCAAGACCTATTGGCTCGTCTATCAGCCGGCGCGCCGCAACGCGCCGAAGATCAAGGCCTTTCACGCCTGGATTCAGCAGGCCCTTGCGCGGGATCTGGAAATGCAAGGCAAGACTGTCGAGACCCCGCCCGCGGCTTAGAGATTCCGCCTCGTATGGATAAAGTCCGCGGCGCGGAAGTGATCACTCTTGGCCGGTCCGCGCGGATCGCGCCCGTCCATGAACCCGAGATCGCGCTTCCAGGAATCGGGCATTTCCTCGAGATCAAGGCGATTGGCGGCGGCGGGACGCCTATTGCCGAAGAGCGCCATCAGGTCGAGCCTCGGCCAAAGCCGTTGCAGGGGCAGAAAACCAATCGAAAACATCGTAGCCTCCAGGCGGGGCATAACCCCGTTTCAATTTGATCCTTGTAGGCTTAAGGTGCTCCCGAAAACGACGGATATCCAATCGAATAACCGTCTGCATGCATAAAGAGGATTCATGCATGAAGATGTCGAAACAGTTCCCGCTGAATGCGCTTCGCGTGTTCGAATCCGCGGCCCGCTACAGGAGCTTCACCAAGGCGGGCGACGAGCTCGGCCTCACCCAGACGGCCGTGAGCTATCAGATCAAGCTTCTGGAGGAGAATGTCGGCGAGCCGCTCTTCCTGCGTCGGCCAAGGCAGGTGAGCCTCACGGAAGCGGGCGAGCGGCTGGCGCCGAGGGTGACGGAAGCCTTCGAGATGCTGCGCGACGCGCTCGGCAATCTGCGGGAGGCATCCGAAGGGACGCTCCTCATCCATTCGACCGCGACCTTCGCCTCCCGCTGGCTGGCCCGCCATATCGGCTCGTTCCAGCTTGAAAACCCGACGATCGCGGTAAGGCTGGAGACATCCGAAACGCTCATCGATTTTTCAAAGACGGAAGCGGATGTGGCGATCCGCACCGGCAAGGGAGAATGGCCGGGCCTCAAGGCGCATTTCCTGATGAAGAGCCATTTCACCCCGATGCTGAGTCCGGAGCTTGCGGCGAGCATAGGCGGCATCAACACCCCCGCCGACCTCTTGAAACTGCGGATCATCGATCCCGGCGATCCCTGGTGGCCGATGTGGTTTTCCGCAGCCGGCATGCCCGATGTCGATCTCGGCGGGCGTCCGAGCAGCCGCATGGGCGCGCAGGCGATCGAAGCGGCAGCGGCAATCGCGGGCCACGGCGTGGCGATTCTCAAACCGGAATTCTACGCCGATGACGTGGCGCTCGGGCGGCTGATCCAGCCGTTCGATATCCTCAGCGACGAGGGAAGCCATTATTGGCTCGTCTATCCCGAAAGCCGCCGAAACTCCCCGAAGATCCGCGCCTTTCGCGAATTCATCCGGAAAACCTTGCCGACCTTCGGAGATTGAAACTCAAAATCCCATGTCCGGCGCATAGAAACAGCGCAGCGTATCCTCCGTGGGGTAGAGGCAGAGGTGGTAGTCCTCGTCCTTGGAACGGCGGGCTTCGCTCTGCGGAAGGCTGAAGTTGTGATGTCGCGTCACGAGCCGGTGGTCGCCCGGTCCGAGCGATATTTCATAGCCGCCTTTGGTAACCTTGACGTTCTTCGTCGGTATCATCTGGCAATCGCCAGTATGATTGTTGCCATTACAGCAGAAACCATCGTATTTCCAACCGGACTTAGCGTCGTGGGCTTGGGAGGAACCCACACATGACGCATACGCAATCATCGTAATCATCGTAATATTGCGCATTAACTCATTCTCCGTTGATGAATACACCACCGGTGAACCTGCAATACTCGCCGGGCACCGGCTGCTTGCATTGCCATCATAGCCTGAGTCGGCTTAGCCGACTAATTCCGAATGCCGCGATGCACAAGGAAGCATATTCAGCCAAGATAACTTGATCGAAGCTCTCCGGGTTCCATGGCCGCGGGAACAAACTTGCCGCGCACGGTTGTCCCTTCCCTCACAACGGATTTTTTCGCAAAGTGGCCGGGGGAAGAAAAAGGGGACCTGAATGTATGAATATGCCGTGGCCTGGGAATGGCTGTCCTTTGCGGCGCGCTGGATGCACGTCATCACCGCGATCGCCTGGATCGGCTCGTCCTTCTATTTCATCGCTCTGGACCTCGGGCTGGTGAAGCGGCCGCATCTGCCGCCGGGCGCCTATGGCGAGGAATGGCAGGTCCACGGCGGCGGTTTCTACCACATCCAGAAATACCTGGTGGCGCCGGCCCAGATGCCCGAGCATCTCACCTGGTTCAAATGGGAAAGCTACATGACCTGGCTTTCCGGCTTCCTGATGCTGGCCATCGTCTATTACGGCGGCGCCGACCTCTTCCTGATCGACAGGACGGTGATGGACCTGACCCAATGGCAGGCGATCGCCATCTCCATCGGCTCCCTGGCGATCGGCTGGGTCTTCTACGACCAGCTTTGCAAATCCCCGATCGGGAGAAATACCTGGGGCCTGATGGCCGTTCTCTATGTGGCGCTAGTCGCCATGGCCTGGGGCTATACGCAGGTGTTTTCCGGCCGCGCCGCCTTCCTGCACCTCGGCGCCTTCACCGCCACGATCATGTCGGCCAACGTCTTCTTCATCATCATCCCGAACCAGAAGGTGGTGGTTGCGGACCTGATCGCCGGCCGCACGCCGGACCCGAAATATGGCGTCATCGCCAAGCAGCGCTCGCTCCACAACAACTACCTGACGCTGCCCGTCATCTTCTTCATGCTGTCGAACCATTATCCGCTGGCCTTCGCGACCCATTTCAACTGGGTGATCGCCGCCCTCGTCTTCCTGATGGGCGTGACGATCCGGCACTGGTTCAACACCACCCATGCGCGGAAAGGCAGGCCCACCTGGACCTGGCTCGCGACGCTGCTGATCTTCATCGTCATCATGTGGCTTTCGACCGTTCCGAAGGTGCTGACCGGCGAAGCCGAAACCTCCTCCCTGACCCCGCTCCAGCAGCAATTCGCCTCCAATGCGCATTTCGGCGCGGCGAAGGACGTGGTGCTTTCCCGTTGTTCCATGTGCCATTCGGCCGAGCCGGTCTATGAAGGCATCACCTTCACCCCGAAATCCGTGAAGCTGGAAACCGACCAGGAGATTGCCGCGCACGCCCGGGAAATCTATATCCAGGCGGGTCTGAGCCATGCGATGCCTCCCGGCAACGTCACCGGCATTTCGCCGGAGGAACGCAGGCTCCTCACTGCCTGGTATGAAAGCGCGATATCCGAATGACCCAACTTCTCCTCCGCGGCCGCCTGCTCTCCTTCAAGCGCGCTCCCCTCTCCCTCACCGATAGCGAGAGCTATCTCTACGAGAGCGACGGCGCGCTGCTGATCGAGGACGGCAGAATCATCGCCGCGGGAGATTACGCGAGCGTCAAGGAGAAGGCCCCGGAGGAGATCGAGGAGATCGACCACCGGCCGCACCTGATACTGCCTGGCCTCATCGACATGCACCTGCATTTTCCACAGATGCAGGTGATCGCCTCCTATGCCGGCAGCCTGCTCGAATGGCTGAACACCTACACCTTCCATGAAGAGTGCCGCTTCGTGGAAAGCGCGCATGCCGCCCGCATTGCCAGCCATTTCTATGACGAGCTCATCCGGCACGGCACGACCACTGCGGCCGCCTATTGCACCGTCCACAAGAGCTCGGCCGACGCCTTCTTCGCAGAGGCGCTGAGGCGCGGCATGTGCATGGTGGGCGGCAAGGTGATGATGGACCGCAATGCGCCGCAGGGCCTGCTCGATACGCCGGAAATGGGCTATGACGAAACCCGCGCGGTGATCGCCGAATGGCACGGCAAGGGCCGCAACCACGTCGCCATCACGCCGCGTTTCGCCATCACCTCCACGCCGGCGCAGATGAAGGCCGCCCAGGCGCTGGCGGAGGAATTTCCGGACCTCTTCATCCAGACCCATCTGTCCGAGAACCACGAGGAGATCCGCTATACCTGCGAGCTTTATCCGCAGGCGCGGGACTATACGGACATCTACGCCCATTACGGCCTGTTGGGGCCGAAGACGCTGCTCGGCCACGCGATCCATCTCTCCGACCGTGAGGCGGATGCGCTTTCGGAGGCAGGCAGCGTTGCCGTCCACTGCCCCACCTCCAACCTCTTCCTCGGCTCCGGCCTCTTCCCGATGAAGGCGCTGATGCGGCGCGAGAAACCGGTCAGAGTGGCGGTCGCAACCGATATCGGCGGCGGATCGAGCTATTCGATGCTGAAGACAATGGACGAAGCCTACAAGATACAGCAGCTCCTGGGCGAACGGCTGAACCCGCTCGAAAGCTTCTATCTGATGACCCGCGGCAATGCCGAGGCGCTCGGCATGGCGGACGATATCGGCACGCTGGATGCGGGCAGCGCCGCCGACCTCGTCGTGTTGAACGCCGCCTCCACGCCGGCCATGCGGCTTCGCATGGAAACCATCACCACGCTGCCGGAAGAGCTCTTCCTGCTGCAGACCATGGGCGACGACCGCGCGGTGGTGGAAACCTATGTGGCGGGCAAGGCGATGAAACGTAACGCCCATGATTGAGCTGAAACCCATCCGCACCGAAGCAGATCCCGCCTGATGGAACCCGCGCCCCTTCGGTGAGTTGCAGTCTCATCGGTTCAAGGGAGGAACCATCATGGTTGTCTTTCTGGAAGTGCTGGCAGCGCTTTTGGCTGCGATCGCGATGAGCTTTGCCCTCGCGCACGCGGCGGAACTGCCGGGCAAGCTGCGGCTCGACAAGGAGCATTATCTCGCCGTTCAGACGATCTATTATCCGGGCTTCACGATCGGCGGCGCCCTTGAGGCGGCGAGTATCGTCGCCACCCTGCTCCTGCTTTTCACGATCCCGACCGGAACCACGAAATTCTGGCTCGTCGGCGGAGCCTTTCTGGCGCTCGCTGCGATGCAGGCGATCTTTTGGCTGATGACCCAGCCGGTCAACAAGTTCTGGCTGAAGGATACGAAGCTTTCCACTGCCGCGGGGCGTTTCTTCGACACCGGCGCCTCGCTAGCCGATGCCGGGGCGGACTGGACGATCCAGCGCGACCGCTGGGAGAAATCCCATGTTCTGCGCGCCGTGGCGGCCACGCTCGGTCTGATACTGCTCCTCATCGCTATTGCGCTTTGACGAGCCTTCAAGGAGGTTCGCCTATCCCTTGATGACGTCTATCACCGCGCGGATGATCGGCACGTCGCGGATGTCCGAGTGGACGACCAGCCAGATATCGCGCGTCACCGGCTCCTCCTCATCGGTCGCCCGGACGAGGCCGGCCTCGTCACCGACGATGAAATCCGGCAGGATCGCAATGCCGCCGCCCGCCCTTGCGGCGGCGAGCTGGAATTCCAAGGTGGAGGCCTTGATGCCAATGCGGCGGCCGGCGGCCACCTCTATCAGCCTTTGATATTGCGGGGAGTTCTCCATGTCGCCGCCATAGGAGATGAAGCTCCACGCCTCCTTCGTCGTCTCGGCGAGATAGGACGGCGCGGCATAGAAATTGAAGGTGACGCCGCCGAGGCGGGTGATCGTCAACTCCCCCTGCTCCGGCCGGGCGAGCCTGACCGCGATATCCGCCTCGCGGCGGTTGAGCGAGGCATATTGTTTTTCACCTGCCAGGACGATGTCGATATCGGGATGAAGGCGGCGTAGCCTTACGATCGGCTCCGCGAGCAGGAAGGTCGATAGCGCCGGCGGCGCGCTGATGCGCACCGTGCCCGCGAGCCGTTCCCCGCTCAGCCTTGCCTGCTCGATCGCCAGCGCCTCGTCACCCATGCGCCGGGCCATGGCGGCGATCCGCTCGCCTTCCGCGGTCAACTGGATTCTGCGGCCTCTTCGGTCGATCAGCTTCATCCGCAACTGATCTTCGAGAAGCGATACACGCCTCCCGACTGTCGCGTGCTCAACCCCGAGGCTGCGAGCGGCCCCGAGAAGGGTGCCGCTCGTCGCGAGCGCGAGGAAATAGCGTAAGTTATCCCAATCGAGCTTTGTTAGATTTTTCACATCCATTGGCGAACTATAGGGAATTTCCAAACAACATGCCATCGCGCATCATCCGCCATCGATCAGTTATGGAGACGACGATGACGGATATCGCGGTATCACTTCTTTCACCGGGCGGCGTGGACAAGTTCCAGGTTTCCGAACAGCCCGAATTGCAGCCGGGCGAAAACGAAATCCTCGTGCGGCACGAGGCGATCGGCATGAATTTTCTCGATATCTACCACCGCAACGGCACCTATGCGCTGCCCTCCTATCCCGCCATTCTGGGTGCAGAGGCAGCCGGCGTGGTTGAGGCGGTCGGCGCCGCCGTCGAGACCGTGAAGCCCGGCGACCGCATCGTCTATGGCGGCACTCCGGGAGGCGCCTATGCCTCGAAGCGGCTGCTGCCGGCGGCAAGGGCAATTCCCCTTCCCGCAGATCTCTCCTCGAAGATTGCGGCCGCTTCGCTCCTGAAAACCATGACCGCCTACATGCTGCTCCACAAAACCTATCCGGTGGAGGCCGGAACGGTGATCCTGATCCATGCGGCCGCCGGCGGCCTGGGCACCATTCTCACCCGTTGGGCAAAGCATCTCGGCGCGACCGTCATCGGCACCGTCAGCTCGCCCGAAAAGGCCGAGTTCGCCCGCTCGCACGGCGCCGATCACCTCATCGTCGGGCGCAATGCCGACATCGTTTCCGAGGTCAGGGCGCTGACAAATGGCAAGGGGGTGCATGTCGCCTATGACGGGATCGGCGGAGACATGCTCGTGAAGACGATCCACTGTGTGCGGCCCTTCGGCATGGCGGCTTCGATCGGCCAGGCGGCCGGGCCTATCCCGCCTCTTTCCGTGGACGAGCTTCGGCCCGGAAAATCGCTCTCGCGGCCAAGCGTTATGGCCTATGTGGCAGAGACTTCCAATTACCGGGAAGCGGCGGAAGCCGCCATCGCGGCCATGAAGCAAGGCATCGTCGCGACGATTGCCGGCGAATATCCGTTGCGGGAGGCCGCTAAAGCTCAGGCGGCCCTGGAAAGCGGTAAAGTGGCGGGAAGTCTGCTGCTGATTCCCTGACAATGGCTTGACCGACGGGCGTCAGCAAGCACCTGCCGCCCGCCTTCCTTGGACCGGGGGCCTTCGCAAATACCCGCGTAATTTTCGGTGACCGTAACGAAAATTTCGTGTTAGTTGAAGGTATACACTGCCCATCCTGGAAATCCCGCCTCATGTCCAAGCCGCTTACCATCGCCGACCTCAAGACCCTTGCCCAGCGCCGCGTACCCAAGATGTTCTTCGACTATGCCGATAGCGGCGCCTGGACCGAAGGCACCTATCGCGCCAACGAGGAGGATTTTTCGAAGATCAAGCTGCGCCAGCGCGTGCTCGTCGACATGACGGACCGCTCGCTCGCCAGCACGATGATCGGCGAACCGGTCTCCATGCCGGTGGCGCTGGCGCCGACCGGCATGTGCGGCATGCAGCATGCCGACGGCGAGATGCTGGCCGCCAAGGCGGCCGAAGAGTTCGGCGTGCCCTTCACGCTCTCGACCATGAGCATCTGCTCGATCGAGGATGTCGCCTCCGTCACCTCCAGGCCTTTCTGGTTCCAGCTCTACGTGATGAAGGATCGCGCCTTCGTGGAGGGGTTGATCGAGCGCGCCAAGGCGGCGAAATGCTCGGCGCTCGTCGTCACCGCCGACCTGCAGATCCTCGGCCAGCGCCACAAGGACCTGCGCAACGGCCTCTCGGCCCCGCCGAAATGGACGCTCAATCACGCCATCCAGCTCGCCACCCGGCCGAAATGGTGCCTCACCATGCTGCAGACGAAGCGGCGCGGCTTCGGCAATATCGTGGGCCACGCCAAGAATGTCTCCGACCTTTCCTCGCTCGGCGCCTGGACGGCCGAGCAATTCGATCCCCGGCTTTCCTGGAAGGATATCGAGTGGATCAAGAAGCTCTGGGGCGGCAAGCTCATCATCAAGGGAATTCTCGATGAGGAAGACGCCCGCGCGGCAGCCGATACCGGGGCTGACGCGATTATCGTCTCGAACCATGGCGGGCGGCAGCTCGACGGCGCCCTCTCCTCCATCAGCATGCTGCCGAGGATCGTCGACGCCGTTGGCGACCGGACGGAGGTACATTTCGACGGCGGCATCCGCTCCGGGCAGGACGTGCTGAAGGCCGTGGCGCTCGGCGCGCGCGGCACCTATATCGGCCGCCCCTTCCTCTATGGCCTCGGCGCGATGGGCAAGCTCGGCGTCACCACGACGCTCGAAATTCTCCGCAAGGAGATGGACATCACCATGGCGCTTTGCGGCAAGCGGGATATCCAGGCCGTGGATCGGGGAATCATTGCGGATATGCGGTTTTGAGCGCTCGTTCACGCACCTTGACAGTGTGTATAAGTACGCACAATATCTGACATGAAAAGCACGGAGGTTATCGCGGCCTTGCGGAAGGATGGCTGGTTCGAGGTGAACCGGAAAGGTAGCCACGCCCAGTTCAAGCACCCGACGAAACCGGGCCGTGTAACCGTGCCGCATCCGAAACGCGATATGCCGATCGGCACGCTGCGCAGCATAGAGAAACAATCCGGGCTGAAGCTGTCATGACAAATTTTATCGGCTTGATTCACAAGGATGCGGACAGCGATTTCGGCGTCTCGTTCCCTGACTTTCCGGGTGTCGTGACGGCTGGTTCGAGTCTTGACGAAGCCCGGCGCATGGCCGAGGAAGCGCTCGCCTTCCACGTCGAAGGCATGATCGAGGACGGCGAAGCGATCCCCGAAGCTTCGAGCCTCGAAGGCGTGATGGCCGACGCCCTCAATCGAGAAGCGGTGGCAATCCTGGTTACGCTCAAGACGCCCACGTCGAAGGCCGTGCGCATCAACGTTACGCTGCCCGAAGACATCCTGGAGCGGATCGATGCCTACGCATCGGAGCGCGGCCTATCCCGCTCCGGCTTTCTCGCGCGCGCGGCTCGCCACGAAATCGAGCGCGATTCGGCGGCATGAATTGAGCTATACGCTCAGCACCAGCCGGCCTTGCTGCCGGGCCTGCGGGCTAGTCCCTCGCGCACGAGGATATCCGCCAGCGACATGCCGTTGCGGGTGACCTGCCTCAGCTTGTGGCCGTCGACCTCCTCGTTATTGCCCTGCCAGGTGACGAGTTCGAAGGGGCCGGCATCGAGGAAGGCGCGGACCCTGAGTTCCGCATCGCTTGCCTTGATGCGCTCGGCCTCGCAGCGCGGCTTCTTGATGTCGGGCACTTCGATGCCGACAAGGCGGATCTTCTGGCCATGGAAGACGAAACGGTCGGCGGAGACGACGCAGTCGTCCTGCTTGGCCGTGCCGCAGAGGTAGAATTTCGCCTGATAGGCGCCCGAAAGACCGTCGCCCGGCCTCATCACCGCCTCCTTGGGCGTCGTGTCCCTCGGTTCGACGGCATCCGGCTTGGCGATCGGCTGCGGCGGCACGAGCGCTGCGACCTGCCTGACGGGCGCGGAAGGGATGGGCGCCGGCGGAACGGGCGCAGCCTCGGCCGTGGAACGGCTGGCGGAGACCGGACGAGCGGGAACGGGCTTCGGCGGCACGGGATGGTTCGGCGTTTTCCGCACGGCCGTTTCCTGGGGCTTGCCGCTGCCGAAGCCGTTGAAGAACCGTCGGACTTCCCGAGAATTGTCATAGGCCGCGATGCCGCCCGCCACGACGACGAGCGCCGCCAACCAGGGCAGCAGCGACGAGCGCGACTTTCCCGATGCGGAACGCCTGCTACCGCTTTTCCTGCGTGTGCCCTTCGAGCCGGACCTGGCCATTGTCGATCTCCTGTCGAATCGGCCAGAGTATCGCCGCCGAAAACTTTCCGAAAAGTTTCGATCGGACCTCGTTCAGTGGAAACGTGGCCTTATCCGACCCGCCCGATCGCAAGCGCCATCGCCCAGTCCGCACGGCCGTTGGCGGCCGCAAGGCGAGACATCGCCATATGGTCGTAGCTCACGTTGCGGAACTGCGGCACCCAGCCGGATGAGGTCTTCTCCAGAACCGCATAGGAGGCCATGCCGTGCCCCACCTCCACCTTGTGGTAATAAGGCGTATCGTCGTCATAGGCAGGGCAGCCGACGCTGCCGGGATTGACGATCAGCCGGCCATCCGAAAGCTGTACCGCGCGCGGAACATGGCTGTGGCCGCAGAGAATGAGCGGTTGCTCGACACCTTCCGCCAATGCATCGATCTCCTCGAGAGACTTGAGGAAGACATGCCCTTCGGGAGAGACCTCTTCCAGCCAGTAGACATCGTCGCCCTTGGGCGTCGCGTGGCAGAGGAGGACTTCATCCCGAAAGACCGCGCTGAAAGGCAGTTTGCGCAGCCAATCCAGATGACGAGGCGCGAGCTGCGCATGGGCGTGAGCATCCGAAAGCGCAAGTTCCCCGGCAGGCGTCTCGATGAGATAGCGGTCATGATTGCCGCGCACGGTAAGGAGATCGAGCGGCATGAGGAGATCGGCCGTCCGCGCCGCTTCCAGCGGACCGCTCAAGCAATCGCCGAGATTGACGATATCGCCGATGCCGAGGCTTTGGATATCGGCAAGCACCGCCCGAAGGGCCGCGCAGTTTCCGTGAATGTCGGCAATCGCTGCAAAGCGCATCAGCTTCCCCGATAGGTCGAATAGCCGTAGGGCGAAAGAAGCAGCGGCACGTGGTAATGCGCCGTGGTGTCGGCGATGCCGAAGCGGATCGGGATGACGTCGAGGAAGGCAGGCTGCGGAAGCTCGGCGCCGCCGGCCCTCAGATAATCGCCCGCATGGAAGACGAGTTCGTATTCGCCGGCGATGAAAGTCTCGCCAACGAGGATAGGACCGCCGTCGACGCGGCCGTCGGAATTGGTGGTGACCGTCGCTACCTTCTCGCGGATCTCGCCACTCAACCGGTAGAGATCGATCTTCAGGCCCTCGGCGGGCCTGCCCTTCGCGGTGTCCAGGACATGGGTGGTGAGGCCGGTCATGGCTTGGGCTCCGCGATGAGATAGGGTGACGGGAAGAAGTATTCCTCGTAATTGGCGGCCGGATCGTCCCGGTCCACCACGAGGAAATCGCTGACGGCGCCAAGCGCCATCAACGGATGGTGCCAAACGTTCGGGAAGTAATTCACACCCTGATGCGGCCCGAGGAGGAAAACCTGCGGCTTGCCCGGCCTGCCCTCTTCATCGTCCGAAACGGCAACGAGGAATAGTCGGCCCGAAAGCGGCGTGAAGCTCTGGCTGGCATAGGGATGCCGCTCCATCATCCCGATCTCGTAGGGAAACAGCCTCGGCTGGCTGCGGAAGATGTTGAAGATCAGCCGGACGGGCTCGCCGATGACGACGGGTTCGGCCAGCGCATGATAGCGCTCGGTGGTTCCGTTATTGATGAGCCGCATCTTGGCGGGATCGGTTTCGATGACATCGCCGAAAGGCGCAAAGGCCTCCTTGGAGAGAGGCTTGATTTCAAGATATTCAGTCACGTCATTCGCCTTGGGCGCGCCAGTGGCGCAGAGAATCGAGTTGGGAAACCAAATCGGGGATAGCGGTCTTCACCGTATCCCAGACGATCGGGAGTTCCACGTTATAGTAATCATGGGCCACGAAATTGCGCATTCCCCTCATCTTTGCCCAGGGGATTTCGGGATGTTCAACAGGAAACTCCGGATGCAGCGTCATGATTCTGGAAGCTGCCTCGCCAATGAGCACCAGAGTCATCGAAACTGCCATCTGCGTGCGCAAATCGGCAAGAAATGCCTCGCGGTCCATGCCCTCCAGGAATTTCCCCGCTTGGATCGCAGCAGATCGCATCTGATCCAGATATTCGTGCAATCGATCCGCATTCATATCGCGGTCGCTTCCGACAGTATCCGGTCCCGAATGGATGGCTTCAACCCGCCGGATGTCACGACGTCCACCCTCACCTTCAGCAGCGTTTCAAGGCTGTCCTGAAGCCCGCCGAGATCGAACAGCGTCGCTCCCGGCAGCGCATCCACGAGAATGTCGATATCGCTGTCCGGCCCGTCCTCACCGCGGGCGACCGAGCCGAAGACGCGCGGGTTCGCCGCTTTGAAGCGCTTGGTCGCTTCGCGGATCGCCTCCCTGTTCTTCTCCAGCACTTCCGACGGTCTCATGACGGCATCACTCCTGATGCCGTCAATATAAGCCAGCGGCGGGGCAGAGGAAAGAACCCATGCCTTGGCGCTATTGAGCCTGGAAAGTCTCGGTCAGGTCTCCGGAAGCAGCGACTGCAGGCGCAGGAGCGCGATCCTTTCCACCTGGGCGGCGGCGGTCTCGAACTCTTCCTCGGCGCTGCTGTGGATGCGGCGTTCGAAGGCGGCCAGAATATCGTCCTTCGTGAGCCCCTTCACGGCGATGATGAAGGGAAAGCCGAATTTCTCCGTATAGGCTTTGTTGAGTTCAGTGAAGCGGGCATGTTCTTCCGCGCTCAGGCGATCGAGGCCGGCGCCGGCCTGCTCCTTGCGGCTGTCCTCGGTAAGCTCGCCGGCGATCGCGAGCCTGCCCGCAAGATCCGGATGGGCTCTCAATACGCCGAGCCGTTCCTCGCGGCTCGCCATGCGGAAGATCGAGATCAGCGCGGCGTGCACGCTTTTCGCCCGCAGCGGCACGAGCATGAGCCCCGCATCATAGGCCCGCTCGGCGATGAAGGGAGAATGCTCGAAAACGCCCCCGAACTTCTCGATGAAATCGCCGCGCGCGCTCAAATCCGCTCCTCCGGCTTGTGATGCTCGTGCCAGTGGCGGGCGATCTCGATGCGCCGGGGTATCCAGACCTTGTCGTGGGAAAGCACGTATTCCATGAAGCGGCGGAGCGCCGCGGCTCGGCCCGGCCGGCCGACGAGACGGCAGTGGAGGCCGATAGACATCATCTTCGGACTGCCTTCCCTACCCTCCCTGTAGAGCACGTCGAAGGCATCCTTCAGATAGGTGAAGAACTGCTCGCCGGTGTTGAAGCCCTGCGCCGTGGCGAAACGCATGTCGTTGGTTTCCAGCGTATAGGGAATGATGAGGAAAGGTTTCCCATCAACTCCCGGCACCCAATAGGGCAGATCGTCCGCATAGGAGTCCGAGGAGTAGAGGAAGCCCCCTTCCTCCTGGACAAGCCGCAGAGTATTGGCCGAAGGCTTGCCCTGGTAGATGCCGTAGGGCCGTTCGCCCGTAAGCTCGGTGTGCAGCCGCACGGCGTCCAAGATATGCCGGCGTTCCAAATCCTCCGGAAAATCCTTGTATTCCAGCCAGCGATAGCCGTGGCTGGCGATCTCCCAGCCCGCTTCCTTCATGGCGGCGACCGCTTCCGGATTGCGCGCCATGGCAAGCGTCACACCATAGACCGTCGCCTGTACCTTGAGTTCGGTGAACAGGCGCCAGAGCCGCCAGAAGCCGGCGCGGGAACCGTATTCGTAGATCGACTCCATGTTGAGATTGCGCTGGCCCGCCCAGGGTGCCGCCCCGACGATCTCTGAAAGGAGGCATTCCGAGGCGGGGTCGCCATCCAGAATGCAGCTCTCGCCCCCCTCCTCGTAGTTGATGACGAACTGCACGGCGATATGCGCCTCGCCGGGCCATTTCGGATCGGGGATGGAGCGGCCATAGCCGACGAGATCGCGCGGGTAATCTTTTGACAGCATCAAACCACCTCGAAAGTTCCGCATGACGGTAGCGCACCGTCTCGCCGAATGTCGAGAGCAAAGACCATTAGACGCCGACAGCGCGAAGAATGGCGACCGAGGCGACGCCGAGCGCCACCGAAACGAGCATCGGCAGGCGGAATGCCGCAAAAGCAGTCACCGCGCAGGCAAGCGTTTCGGCAATTCCGGTGGCGAAGGCCGTGGGCGCCACCACCGCCATCAATACGGCGGGCGGGATCGATTCGATCGCCTTGCGGCGGCTGCCTTCGAGCGACACATGGCGGATGAGGAAAAGGCCGCTCACGCGGGTGAGCATGGTGGCGACAGCCATGGCGAGGATCGCGAGAAGCGTGGCGAAATCGAGCGTCATGGCGTCACCTCCGCCCGGCGGCTGCCGCTCACGAGCGCCGTCAGCAGGCCGGCCAGCGCACCGGCGGCGATATACCAGACGCCGGGCACGAAATGCTGCGTGACGACGGCGGCGGCACCGCTCGCGAGCAGGACCGCGCCCGTCTCCGGTCCTTTCCAGAAACCGATGACCAGCACGATGAAGACGGCCGGAAAGGCGAAGTCGAGGCCGAGCACCACCGGATCGCCGAGGAAGGCGCCGAGCGTTGCCCCGGCAAGGGCGGAAAGCACCCAGGCAAGATAGAAGGGAGCGACGAGACCCGCAAACCACGCAGGCGTGAGACGAGCCACCCCGGCGCGGAACTCCGCCATGGCCCATATCTCGTCGGCGAGGAACAGCATGGCGAGATAGCGGGAACGCGGGCCGAAGGCTTCCATTTTCGTCGCCAGCGAAGCGCTCATCAGCACGTGGCGGATGTTGACCAGGAGTGCGGCAAAACCCACTCCCGTCCAGGAGGCCGGATGGGTCCAGATATCCATGGCCACGAATTGCGAACCGCCGGCAAACACCAGCGCGCTCATGAGGCCGGTTTCCAGCGGCGAAAGCGCCTTGGTGGCAGCGAGCGCGCCGAAGACGAGCCCGATCGGGATGACGGCGGCGATCAGCGGCGCAATCGCCCGCATGCCACCGAGGAATTCTTGTCTTATATGTCTACTCACGTCAAAGCCTTGATTTCCAGAATGCACCAGCCCCCTCACCCGACGGGAGAGGCAAGTAGAAGGCTCGCAACCTATCCGCTTCCTCCAAGCGGGAGAAGGTGGCGCCGACACCCTCCCCTTGAGGGGGAGGTGAAACGTTCCTCGCAAACTCCCCCAAACCGGTAGGCTGATCTCCAATCGAGCAAGGGTGATAGATCGCATCGGAGGGTGCGTCTTGAACGAAAGTGACGTGGGAGTGACCCCGGCTATCCGGCGCGATACTGGCCGGGCGTCAGCCCCGTGCGCGCCTTGAAGTGGCGGGTGAAATGCGGCTGGTCGGCGAAGCCGCATTCGAGCGCGACTTCGGCCGGAGGCGCTCCGCCGCCCAGCATTCGCCGCGCCTTGCGGATGCGGATATCGGTGAGGAAGGCATGCGGGGTGATGTGGAATTCCTTGCGGAAGGCGCGGATGAGATGCGCGCGGCTGAGTCCCGCGACGGCGGCAAGCTCCTCCAACCCGATGTCGGACGCATAGTTCTCCATCAGGTAATCGCGTGCCCGGCGGATGGCCGAACGCTCCGAAGTATCGACCGGAACGATGATGGAGCTGCCGTGCCGCTGGAACATGGCCGCCAGCACCATATACATGCCCTGGCCGGTCTCGAGCGCTCCCGCCCCCTCTTCCAGCATCCGGTGGGCTTTCAGGAAGGCATCGGCAAGCGGCTGGTCGTGCAGGATCTGCCTGCCGAAGGCGGGCGTGCCATGGAAGGAGCGGCCGGTGACCTCCTCCAGGATTTCCCGGAAGAGCGCCATATCGGGATAGATCATCCGATAGCGGTAACCGCCGCCGGCGGGTGCCCCGTCATGGATCTCGCCCGGATTGATGAGATAGAGATCGCCGGGTCCGGAATTCTCGCGGGCGCCGCGGATGGTGGCAATCTGGCTGCCGCTCTCGATCGCTCCGATGCTGAGCGTATCATGCGCGTGCGGGGCGAATTCATGCGTCAGGAAGGTCGCTGTCAGGCATTCCATGCCGTGGAAACGGCGGTCACGCCAGAAGCGGGTCTTTTCCGCTCGCGCAAGCGGCATGAAATCGGCGGCCTGTTCCTGAGAGACGTTCTGCATGAAGGCAGCATAGCACGACGGCGCTGCCGCCTCTTGAACAAAAGTGACGGACAAGCCGGATCAAGCGATCCGGCGCGCCGCCACCCGCCCCATGGGGTGCAGGGAATGCACGAGGAAGGGCGCGCCCGGCTCCTCCTCCACGAAGAGCGCCAGATTGGCGATCTCCACCGGCCTCGTCAGCAACGGATCGAAATGCCCCCGCAGGGCCCGCTCGAAGCGCGGTATGTCGGCGCCGGAAAGAGGCCCGGTCAAGGCCATGTGGAAACGGAACTCATCCATGACATGCGGATCGCCCCAGCGATGCAGGTTGGTGAACTGCGAAGCGGAGAGGCTGTCCGGATCGCAGCATTCCATCTCTACCTCGGTCAGTGGCGCGCGGAACACGTCGAATTCCTGGACAATGGCCGCCGCCAGGAAATGCATGGCGGTACTTGGCATGACGGGGGCGAGCCCGAAGAAATTGCCGAGCCGCGCAACCTCCAGCTTCGGCAGTTCGAACGGACGATGGCTGCCGGCAAAGCGCATGAGGTGGCGAAGCAACGCCGGCTCCGTGACGCCGGGCGCCAGACGGAACGGCGCCTTCAGCATGGCGTGGAAGCCATAGCGGCGAGGCAGCGCGGTATTGAAGGCCACGTCGTGTAGGCCGATGTCGCGGATCGGCGGCGGCTCGACGGCCTCGCCCGAAAAGGCGTTACGGCCAAGCCACTCGGCCGCGGCGACCGCGAGCGGATCGTGAACCGGAGGCGTGAAATGAATGGCATAGCGCATGCGTCAACTTCCCGTGCTTCCTTCCGCAACTCTGTATTTCACGCATTGCTCATCAATCCTGCGAAGGGAGGTACGTGATTTGCGTGACAGATTGACGACGGAAAGTTGCGATTTGCGCGCCTAGCGGGAAGCGGCAGCGAGATGATTTTCCAGGGAAAATGACAGGGGAAGTCCCGTATCGCGGCCCTTAACGGCGGAAAGCGCGGCATCCGCAAGCCGGTGCGCCAGCCCGAAGCTCACCTTGAAGCCGCCGGTGAGCGCGATCACTTGGCGGTGATCGGGATGCGGCCCGACCATGGGGTCGCGGCCGATCGCCTTCGGGCGCAGTCCCGCCCAGCGCTCGACCACCGGCGCATCCTTAAGTGCCGGCGATAGCGCCCGCGCGCGGTCGAGAAGCTCGTCGAGCCTGGCATCCGTGCCGGTTTCGCTTTCGAACGCATCCTCGCTGGTGCTTCCGACCGCGACGAGGCCCCCTTCATGCGGGACGATATAGAGCCCGCCGAGAAAGACGACCGGCAGGGAGGGATCGATGTCGGCTTTCAGGAGCGCCGCCTGCCCCTTGACCGGATGGCCGATGCGGCGCGGCAGCGATGGCCCGAGCGCTTCGATGAGCGGAAACGACCGATGTCCCGCTGCCACCATGCAGGAGCCGAAGGCGAGGCTTTCGCCACCATGGAAAAGCACCCTGTTCGAAGCGGCATCGATCCGCTCCACCGCGAGCCCCTCCACCACGCGGGCATGGCTTGCCGTCTTGAGGAAGCCAGCAAGCGCCGAAATCAGCGCGCGCGGAGACACGCGGGCAGCAAGCGTGTCGTGAACGAGCCCGGCCTCCGCAAAGGCCGGATCGACCCAAGACGGATCGGAAGGACGGTCGAGCACATGCCAGAAGAAGCGGCGATCATCCCGCTGCCAATGGGCCTCGGCATCCGCCGAATGGCCGAGCGCGATCTCCCGCAAATGCGGCTTCGGCAGCGGGATCAGCCGCCCGGAGCGGCGATAGCCGCAGGCAATGCCGGTCGCGGCCTCGATCTTCGCGATCTCGTCCTCAAGCGAAAGCAGCGCATCGAACTGGAATTGCTTCTTCTCGTTCCACTTGTCCGGCATGTGCGGCATCAGCGCGCCGAGTAGCCCGCCGCTCGCCCCCTGCCCCAGCCGGCCCGCCTCCACGATAAGCGTATCGATGCCGAGCCGTTCGGCCATAACAGCCGCCCAGAGGCCCATGATGCCGCCGCCGATAATGACGAGATCGGCCGATCGCGGCAGGGATCGAGATTGACCGGCAAGACCGGCAGGATTATCCGCATGTCCCATGAGAGACCGTGATCCCGATATTGCGACGAATGAGGCCGAAAACCCTGGCTCGCCAAAGCTCGACTGGCATGAGGGCGATATGCCCTATTCGCCGGAATTTGGCGATCACTTTTATTGCCGCACCGACGGACGGCTGGAATGCGGCCATGTCTTCCTCGCCGGAAACGGCCTGCCGGAACGGTGGGCACAAGACCGGTCACCGGGTGGAGACTTCCTGATCGGCGAACTCGGTTTCGGCACCGGGCTCAACTTCTGCGAGACCTGGCGGCAATGGAAGCAGTTCCGCGATCCCGGCGTCCGCCTGCATTTCATGTCCTTCGAGCTCTACCCGATGGGTCGGCAGGATATCGGCCGCGCGCTCTCGCACTGGCCGGAGATCGATGCGGAAAGGGCGGTGCTGGTTGCCGCCTGGCCGGAAACGCCTTCCGGCATAGTCGAGATCGAGGCGGACGGGCAGACCAGGCTCTCGGTCGTCTGCGGGCCGGCGCTCGAAGGCGTTTCGGCCGCACTCTCCGGTTTCGACGCCTGGTATCTCGACGGCTTCGCGCCCTCACGCAATCCGGACATGTGGTCGCCCGAGCTGATGCGGACCATCCATGACAAGACGAGGCCCGGCGGCACGTTCGGCACCTATGCGGCGGCCGGCTTCGTGCGCCGCAACCTGCAGGCGGCGGGTTTCATCGTGGAGCGCCGTCCGGGCTTTGCCGGCAAGCGCGAAATGCTGTGCGGGAAGAAATCGGGGTAACCGTCGTCAAGACCGCCGACGCGCGGAAGCCTTGACGACGGCTTGAGGTTCAGCTCGACCGAACGATATCCCGGTCAAGCCGGTGGATTTCGCGCTGAATCTGCTGATAGTTCCGATCCGGGATCACTCCGTCATGCCGGTCGGCCACCGCAACCGCCTGGGCGCGGATATTCGCCTCCTCATGCCTGACCGGCCTGGACGCTACGGTACTCAGCCTATCGATCCTGCGGTCATCGGCACGCAGCTCCGACAATATATGCGTGAGCCTCGGTCTTTCGGCCATGCCCTGGTGGATGCCCGAGGTCGCCATGGCAGACGGATGCGGCATCGGCGGATTGAGCGCATCCGCATGCGGGTCTGCGCCCACATAGTAGTCGTTGGAATCATTATCGGTCCCGACACCGGCGGCATAAGCGCCGCCAATGACGGACGATAGCATGAGAACGGAAAGAGTGGCTGTCTTGATGAAACGGCGCATGGCGCGTCTCCTCCAAATACGGAAGCAGGCTTCCGGCAAGCTGTCTCATGCTGTCGCGTCGCGGCGATCGCCGCCGGCAGCATTCAGCTCACGGGAAAATCTACGGCCGGCCGCCGGGCCTGTCATGTTAAAGTAAAATAATGTTCCAGCGGCCGATTTTGCCCCACTAAGGCCGGATTTCGGGAGGTGCGGAACGGGAACTACAAATCAAATCCCAGCGCGCGGAATTTCGGCTCAACAGCCGGCCAATCCGTTTGCGGCATGAATGTCAGCCCGTGCCGGATGGCGTCCCGCCACCCCTCTCCCCTGTCTATCGCCTCTTCGATCGCAGCGGCCAGGCTATTGCCCATGTTGGCGAGCGGAAGCGCTTCGAAGAGGATTGCGGCTTGCGCCAGATCCTTCTGCCGTTTTGCGAGGCCTTGGGCATCGTTCGGCCGCCGACCCGCAACGATGAGCTTGTGAACGGCATATCGCGCGGGATCGGGCACGATCACCGGAACACCGCTCTTGTGCAGCAGAATCGACCGGACGGGCTCATAGATCAGGAAATCGAGAAAACGAAGCGGATCGGCTGCGGCACCTCCCAGAGCAGGCATTTCCGCCGGTTTGTCCGCATATTCATCGCTTCCCCGGTTCGTCGTCAAAAATTCAATTCTGTAGCCGCTCGAATTGCGGAAAGCCGTCGAGCGCGGCGAACCGGACAGATGGGGGACGGCTTTGAACGTGGAATCGATAGATTGAAGGATTTCGCCTATGGGCGGGAGACTATCCCCGACCTCGGAAGAAATGGCGTAATCCTGCGCGATATCCGCATCGCCCGTCAAAACCGAGGCCATCGGCAGGCGAACGCCCAGATAGGCCGCGTATGTCTGGAAAGCGACCGTTCCAACGAGGCAGGCTCGCAGTCGAAAAAGACCGGCATTCCCCAAAGCCTCGACCAGATCACCGGTAAATGAATCCGGAGCGACCAAGCCCGCATCGCGCGTCAGCGTCGAGACGATTTTCCGGCGCGCGCGGGCATCATCTTTTACGGCCTTGAAGTCTTCGACGCGGCGCGAGATTTCGGGGTCGTCCGCAGGTCCGACATAGCGCCGGGATTGCCTGCCATTTTCGCCGGGTGTATCGAAGTACCAGTAGCGGCGGTCTTTGACCGTGACAGGTACGAACCGGCCGTTGGTCGGGAAATCGACCAGGAATGAAGCATCGAGCAGACGTTGACCAAGCTCTGCCGTCATGGTCCTGTAGACGAGGTCGATCTGCTTCATCGGCACCACCTGCCCAGTTATACTAATTTTGCGAAAATAGTATAACGTCGGTCTCACATTGGCAATGGGACCCGCGAAAGCGCCCCACGCCTGTTACAGCAGAGCTGACTTCGCGACGTCGCCGATCCAGTTGCGGATCTTCGTCTCCAGCGCCTCTGGGCTGATGGGCTTGGAAAGATAATCGTCCATGCCGGCCTGGAAGCAGAGCTCCCGATCGCTTTCCAGCGCATGCGCCGTCACGCCGATGATCGGCACATGGGCGCCGGCCTGCCTCTCCAGCTCGCGGATTCTTTGGGTCGCCTGATGACCGTTCATCACCGGCATCGAGACATCCATGATGATGACGGCAGGATCGTGCCTCTGCCATGCGTCCACGGCCTCGGCGCCGTTCTTGACGATCATGAAATTCCAGCCGGTCGCCTGCAGTATTTGCGTGAAGACGATCTGGTTGACGTCGTTGTCCTCTGCGACCAGCACGTCCAGCGCCGACACCGCCTTCACGGGCGGGGTCGAATGCGCGCCGCCTGGCTGTGGCCCGGTCGCCGCAGGCAGCGCGGGCGGAGCCTGCACCGGGGCACGACGTGTCGCGCGCACCGAACGCACCACATCGATGATCGTGCTGCGCAGAAGGTTGGCGCGCGCCGGCTTCATGAGATGGGCCTGGATGTTGAGCGCGGCGAAGGCGCTGTCGTCACCCGCCATGTCCATGGAGGTGAGAAAGACGATGCCGACGCCATCGAACCGGCTGTCGCGACGAACATGGCCCGCTGCCTCCATGCCGTTCATTTCCGGCATGTGATAGTCGAGCACGATGGCATCGATCACGAAGCCGAGCTTCGCCGCCTCGTTGAGGATAGCGAGCCCTTCGGCGCCTCCCTCGGCGGCGAAGGTATCGAAGCCCCACATGCCGAGCTGCTCGGTGAGGATGCGGCGATTGACCGGATTGTCGTCGATGACGAGGATGCGCGCGCCGCTGGTATTGATCGGCAGGAGCGCCGGGCTGCTACGTTCGCTGACCACCTCGAACGGCAGATGCACGGTGAAGACCGAGCCGCGCCCGACCTCGCTTTCCACCTCTATCCTGCCGCCGAAGAGTTCGACCAGGCCGGCGGTGATCGCAAGGCCGAGGCCGGTGCCTTCGTGGCGGCGGGTCGAGGAGGAATCGACCTGGGAGAATTTATCGAAGACCGATTGCAGCTTGTCATCCGGGATGCCGAGGCCGGTATCCTCGATGCGGATCGCCAGCATCACTCCGCCCGGCCCATGCTGCTCGGAGTGGAGATCGATGAAGACATGGCCCTTTTCGGTGAACTTCACCGCATTGCCGACCAGATTGGTGACGATCTGCCGGAAGCGGCCGGCATCGCCCATCACGGTATCGCGGACCGAAGCGTCGCCGCGCACGATGAGCTCGATATCCTTTTCCGCGGCGGAAGAGGAGAGCAGCGTCGCCACGTCCTCGATCGCCTCGACGGGATCGAAGGGCGCCTTCCTGAGCTTCATCTGCCCGGCATCGATCTTGGAGAAATCCAGGATGTCGTTGATGATGGTGAGCAGCGCATTGCCGGACTTGACGATGATGTCGACGAAGGTCTTCTGCCGCGTATCGAGGTTCGATTTGGAGAGAAGCTCCGCCATGCCGAGCACGCCGTTCATCGGCGTACGGATCTCGTGGCTCATATTGGCAAGGAATTCCGATTTCGCGCGGTCGGCCGCCTCGGCCCGGTGAAGCAGGCGCGTAAGGTCGGCCTCGCGGTCCTTCATCTCGGTGACGTCGGTGAAGACCGCCAGCCAATGATCGCTGCCGGTGAGATTAGCCTCCACCTGAAGCCAGCGCTTGCCTTCGACATGCAGGGCGGCCGAGACCGGCTTGCCGAGCGCGACGCTCTCTTCCCAGGCCCTCAGCGTCGTCATGGCCTCGTCGGAGGTGCCGAGATCCCCGCGCCTGGCGGCCAGGCGGAAAATCTCCCGCCATGAAGCGCCGGGCACCGTCATCTCCGCCGGTATCTGCAGCATGCGCGACAGCGCATCGTTGGAGAAGATGATCTCACCGTCATGCAGGATCAGGAGACCCTGCGACATGGCGCTTGTGGCATCGCGCATCAGCGCGCCGTGGCGTTCGAGAGCCGCGCGGGCCTCCTGGACCTCCTCGTCGCGCTTGCGCGCGGCGGTGATGTCCATGTAGCTCAGAAGCATCTTTCCGCCGGTAAGCCGCGTGCCGGAAACGAGGATCACGCGGCCCTTGCGGCTGGTCACCTCGATCGGCGGCTTTTCCTCGCGATCCGTCAGCGCCGCGATGCGCCGCTCGTAGATCTCCTCGAAGGAAAGCGCCGAATCGGCATAGATGCCGTGGTCGAAGTTGACCTTCAGGAAATCGCGGTAGGAGCGCCCCGTCAGCTCGAACTGCTCGCCGGCATCCCAGAAGCCGTAGAAAGCCGGATTGGCGTATTCGAATGTGAAGTCCTCATCGAGGATGGCGACGCCGACCGGCATGGCCTGCAGCATCGTCTGCAGATCCTGGCGCAGCTTGTCGGCCTTTTCCATGGCCTCCTTGATGGGCGTGATATCGGTGATCGAACCGACGATATGCGGTTCGCCGTCCGCCGCGACGATCCTCTTCTGGCGCGTGATGACGGGCACGACGCGGCCGTCCGGAAACGACTTTTCTTCCGTCTTCTCGCTCAGCTCTCCATCGGCCAGAAGCCGGTCGTTTTCCTCCAGTGCACGCTCCGCGCGCCCGGGAAACATTTCCCGCTCGGTCTTGCCGAGGATATCCTCGCGCCTGACCTCGTACATCTTCTCGTAGGCGCCGTTGGCGAAGGCGAGCCGCTGACGGCTGTCGCGCATGAAGACGGCGACCGGCAGGTCCTCCAGCATCGCGCGCAGAAGCTCCGCCTCGCCGAGCGCGCGGCGCAGCGCCATTTCCTGGTCCTTGAATTCCGTCACGTCGTGGCGGATGGCGATCAGCGCGCCGCTATCGTGCCGCTTGTTGATGCTGCGCATCCAGCGGCCGTCGGACAGTTGCTTGACCTTTTCCGCATAAGGCAGGTCGAACCGCTTCAGCCGTTCCGCCACCCAGACGTCGCGATCAGGGTTGTCCCGCACGAAACGGACGGGAGATTCGCGCCGCTTCCTGTCATAGGCAAACCCCAGGATTTCGGCAAGGTTGATCCCCGGCTGCAATTCAACATGGGACGTGAAGTGGTTGATGAGCTCGGCATTGCTGTAGACCAGCGCATTGTCGGCGTCATAGATGCCGATACCCATCTCGAGCATGTCGAGGGCATCGTGAAGCAGGGCGCTGTCCAGCACGCCGATGCCGCCGTTCGCGGCAGCGATCGCGGTCGATGGACCGGCAGCCTCGGCCGCGTTCCTCTCGATTGCGTGGAAGGTCCCGAAGAGGAATGTCCGGTCGTCCTCCGAAAGGAAGCGCTCGATATGGATTTCATGGAGCAGGACGCCCGAATGGTCGAAGCGTCGGGCCACCTCCTCGGTGCCGAAGACGATCGAGCGGCATTCCTTTTCCTTGCGCTCCGGGTCCTCCTCCTTGCCCGCAAGATCACGGCTCTGCGTGCCGGCAAACTCCTCCACGGCGCGGCCGAACAGGCGTGCGTAAGCTTCGTTGACCGCAACGTAATTGAGCGCGCTATCCTTGATGAAGGCGGGTTCCGGCAGGTCGTTGATCCGCTCGCAGGCCGTCTTCAGCAGTTCGCTTTCCGTCTCCAACGGTTCCCCCACTTCATCGCGCCGCCTCCACGCTCACACGATTCGGTTTGTCCTCCAACCGAGGGATAACATCACGATTAGGGTTAACAACGCGTTGCCGCCAGCCGGCGATTTTGAAAGGGGCCGCATCTTCGCAGTTGCGAAACATTCACTTGACTTTTCTGCGAAAAACCACCACATGGGTGCCAAGCTTTCACCTTCCGGCCGCCGCGTGAGCTGCCCCGCGTCACCCCAAGATCGCGAAGAAGGAACAAGGCGCATATTGAAGAAGCCCTCTCGGAGTTGAGGGTCACAGCGCTGGAAAGTTTGTTTCCAACTCACAAGTTCCCACTTCACGCGGGGTTCTTGACGCCAGAAGCAGCCGACATGGCATGGTGCCGTGCCGGCGCATATGCTTTTGGCGCCCCCGAAAGGTATTCGACTTGACGAATTTTGAATCTCTTGGCGTGTCCAAGCAGATCGTCGCCACGCTCACTGGGCTTGGCATCGAAACGCCGACGCCGATCCAGGCGCAGGCAATCCCCCTCCTCCTCGAAGGCCGTGACCTGATCGGTCTGGCCCAGACCGGCACCGGCAAGACCGCCGCGTTCGGCCTGCCGCTGATCGAGCGTCTTCTCGCGGAAAACATCCGCCCGGACAACCGCACCACGCGGTCGCTGATCCTGGCGCCGACGCGCGAGCTGGTGAACCAGATCGCCGCCAACCTGAAGAACTTCATCAAGGGCAAGCCCCTCAAGATCAACCTGGTCGTCGGCGGCGTGTCGATCAACAAGCAGCAGCAGCAGCTCGAAAAGGGCACCGACATTCTCGTCGCGACCCCCGGCCGCCTGCTCGACCTCATCGCCCGTCGCGCCATCTCGCTGACGACGGTGCGCTTCCTCGTGCTCGATGAAGCCGACCAGATGCTCGACCTCGGCTTCGTGCACGATCTGCGCAAGATCGCCAAGATGGTGCCGAAGCGCCGCCAGACCATGCTGTTTTCGGCCACCATGCCGAAGGCTATCGCAGATCTCGCAGCCGACTTCCTCACCGATCCGGTGAAGGTGGAAGTCACTCCTCCGGGCAAGGCTGCCGACAAGGTCGAGCAGTATGTCCACTTCGTCGGCGGCAAGGGCGACAAGACCGAGCTCCTGAAGACCTCGCTGACCGCCAATCCGGACGGCCGCGCCATCGTCTTCATGCGCACCAAGCACACGGCCGAGAAGCTGATGAAGCATCTCGACCACATCGGTTACTCGGTCGCCTCGATCCACGGCAACAAGAGCCAGGGCCAGCGCGAGCGGGCGCTCAAGGGCTTCCGTGACGGCGAGATCAAGACCCTGATCGCCACCGACGTCGCCGCCCGCGGCATCGACATCCCGGCCGTCAGCCACGTCTACAACTACGACCTGCCGGAAGTGCCGGACGCCTATGTTCACCGCATCGGCCGCACGGCCCGCGCCGGCCGCGACGGCATCGCCATCGCATTCTGCGCGCCGGACGAAACGGCCCTCCTGCGCGATATCGAAAAGCTCATGGGCATCGAGATCGCCACGGCCTCGGGTGAACGCCCGGAAGGCATGAGCCGCCCCGTTCGCGGTAACAACAACCGCGGCGCCAACAATCGTGGCGGCAATGGCAACGGCCAGGGTCGCGGACGCGGCAATGGCGGCGAACGTTCAGGCGGCGAAGGTCGCCCCGAGCGTCGCGAACGCCCGGCCCGCAAGCCGTTCTTCGCAACCGATGGCGCCGAGGGTGGCGCCCGTTCGGAAGAGCGGCGCGAGCGTCCCAACGGCGAACGCCGCCATGGCGACCGTCCGAACCGCGACAACCGCCGCAACGAGGACTTCCGCGGCCAGCGCCGCGGCGAGGAAGCCCCGCGCTCCGAAGCCGACAACGATCTGGCTACGACCTCCGATTTCCGTCCGGCCAAGAAGCAGTTCGGCCCCCAGGGTGGACGCGGCAAGGGCAACGGCCAGGGTCAAGGTCAGGGCAAGCGCGAGCACGCTGCCCATGGTGCTCACGAAGCCGGCAACCAGCGCAAGGCGCACGAGGGCGGTCACGGCCGCCCCGCCCAGAAGCAGGGTGAAAATCGCGGTCCGGTGAGGTTCGGCAACGACAACCGCGGTGGCGGCCAGCAGGGCCGCAAGCGCCGTCCGGCTTGATAGACCGGGCTACCCATCCAATTGAAAAGCCGCCCCCCCCC
>NZ_JBHFJG010000048.1:3867-32112 GCF_057559155.1 Rhizobium moroccans | reverse complement strand
GCACAAGGCCGAGGATGACGGGAGAATTCGCAACGGCTTTCAGCGATCCGAGCCGATATCCTATCGCTGCTTGGCGATTTGCGAGGCTTCCACGGCGGGCGCCGCATTTCCCCAACTGTTGCGGACATAGGTCAGCACGTCCGCCACCTGCTGGTCGGAGAGCCGCCAGCCGAGCGACGGCATGGAGGGGGACGTCCGCGCCTCCGCTGTATGCACCGCCTGGCTGCCGTTCAGCACCAGTCTTGCCAGCGTTTCGGCGCTCGGCTGCTGGACGATCGCGCTTCCGGCGAGTGCCGGGAAGAGCTGGCGCGCGCCCTTGCCGTCACCGCCATGACAGGCCGAGCAGGTGTCGTGATAGATGGCGGCGCCCGCCGTCATGTGCGGATCGCTCGCCGCGATCGGCTGCGGTTTTTCCGTGGGGCCGCCCTCGGTGCTCTTGAGGTATGTGGTGATCGCCCGCAGGTCGCCCTCCGTCATCTGCGAGGTCGAGGCCGTGATGGCTTCCGCCATGGGACCGGATGCGATCGTATGCGAATTCGCCCCGGTCTTTAAGTATTGCACGAGCTCGTCGTCGCTCCAGCTTCCGATTCCGATATGCGGATTGCCGGTGATGTTCGGCGCATACCATCCCTGAAGCGAGCCGCCCTGCAAGACCTGATCATTCTTGTCGGCGCCGAGGAAGGTCTTCGGCGAATGGCAGGTGCCGCAATGGCCGGGCCCCTCCACGATATAGGCGCCGCGGTTCCATTCGGGAGACTGGTTCGGGTCCGGCTTGAACTCGCCGCCTGAGAAATTGATCATGTTCCAGCCGAGCATCGAAAGCCGGATGTTGAACGGGAACGGCAACTGGTTGGCCTCGACCGGATTGAAGACCGGGTCCACGGTTCTGAGATAATACCAGAGGTTGGAAATGTCCCGGTCGCTCATCTTGGTATAGGCCGGATAGGGCATGGCCGGATAAAGCCGTTTCCCCTCATGGCCGACGCCGGTCTTCATCGCCCGATGGAAATCCTCTTCCGACCAGTTGCCGATGCCGGTCGCCTTGTCGGGCGTGATGTTCGGCGGGATCAATTGGCCGAAGGGCGTTTCGAGCGGCAGGCCGCCGGAGAGCGGCTTTGCCCCCGGCGCGGTGTGGCAGGCGGAGCAATCGCCGAGGATTGCCTGATAGCGGCCGCGGATGATCTTGTCCGCCAGGTCCGGAGCCTGCGAGAAAGCCAGCCCCGCCGAAAGGGCGGAAGCGACGAGCGTGAGGGAAAAGACGATCTTCTTCATGCCGACACCAGAGGCTGACCCGGATTGCGGAGATATTGCTGACGGATGGCATCCGCCGCGTGGAATGCGAGCGCGCCCACCATGCCGGTCGGGTTCTTTCCGGCATTGTGCACAAAGGCGGAGGCGCCGACGACGAAGACGTTCGGCACGTCCCAGCTCTGCAGGTACTTGTTGACGGCGCTGGTTCTCGGATCGGTCCCCATGATTGCCCCGCCGGTATTGTGGGTGCTCTGGTAGGGAACCGAATCCCAGCCCTTCTTCCGGCGGTTGATGACGTATTGCCGTCCGCCGAAGTTCTTCGCGATCTCCTCCATCCGGTCCGAGATCCAGTTGGACATGCGGATGTCGTTGTCCGGAAAATCGAAGGTGATGCGCATCAACGGCCGCCCGAACCGGTCCGTATAGGTGGGATCGAGATCGAGATAATTGCCGCGGCTCGGATAGCTCGACCCCTGGGAGGAGAAGCCGAGCGTGCTCTTGTAGGCCGAAACGGTCGCCTTCTTCCATTCCGAGCCCCAGCGCGGCGTGCCGGGCGGCGTTGGGCGGGTCTGGATCGGACGGCCGTTCGACGGGATGCAGTTGATGCCCGCGCCGCCCACAAAGTCGAGCGGGCCGTGATCGAAGGCATCGCCGTTGAAATCGTCCAGCGACTGACCGAGCGCACCGGCTGCGACGAACGGATTGAAGTTCTTGTCATCGAAGAATATCTGCGCGCCGGAATTGGTCTGATAGCAGTAGTTCCGCCCGACCGTCCCCTCCTCCGTGTTGGGGTCGTAGATCCGTCCGATGCCCGACAGCATCATCAGGCGGACGTTGTGCAGGCCATAGGCGCATAGCAGCACCATATCGGCGGGCTGGAAGAATTCCTCCCCCGAAGTGTCGATATAGGTGACGCCGCGGGCATTCTTCTTCGCGACATCGAGATCGACATGCAGCACTTCCGAGTCGGTGCGGACCTCGAAATTCTTCTTCCTCATCAGCACCGGCAGGATGGTGGTCTGCGCGCTCGATTTCGAATAGTTGGCGCAGCCGAAGCGTTCGCAGAAGCCGCACATGGTACACTGGCCCATGGCGATGCCGAGCGGGTTGATATAATCCTGCGAAAGGTTGGCCGAGGGCGTGGGGAACGGGTGGAACCCCATGGATTTCGTGACTTCGGCAAACAGCGTCGGCGCATAGGTCATCTGCATGGGCGGCAGCGGATAATCGCGCGAGCGCGGGTCCTCGAAGGGATTGCCGCCCTCCTGGATCTGCCCGTTGATATTGCCCGCCTTGCCGGAAATGCCGGCCAGATATTCGAACCGGTCGAAGGCGCCCTCGATCTCGGGACCGGTAATGCCCCAGTTCTGCAATCGCAAATCCGCGCCCCGGCCGGCTCCGTAACGCTCGTTGAGATGATCGACGATGCGGAAATCGCTATCCCAGAAGCGCCAGGTATGGCCGTTCCAGTGGACGCCGGCGCCGCCTACCCCGTTGCCGGGCAGGAAGGAACCGAAGTCGCGCATCGGCAGCGCCGTCTGCGAGGTGTCGTTGCGCATCGTGAAGGTTTCGACGATCGGCTGCAGGAAGAGATCGCGGCGGATGGCGTAACGCAGCTCGTCCTGCGCATAGCCGATGTTGAAATCCGTGGCGGTATCGCGCCAGGGGCCGCGTTCGATTGCGACGACGTCGAGCCCCTCCTCCGTCAGTTCATGGGCAAGAATGGAACCGGTCCATCCGAGGCCGACGATGACGACGTCCTTGCGGGGAAGAATGGTGGTCATGATGTTCTCGCTACCTGCTCATCCATTCCATCGAGCCTGCGATCGAAACCGGAGGCAGCGGATAGGGTTGGTTGTGTTTGGAGACGTGGTCGCGGTAGTCGTACCGCGCGCCGGGGAAGCCCAGCATCTTCCACGAGACCATGTCCTTGTTGCCGCCATAGATCGGATCGGCGAAGAAGCCCTCCGTCGTGTTGGTCAGCATGAGGTTGAAGAAGGTCTTGGAGTCCACGCCGTTCGGGAGCGTGATCTTGGCCTCCTCGATATCCTTGAGCGTGGCGTCCTGCTCTTCCGGGGGAAGCTCCAAGAACCGCTTGCCGCCCTTGTTCTCGCGGCTCCAGGCGTCGATCGCCGCAAGCCCGGCGCGATAGCGCTGCGCCGGCGTCGCCTCGTACTGATAGCCCTGGGTGGGTAGGCCGGGAAGGAAGGGCCCCTTGGTGTAGAGCCTGGTCGAATTGCCGTAATAGCCCGCAAGCTGACGATCTATGTAGACGACGCAGCCAGCCTCCCTGCCGCCGATCGAAAGCTCGTCCGCTGGGATCAGCCGGTCGACGATCGCCTCCATGGTGGCCGCCTCGTCCGGCGTGAAGAACAGCCAGCCGCCGGGCGTCACCGGCACCGGCGGATCAGCCGCGCGCGCCTCCCAGGGCAAGGCGCCGGAAATGCTGCGCGAAAGCGCCGGACCCGCGCTGCCGGCAAGAATGGTGAATGCGACGGAAGAGAGAAATTGGCGCCGCGTCGGGCGCCTAAGACAGTGTCTTTCCATAGGAAGACTCCCCCAAGGAAAATGCGGAGACGCGCCGGAGATGACGCGCACCGGTTCATCGAACCGAACGGTTCAATTTTCACCTAGGGCAGGAGTGGGAGTCGGCAAGGCTAAATTTGATAAATCGGAATCACACTCTCATTTCGCGGCAACGAACAAAGAACGACCCACGCAACCCAGCGGCGATAGACCTCGGCTCTACAGCCGTTCCGCCCAGGCATGTCCGGGATGAAGCGCATCGAGGCAGGCTTTCAGCCAGACCCGTTCCGGCGCAGTCAGCCTCCCGTGCGCGTTGTCGAAATCGACCTCGTCCTTCGCACGCCGATACTTCGCCTTGAACAGCAGGATCGCGGCGGGCTTCAGATAGGGAATGCCATCCGCCGTTCTCGCCACCATCTCGGCGCGAGGCGCGGATATGCGCGCGTCCCTCTTGTAGACCCACATCTCGGGCGTCCCAGGCTCGATCATCATGTCGGCCCGCCAGCGGCGTGCGGCGACATCCTCGCACCATATCTGGAATATATCCGCCGGCGGCTGTTCGTCCGACGGCAGATAAGTGACGACACCGTCTCCGACCGCATGGAAGCGCATGCCGCCGCTGAGACATTGCCGGAAGATGTCGACATCTTCGCGCAGGACGGCGAATTCCAGGTCCTCGTGATCGCGGGTCTGGCGGCCTTGCCAGAGGTCGAGGGCCCATCCTCCGACGATGCACCAGGGCTTTGCGGTCGCGCCCAACCGCTCGGCCAGTTCGGACGGATGCCAGGCGGACCATGCGCCATGATCCAGCTGCGAAGACGGCGTCATGAACCCGTTTCCGCCCTTGCCTTCCTGTTCACCATATAGACGCCGGCGACCACGATCGCGGTGCCGACGATCATCGGCAGCGTCAGCGGTTCGCCGAACAGGATGGCGGCTTCGATCGCCACCACCGGCGGCATCAGATAGATGAGCGAGGCCGCACGCGAGACCTGCCCCCGGCGGATGAGATAGAGCAGCAGGCCGACCGCGCCCATGGAGATGCCGAAGACCGACCAGCCCATGGCGGCGATCGCCTGGTGGGTCCAGTCGAAGCGCAGGTTTTCCAGCGCGAGCGCCAGCGGCACAGTGACGATCAGTGCGCCGACGAATTGCAGCGTCGCGATCGTCAGGAGATCGCCTTCCTGCAGGTGGCGCTTCTGGTAGAGCGTGCCATAGGTGACCGAGGTCATGGAAACGAGATTGATGAGCACAGGGAAGGCAAGTCCCGCCAGCCCGCGGTCGAAGACATCGAGAAGCTGCGGAGAAATGGCGATCATGATGCCTGCGAAACCCAGCACGAGACCGATCTTCTGGACCGGCTTCAGTCTTTCACCGATGAGAAACGGCGCGGCCATTGCGGTCAGCAAGGGCTGGAGCCCGGCGATGATGCCGGAAAGCCCGGCCGGAACGCCCTGCCCGATCGCATACCAGACGCCCGACAGATAGAGCCCGTGCAGAAAGATGCCGGAGACGACCGCATGGCCGATCTGGCCGCGCGTCTTCGGCCATTTCGCCTTCACGACGAGACAGACCGCCAGGAACGCGATGGCCGCCAGCGTATGGCGCACGACGAGAAAGGTCAGCGGATCGGCATGAGCCGCCGCATATTTCGCGACGATCCAGCCCGTGGACCACAGAAAAACGAAGAGGGCCGGAGCCAGGCGGTCGATCATGATGGGATTCCGGCGCTGGCCGTTTGTCAGGAGAGTCGCTTGATTAGCCGCGAGCAGCATTCCGCGTCAAAGCAGAAAAACTGATCGATAGGATGAACAGCGTTTGAACAGCGCGCGCGGGCAGTTGATGATTTCTGAGGCATGGCCGGGACCGGCATCCTTCAAGGGAGATACCCGACGGACAGGAAACCGTGAGCAGAAAGTATTTGCGGCAACGCTTTTGAAGTTTTCGGAAACTTTCCCGGCAATTGCGCACGGTTCTTGCATTGCTCCTCGCATTGTACTTTCATGGCGTAAAAAGGGGAACGCGCCTTTGGCATTCGATGAAATGTTGACTGCGGAAAACCTTCCGCGAGAGCCGTACAAGACCTATCACGAATGGTATGCCGGCCAGGATGCGGCACACCTGATCCGCAAAGCCCAGGATGCGGAGAACATCTTCAGAAAGACGGGCATCACCTTCGCGGTCTACGGACACGAGGAAAGCGCCGAAAAGCTCATCCCCTTCGACATCATTCCCCGCATCATTTCCGGCCGCGAGTGGCGAAAGCTGGCGCAAGGCATCGAGCAGCGGGTGCTTGCGCTCAACGCCTTCTTGGACGACATCTACCACAAGCAGGAGATCATCAAGGCGGGCCGCATCCCGCGCGAACTGATCGAGAAGAACTCCGCCTTCCTGCCGGAGATGATCGGCTTCAAGCCGCCGGGCGGCGTCTATACCCATATCGTCGGCACCGACATCGTTCGCACAGGAGAAGACCAGTTCTTCGTGCTGGAGGACAATGCCCGCACGCCTTCCGGAGTCAGCTATATGCTGGAAAACCGGGAAACCATGATGCAGATGTTCCCGGAACTCTTCACCCAGAACAAGGTGCAGCGCGTGGAGGATTACCCGCGGCTGCTCCGCCAATCGCTGGCATCGCTGGCGCCACCCGGCTGCAAGGGGCGCCCGCGCGTGGCGGTGCTGACGCCGGGCATCTACAATTCCGCCTATTACGAACATTCCTTCCTCGCCGACCAGATGGGCGTCGAGCTGGTCGAGGGCGGCGACCTGCGCGTCATCGACGGGCGGGTGAAGATGCGCACCACGCAAGGCTATGAGGCGATCGACGTGCTCTACCGCCGCGTGGACGACGATTTCCTCGATCCCCTCACCTTCCGGGCAGACTCGGCACTCGGCATTCCCGGCATCATGGATGTCTACCGCGCCGGCAACATCACCATCGCCAATGCGCCGGGCACCGGTATTTCCGACGACAAGGCGATCTATTCCTACATGCCCGAGATCGTCGAGTTCTATACCGGGCGAAAGGCGCTTCTGGAGAACGTGCCCACCTGGCGCTGCTCCGAGCCCGACAGCCTCAAATACGTGCTGGAGCATATCGGCGAACTGGTCATCAAGGAGGTGCACGGCTCGGGCGGCTACGGCATGCTGGTCGGCCCGACGGCGACGAAGCAGGAACGCGCCGATTTCGCCGAAAAGCTCGCTGCCAAGCCGGGCAACTACATCGCCCAGCCGACGCTCGCCCTTTCGACCGTGCCGATCTTCGTCGACAAGGGCATCGCTCCCCGCCATGTGGACCTGCGCCCCTATGTCCTCGTCTCCGACAAGGTGAAGATCATTCCCGGCGGGCTGACCCGCGTAGCGCTGAAGCAGGGCTCGCTGGTGGTCAATTCCAGCCAGGGCGGCGGCACCAAGGACACCTGGGTTCTGGAAGATTGAGGGCGTAAGCATATGCTGGGAAGAACCGCAAACGGCCTCTACTGGATGTTCCGCTACATCGAGCGGGCCGAGAATATCGCCCGCCTCGTGGATGCGGGCCTGCGCGTCTCGCTGACCCGCACCGGCACCGGCGACGAGGATTGGGACGGCGTGCTCCACAGCGCCGGCGTGCGCGATGCCTATAGCGAGGTCCACGATACCGTCACCGCCGCCAATGCGACCGATTACCTGCTGCGGGACCAGGCCAACCCTTCGAGCGTCATGTCCTGCATCGAGGCCGGCCGCAACAATGCCCGCATGGTGCGCACCGCGCTGACGCGCGAGACCTGGGAAGCCACCAACGAGTGCTGGATCGACCTCAAGGCGCGGCTTGCCCGCAAGGTCAAGGCGGCCGACCTGCCCGAACTGATCGACGTCATCAAGCACCGCTGCGGCCTCATTCGCGGCGCCTTCCACGGCTCGATGCTGAGGAACGAGATCTATAACTTCTCGCGCATCGGCACCTTTATCGAGCGGGCCGACAATACGAGCCGCATCATCGACGTGAAATACTATGTTCTGCTGCCCTCAGTCGGGCAGGTCGGCTCGGTGCTCGACAATATGCAATGGGAATCGATCCTGCGCTCCGTCTCGGCCCATCGTTCCTACGGCTGGGTCTATGACGGGGAATATCACGCCGCCAACATAGCCGACTTCCTCATTCTCAAGGTGCAGATGCCGCGCTCGCTGGCCTATTGCTACGAGAAGATCGTCGGAAACCTGGCAAATCTCGCCGACGACTATGGCGAGCGGCTGACGGCGCACGAGACCGCCGATGCGATCCGCACGACCCTGAAAGCCGGGTCGATCGGCGAGATCATGGACACCGGCCTGCACGATTTCCTGCAAAGCTTCGTCAGCCGCAACAACCAGCTCAGCGCCGAAATCTCCGAAGGCTACCGCTTCTACCAATAGGTCAGGATCAGCGTCCATGCGGCTGAAAATCTTGCATACGACGGAATATCTCTACGACGCGCCGGTGCCCTATTCGCTGCAGCGCCTGAGGCTGACGCCCGTTACCGGTCCGGGCCAGAAAATCATCGACTGGTCGGTCGCCGTCGATGGCGCGAAGATCGAAACAGGCTATGCCGACCAATACGGCAATCGGGTCGAACTCGTTTCGGCCGAAGGCACCGAACACATGATCCGCATCGTCGCCGGCGGCGAGGTGGAGACCGAGGACCGTGCGGGCGTCTACGGCTACCATCAGGGCTTCTGCCCGCTATGGCTCTTCCTGCGGGAGACGCCGCGGACAAGGCCGGGCAAGCTCATTCGCAAACTGGCGGGAAGTCTGAAGGGCAACAGCGAGCTCGCCAGGATGCACGCGCTCATGGAGGCGATCCACGAAACCGTCGCCTACACGCCGGGCACGACCGACACGGAAACCACCGCCGAGCAGGCGCTGGAGGCGAGAACCGGCGTCTGCCAGGACCACGCGCATATCTTCATCGCCGCCGCCCGGCTCCTCGATATTCCGGCCCGCTATGTCTCCGGCTATCTCCTGATGGACGGCAAGACCGAGCAGGTCGCCACCCACGCCTGGGCGGAGGCGCATGTACCGGGCCTCGGCTGGGTGGGCTTCGATGCCGCGAACAAGATCTGCCCGGACGACCGCTACGTGCGGATCGCCTCGGGCCTCTGCTATCGGGATTGCGCGCCCGTTTCCGGCCTTCGCATCGGCACGGCCGGCGAAAACCTCAGGGTTTCGCTGACGGTTTCTCGGAAGCAGGGACAGAGCCAGACACAGAGTTAGTCGACGGGCCTGCCACGACATAACTCTCCCGTAGAGGAAGTCCCGAAGCTTCCCGGATGACCTCCCATTCCGACGGATCGATCGCCGGTGCGAATGGGTCCTAGTAATAGAGCACAGAAGTCTTCGCAGCATCCAAAGGCCCTTGATGGGCTTGTCGTTATTGTCAGACATTAGCGCTCTCCAGGTGGTCTGAAATGTAGTTCACTCTAGGTTGCGTGAATTGGCAAGCTCTCTACCTTCTCCCCACCGGCGAGAAGTGCCGAGCGAATGCGAGGCGATGAGGGGGTGCGCACACGGCAAGCTCCAACATTCTCTATTTGGCTCTGCCCCCTCATCTGCCCTTCGGGCATCTTCTCCCCAAGGGGAGAAGATAGGAGTTCGCCTCACCACCACTCCCGAGCCCGCAAGCCCCGCGCCATCTCCGCATGCTCTTCTCGCCGGAAGGAGGATGATCCATGCTGTTCGGGCAATCGGTCTTCCAGTCGGTGCTGACGCGACTGAAGGAAGAGCGGGCGGAAAATGAGAACGAGGAGAATGAACCGAGCTTCCGGATAAAGGGGCTCGGCACCGGCTTCGTTGCCGAAACGGTCGAGGGACAATCGGCGGCCGCGGGCAAAATCGATGCCTATCTCGCCTTCCTTCCCGAACGGCAAGCGGCAGCCGATCCGCTGCCGGAACCGGTAGCCGAAGAGCCCACACCTCCTCCGGCGCATCTCCTGCGCCTGAGCCCGGAGGAGATCGCCGCCGACCTTGCGCTCGGGCCGGACGAAACCACCGCCACGCTTGCCGAAAAGCGCCGGCTGTTTGCGAGGGCAAACCACCCCGACGGCGTGCCGGAAGAACTTCGCGACAATGCGAACATTCGCATGAAGATCGCGAACCAGCTGATCGACAAGGCGATCAGGGAGCTTTCCCTGCGGTAGTAGAAAGAAATGCCGTCACCCCTGTTCCCCGGGTTTAACCCGAGGAACAGGGGTGACGGGGCACCCATTTACTCCCGCCCTTCATCCACGGGCTTCTCCGCCGGCGGAGGCCGTTTCTCGATGAAGAGCTTGTAGGTGGCATAGGCGCCCAGCGCCCCGACGATGACGCCCCAGAAGGGTTCGCCGCCGATGAATTCGATGATCGCCCAGACCCAGCAGACCGCCGGAATCAGGATCCGCCGCCAGAGCGGTTTGTAGAAAGGATGGTCCGGATCGATCATGGCGTCATTCCCCTGCGGCCTGAATATGCGGTTTCGTAGCGATGATATCCTGGTCCGCGATCGAAAAAGCAAGGTTGAGATGGCCTTCGAATACCAGCGAAGGCTCATCCGGCACGACGGTCAGGCCCGGCATGCCGCCAAGCCGCACCACCTGGGTCTGGGAAAGCCCCTCCTCTATGCCGGCCTGCAACAGGTCCTGGTGCCGGGTGCCAGGCCCCGTGATGAAGACGGGCATATGCCCGTGCAGGCTCAAGAGCCGCGAAATCCCGTTGCCGAGCGCAATCCCGGCCTGACGAAAGGCGAGCTGGGCCATCCGTCCGCCCTGGCGCGCGCGCGCCGCGATCTTGTCGATCTCGCCAAGCGGCACGAACTTCGCCGGAATGGTATCGACCGGCACTTCGAAGGCGGTGCGCAGCACCGCGTAGAACCCCGCATAGGCCTCGATGCAGCCGCGCGCACCGCAGCGGCAGAGCGCGCCGTTCGGTACATGCAGCATGTGCCCGAAATTGGGAGCCGATATCTCGTTGCCGCCCGCCGCAGTCGTCCGCGCGATGCCGAGACCGATACTGTGGCCGAGCGAAAGCGCAGCGAGCGTGGATGCGCCGCCTTCGCGGCGCGCCTCGCGCTCCAGAAGCGCGCCGGCCACCAGCAGCGTCTCGTTGTTGAGGATCACCTTGGCATTCCAGCCCGACCCGATCGCCGTCGCGAAATCCACCGCCTGGCTCCCGAAGACCGGCGACCAGACGAGCACCGGCTCGCTTCGATGCGGAAGTCCCTTGCTGCTGATGGAGACGATGAGAACGCTGCGCCGATCAATTCGCGAGCGCGCGGCCGCCCGCTCCAGCGCCGCCGAGATCGAGGCGATGAAGGCCTCCGTACCGCCCTCCCCGCGCGGCTCGGTGAAGCGGTCGAGCAGCGTTCCCGCATAATCCACCAGCGAATACTGGATGGAGTCGGACGAGATGATGACGGTGACGAGATAGCCGCAATCACGCCGCTGGCTGAAGAGCACGCGCGGCCGTCCGCGCCCGCCGGCGGACTGCTGCTCGATCTTCTCGATGATTCGCCCCCGCTCGAGTTCGGCGGTGATGGCCGAAACGGTGGCGGAGGCGAGACGGGTGGCGTCGGCGATCTCGGTATGCGCGAGCCGCCCATGGCGCCGCAGGGCCGAAAGCACGAGCGCGCTGTTCTGCTGCCGGACCAGTTCCGTGCTCGATTTTGCCAGCATTCCTTCGCGCGGGGTGGCCCGCTCCTTATCCTCGCTCCCCTGTCGATACGGCAGCGCCTCCTCCACGACAAGCACCGATTGACAGCTTTCAAAATCTCTGACATCTAATTTCTCGACTGTCGAGAAAAAATCTTGGACAGCAATCTGGGCGGGGGGAGAGCTCGGAGGCTTCAAGGCCCATCCGCCGTCATTCGGGAGGACATTATGAACGCTTTCGTAAAGCTGATGGCCGGCGCGGCCGTCTTCGTTTCCATGCAGACCGCAGTCATGGCCCAGGAACTCGTCGTTGGCGTTTCCTGGTCGAACTTCCAGGAAGAACGCTGGAAGACGGATGAGGCCGCCATCAAGACGGCGCTGGAAGCCGCCGGCGCGAAGTATATTTCCGCTGACGCCCAATCCTCGGCCGCCAAGCAGCTCACCGATGTCGAATCGCTGATCGCCCAGGGCGCCAACGCGCTGATCGTGCTGGCACAGGATTCCGACGCAATCGGCCCGGCGATCGAGAAGGCGACGGCGGAAGGCATTCCGGTCGTCGGCTATGACCGCCTGATCGAGAACCCGGAAGCCTTCTACATCACCTTCGACAACAAGGAAGTCGGCCGCATGCAGGCCCGCGAGGTCTTCAAGGTGAAGCCGGAAGGCAACTACGTCTTCATCAAGGGCTCGTCGGCCGATCCGAACGCGGACTTCCTCTTCGCCGGCCAGATGGAAGTGCTGAAAGAGGCCGTCGACGGCGGCAAGATCAAGAATGTCGGCGAGGCCTATACGGACGGTTGGAAGCCGGAAAACGCCCAAAAGAACATGGAGCAGTTCCTGACCGCCAACGACAACAAGGTCGATGCGGTGGTGGCTTCCAACGACGGCACGGCCGGTGGCGCGATCGCCGCGCTCGATGCGCAGGGGCTTGCCGGTTCCGTGCCGGTTTCCGGCCAGGATGCCGACAAGGCGGCGCTGAACCGCGTGGCGCTCGGCACGCAGACGGTTTCCGTCTGGAAGGATAGCCGCGAGCTCGGCAAACACGCCGCCGAAATCGCGCTGGCGCTTGCCGGTGGCAAGACCATGGACGAAATCCCGAACGTGCAGACCTTCTCCGGCGGCGCCAAGGGCGTCGCCATGAAGTCGGTCTTCCTGACGCCGATGCCGATCACCCAGGACAACCTGAACGTCGTCATCGAGGCTGGCTGGATCAGCAAGGCCGAGGCCTGCCAGGGCGTGAAGGCCGGCTCCGTCGCCGCCTGCAACTGAGGGTCTCGATCCTGAACATTCCGACGCCGCAGCTTGTGCCGCGGCGTCGGTTTTCGTCACTAGATGACGCGGCCGCGCTTTCGGAAAGCGGCTGAACGTCACGAGGCGCCGCCGCAAAGGCGCGCAGGACAAGGTGGGAACGGCAAGACATGGCCGATACGGTGCATACCACGACATCCAGCGGACCGAAGCAGACGGGGGGCAACCTCGTCGCACGCTTCTTCCGCGCAACCGAAATCGATACCCGCCTGCTCGGCATGGTCGGCGCATTGCTGATCATCTGGATCGGTTTTCACTTTCTCACGGGCGGACTGTTCCTGACGCCGCGCAACCTCTGGAACCTCTCGGTCCAGACGGCTTCCGTGGCGGTCATGGCGACCGGCATGGTGCTGGTCATCGTCACCCGCAACATCGATCTTTCGGTCGGCTCCATCCTCGGCTTCACCGGCATGATCATGGGCGTGCTGCAGGCCAGGCTCCTGCCGGAACTGCTGGGCTTCAACCATCCGGCCATCTGGATCGCGGCACTTGCCGGCGGACTGATCGTCGGCGCGCTCATCGGCATGCTGCACGGCCTCATCATCGCCTTCCTCGGCGTGCCCTCCTTCATCGTCACGCTCGGCGGCCTGCTCGTCTGGCGTGGCGCCACCTGGTTCGTGACGAGCGGCCAGACGGTGGCCCCGATGGACGCCAATTTCCGCCTGATGGGCGGTGGCGCGGAAGGCTCGATCGGCGCCACCTGGAGCTGGATCGTTGGCGTTCTCGCCTGCCTTGCCATCGTCGCGGCGATCATCAACGCGCGCCACCAGCGCAAGCGTTTCGCCTTTCCGCGAAGGCCGGTCTGGGCGGAATATGTGCTGGGTGCGCTCGGCTGCGCGATCGTGCTCGGCGCCGTCTGGATCGCCAATGAATATTACTGGCCGGTCAACATCGCCCGCCGCTATGCGCAGGCCAACAATATCGCATGGCCGGAAGGCGGGCTCTTCATCTCCCACGGCATCGCGATACCGGTATTGATCGCGGTCGCCGTCGGTATCGTCATGACCTTCATCGCGACAAGGCTGCGCTTCGGCCGCTATGTGTTTGCGATCGGCGGCAACCCGGAAGCGGCAGAACTCGCCGGCATCAAGACCCGCTGGGTGACGGTGAAGATCTTCATGCTGATGGGCACGCTCTGCGCCATCGCCGCGGCGATCTCGACGGCCCGTCTCAACGCCGCCACCAATGCGCAGGGCGAGCTCGACGAGCTTTATACCATCGCCGCCGCCGTCATCGGCGGCACCTCACTCGCCGGCGGCATGGGCACGATCGCCGGCGCCATGCTCGGCGCGCTCGTCATGCAATCCCTGCAATCCGGCATGGTGCTGCTCGGCATCGATACGCCGTTCCAGCGCATCGTCGTCGGCATGGTCCTGGTGATCGCCGTCTGGCTGGACACAGTCTACCGCGCCAGAGCCAAGTAACAGTAAGGAGCACTCATCGTGACGGAACAGGCAACTCCGCTTGTGGAAATGAAGAACATTTCCATCTCCTTCGGCGGGATTCATGCGGTCGAGAACGCTAGCGTCGACCTCTTCCCCGGAGAGGTGGTCGCCCTTCTCGGCCATAACGGCGCCGGCAAGTCGACACTGATCAAGGTGCTTTCCGGCGCCTACCGGCGCGACGAAGGCGATATCCTGATCAACGGCGAGCCCGCCGATATCCGCAACCCGCGCGACGCCAAGAAATTCGGCATCGAGACGATCTACCAGACGCTTGCCGTCGCCGACAATGTCGATGCCGCCGCCAATCTCTATCTCGGCCGCGAGCTGCAGACGAAATGGGGCACGCTGGACGATGTCGCCATGGAGGCGAACGCGCGAGAGGTGATGGGAAGGCTGAACCCCAACTTCAAGCGCTTCAAGGAGCCGGTGAAGGCGCTTTCCGGCGGCCAGCGGCAATCGGTAGCGATCGCCCGCGCCATCCTCTTCGACGCGCGCATCCTCATCATGGACGAGCCGACCGCAGCGCTTGGGCCCCACGAGACCGCCCAGGTCGGCGACCTCATCAAGCAATTGAAGCGGGAAGGCATCGGCATCTTCCTGATCAGCCACGATATCCACGACGTCTTCGACCTCGCCGACCGCGTCTTCGTGATGAAGAATGGTCAGGTGGTGGGCCATGCGCGCACGCAGGACGTGACCAAGGACGAGGTGCTCGGCATGATCATCATGGGCAAGGTGCCGCCCGGCGCCACTCCCGGCCCCGGCGCCATGAAGGTGGCGTGAGGAAGAGGCCGGATCGCAACCGCAGCTCCCCGGAGTGCAGCCGAGCTCCCTCCGGGGCTTGCCGTCAGTCCCCAACGGGAAACGGGCACGGGCTTCATGCTCCCCTTCCCTACCCTCGTGCCGGGGAACACTTGTGCGCAGCCGCTGTCTTCGGTTCCGCCATTCTTCTGAAATTGGCGATTGCGGCGCGGAGCGTCCTGGGTTAAGAACCAGCCATCGGAAGGGCCGAGTCACGGCCCTCGACGGTTAGCACCCGTAGCTCAGCTGGATAGAGTGTTGGATTCCGATTCCAAAGGTCACAGGTTCGAATCCTGTCGGGTGCGCCATTTCAGTACAGAACTATGAACGCCGCCGCCGATTCTACGCTCGACGCGGCTACTAGGGTTCGTAGCAGTTCCGACTTTGATCTCATGATACGAACCTCGTTGTCCTCGACGCGCTGCGCCAGGGCAAGCAGGTGATCACGGCGGTAACCGCTGTCGTTGTTCGCCCACGAGGCCGCGAACGGACACGGCTCGACGCCTTTAACATGTCGGGGGGCTGATTGCCTGAGCTGTCGAGCGCGAGCTGTGTGCGCTCCGCGTCGGCCAGGCCTGATCTCGGATGACCTTGAGGCCAACAATACGCTCTTTCTCACGATCCTTGTGCGAGCGCGTGTTGAACCTGTGCTCGCCGATGTAAGTAGTGCGGGTCAGAATGGCGTGGATTTGCGCCCGCCCAACGCCCGCCGTCACGGGTGAAGAAACGGCGCTCGTTGAGATAAGTGGCAATGGCCTTGACGCCCATCGCGCCGGTCATGCCGTCGCCTTCAAGGAACAAGCGATATATCAACCGCACGGTGTCTGCCTGCAGCGGGTCGATCTCCAGCTTCTTGGTCTTCGATCCTCGCTGCTCGGCCGCGACGATACGATAGCCGATGGGTGGGCACACGCCGTTCCAGAAGCCTTGACAGGCGTTCTCGTTCATGGCGCGCAAGACGTACTTGGCGTTCTCTTTCGACTGGTATTCATCGAAAAGGGCAATCATCTGCCCCGTCATCTGGTGCATCGGATCGTCACCCATCTGCTGTGTGATTGAGACGAGCTTGACGCCGTTCTTGGCGATTTTCCTGACGTAAAACACCAGCTCTAAGTGATCGCGGAAGAAACGCGAGAAGCTATGCACGACAACAATATCGAAGGGGGCGGGCTTCGAGGTGCCCGCTTCGATCATGCGCTGGAACTCGGCGGAAGCTCCGGCCTCAATGAAAGTTTCGACAAGGTGATAGCTGCGCGCAGCGCAGTAGGCTTCTCCCTGCTTGCGTTGGTCGGGCTCGATACGTCATGCTCGGCCTGCCGCGTCGTGGAGACGCGCAGGTAGAGGACGGCTCGAGCGGTGATGATTGGATCGTGATTGTTCATGAGCGGCCTCCCGAAGCTCGCCTTGGTTCGGAGCGGTCGATCAGGGGCAATGCCAGTTCCACGCGATCATGGACGACCTTGGGTGCGAGCTTGCGGCCTTGGCCCTTCTCCAAGCGGACAAGGCCGTAGCTCTCCATAGTCTTCATGGTGCGTGACAGGTTGAATATGGCCCGCCCGGTAATCTCGGACAGTTCTTCCAGTGAGGCAGGTGCCTTCTCGGCTATGACGCGCAGCAGTTCGCGATTGCCCGCCGACAGCACCTTGGCGAAGGATTCGGTTGAAATGAACCACACCTTCGGATCACCTGGCGCAGGCTTTTCCTCGCCGCGCGCGATCCGCATGGTGCGAGCCTTCATTTCTTCGTAGTTGGCAATTCCCACTTTCAGCGTCGTCATAGCACGCCTCGCTCCTTCAATACCGCGTCCACCGCCTGCCAGTCGTCGGCTAGCAGCGTGGCTACATCCTCGTAGACGTAAGGCTTCACGGTCTGGAAACGGTGGCGATGGTCCATTGGCTCGCCGCGCCTTCCCCGACCAACCGGATGGGCGTTGTCGAAGCCATTCGCCCGAAGGCCCGTGAAGCGTAAGCGAGTAGTCAAGCCCGACGACGAACTTCACCCAATGGCCGCCTTCAGGATCAACAACGAGTACCTGGCCGTCGAGGTCCAGAAGCGTGTCGAGTCTCGGATCACGCCCCTCGCTCATGGATTTTTCTTATCAAAGTGCGATAATAAAGGCGAATTTTCTTGTGGTCACGTATTTATGGAACAAAATCGCAATTCATAGACGCGAAAAAATTCGATGAATTGTGTATATATTTGCAACAGCGCATTCATAGAACGGCTCTGTTCAAAACAAATCCCGGAAAAGGGCAGCGTTCCTATTCGACCTAATTCCTTCAGAAAATGGCGCGTGGATAAGCATAATTTGGAGAACAAATGGCCATCGCCGGAATGCCCGAAGAAAACGTCTCGAAATGGTGGTTCTACTTTGGACGAGATGGAGACGCTCGCACGTCACATGCGCGAACTGATTATTGCGCAACCGCCTCATGACTTGCTCGGATGGGCAACGATTTTTGACGGCCCTCCACGTGTAAGGCAAACCGTTATCAGACAGATGCTCGATGGCATGCGGCGTGCGGGTCGCACCGAAGTTTCTCGACAGCCACCACCATTATGTCACGGGCATCGGAGCGGATATTCCGGCATCGGCGACAACCGCCCAGGCGGCGATTTCACGGTCGAAGGCGTGATAATGAAGGCGAGCCGGTGGCCTCACCGTTCCAGCAGGGCATCCGAGCATCAGCGCAGGTTCGAACGCATGACCATGACCTCGCCATCGTGGAGGCGCCACTTATCATGGAATTACGCAGCCTGAACGGCTCCGGCTTGTCGCCTACCTCAAGCGGGCGCCATCCTGACATGACGGCGCCCTCTTGCGAAAGATTGCCAACTTCCAAATGATTGCAAAACTAGGCGACAATGGAAAAATCGTTCGCGTGAAGGTTCGAGAGCAACACATTCGCTAACAAGATGCTATTATCATGGTCGAAGGTGATCAGTGTATCTGAGCCGACTTGGCTGGCGGCCTCAAGTATGGAAGCGAAGTCGGCAAAGACATCTTGGCTAAACTCAATCACATCTGCCGTGACTGAACCCGCCACAAAGTCCGTGATCGTATCGTTGCCAAAGCCAGGGCGGAACACAAAGGTATCGCTGCCGCCCCCCCCTATCAGAAGGTCATCACCACTTGCACCGATCAACCGATCATTGCCGGCTCCGCCATTGAAAGAATTATCGGCGGCGTCGCCTTCGAAGGTGTCGGCATAGTTGGTACCAATGTAGCCTTCGATGCCGTCAAAGATATCGCCGGCTGCATCGCCGGTATGCACTCCGGTCTTAAGGTTCACCGTCACCGCAGTCGAGCCGGCATAGCTCGCCATGTCGGTGCCCGCACCGCCGATCAGCCGGTCGGCGCCAGCGCCACCGATCAGGGTGTCGTTGCCGATGCCGCCGGTGAGGATGTTGCCACCGGCATTGCCGATCAGCGTCGTGCTTCCAGTGCCAGCATAGGTCAGCCGTTCAACATTGGCATAATTGGCCATCGAGTAGGAGGCGAGCGAAGTCTGGATCTCGTCATCGCCCTCACCGGCCGCTTCGGTTACGGTTACGGTCGTACTACCAATGACATAGAGGTCATCGCCGGCGCCGCCTTGCAGCGTATGGCCGCTGGTCGAGGAGGCCAGCGTGTCGGCCAATGCCGACCCGATCACCCGCTCGAGATTGAGATAGCTGTCGCCTTCGGCATCTCCCCCCGTTCCGGTCGTCGTGACATTCAACGCTCCGAGGCCGACATTGATCGCCGTAGCGGAGGTCGAGTAGTCGACCGTGTCGATGCCCACGCCGCCGTTCACAAGCACGGCTTCGGAACCGCTGACAAAGGTGTCGGCATAGTTGGTACCAATGTAGCCTTCGATGCCGTCAAAGATATCGCCGGCTGCATCGCCGGTATGCACTCCGGTCTTAAGGTTCACCGTCACCGCAGTCGAGCCGGCATAGCTCGCCATGTCGGTGCCCGCACCGCCGATCAGCCGGTCGGCGCCAGCGCCACCGATCAGGGTGTCGTTGCCGATGCCGCCGGTGAGGATATCATCACCAGCCCCTCCATTCAGGGTGTCGTTGCCCGTGTCTCCGTAGAAAGTATCGTCACCGATGCCGCCGATTATACTATCGTTACCTTCACCGCCACGGACGCCTGCAATACCGGTAAGCGCGATCGCGGTGAAGTTCAGCGTATTTGCGTTTGCGTCTCCACTGATCATAACATTAGCATAACCATCGGCGCTGAATTCCTCTATCGTTGCAAAGGAAGCCAGACCGATAACGGTGTTATCGCTGGCGGCCTTAACAACGTCGTATCCATTACCGCCGCTAAACGTATCCAACCCATCACCAGCACCGTCGACGACAAAAAAGTCGTCTCCGCCGCCGCCACTCAGGGTGTCGTTGCCGGCATCGCCATAAATGACGTCATTAACGGCGCTACCTATGATCGAATCATCGCCAGCGCCGCCGCGAATGCTTGCAATACCGGCAAGCATGATATTGGAGAAATTCAGTATGTTCGCGTTTGCATCGCCACTGATTACAACATCAGCATGACCATCGGCGCTGAATTCCTCTATTGTTGTAAAGGAAGCTAAACCGATGACAGTGTTGTCGGTGGTTGCCTTGATAAGGTCATACCCGGCGCCGCCGATGACCGTATCGAAGCCATCTCCCGTACCGCTGACCTGAAATACATCGTTGCCGCTACCGCCATTGAGAGTATCATTACCGCCGCCGCCGATTACCACATCGTTGCCGGCGCTTCCGGTCAATGCATCATTGCCTTCCAATCCATCGATTGTCCAATTGTCCGGCGAGTTGGCGACGAATGTATCGGTGACGCCTGTGCCGATCCAAACAGGATTGTCAGAAACATTGGTAACTGCGATGTTGAAAGTCTGCTCGTTATCATATTGTCCATCGCTGACGCGCACAGTAATCTGGTGCAATTGTTGCATTTCATAGTCGATCAACGAGCCATCGGCTACCGTGACGACACCAGACGCTGCGTCAATGGCAAAACGTCCGCCTGCGTCGTTGACAAGGCTGTAGGTCAACGTATCGCCGTTCGGGTCGCTCGCCTGGGCTGTGACTCCAACTATGGTCCCGGTAGCTGCGCCTTCGCTGATGGAATTTACTACGCCATCCCCATCAGTCAGCGCCAATGGTGCGTCGTTCCCGTCAAGGATGGAAATAATGAAGGTACGGCTGACAGCACTAACTCCATCAGTCGCATCTACCACTATCTGCATGGTACTAGCCGTCTCGAAGTCCAACTTGCTGGAGTCCGCCACGGTTACAACACCAGTCAACGCATCAATCGCGAACGCGCCGTTCGCATTGCTCCTGAGGCTGTAAACGATGGCATTTCCATCCGGGTCTACAGAAGAAGCCGTTATGCCAACTACAGCGCCGTTTCCAACATCTTCAGCAATCTCATCGGCCGCGGCGTCCGTGTCACCGATCACGGTGGGAACGTTTTCATAAATGATCGACTCGCCGGAGTCGAATTGGATTTCTTCAATGTTTGTGAGGATCTCAGTTTCGCTTGTGCCTATACGCAGGACAACCAAGTTTCCTTCCGAGTTAGGTTGAGAGGGGATGAACCATTCACTGCGGCCTCCGGAAAGATGAACAATGTCATGACCAGCTCCACCATCGACCAAATCATCGCCAGCGCCGCCAATCAGGATGTCGTTGCCACTGCCGCCATATATCTCATCAGCCCCGACGCCACCTTCGATGGTGTCAGCACCATCGTCACCGAATAGTCTGTCGTCACCAGTAGAACCGTTCAGTTTATCGTCCCCAACGCCGCCAAATATTTCATCAGCACCGCCACCGCCAAAAATATTATCGTTACCGGAATCACCATAAATTACGTCAGAAACGCTACTTCCATAAACAATATCGTCGCCACCTCCCGCTTGTATTTTTCCGAGAATTGGTTGGCTAAAATATCCCGAAAGACTTATGTGATCCGATCCATCTGAGCCGATGATATCGGTGATGTTTGAAAGCTCGACTCCAGCTAGATCCAGGTAGCCCCGCACTCCGATATGTGCGGGTCGATTGTCTAGATTCACTATTCTCTCGATGCTATTCAAGTAATCAATTTGTACAACACTATAATTGTAGAAATAAGGAACATCTCTGACGACGATGGAGTCAAAACCTGAGCCACCCCAATACGCGTCCCAGCCAGCAGTTCCTTTCAGGACGAAGGTATCTTCTCCTCCATTTCCGCGCATGACGTCGTTGCCATAGTCGCCAAAAATGGTATCATCAACGTCGGTGCCAGTAAGAATATCACTTTCCACAGTGCCATTTATCGTAGCCATATTTTTCCCCGCGAATTTACGCGCTCCGAAAGTATTACGAAAAGTTCAATTGAAAGAGCCTAGTGTGTACAACGTACTAACTGAGCTTCCGCTCGTACTTAACGCCCCCACCGTTATCATATTGGACAAGAACCCCATCTGAGCGCATTTCTTGATAAAGCGCCCCCCAGTCACCGCATTGTAAATTTTGAACTGACCCCATTCATAATCACCATTTGCGTCTTTCACCATCAGCTCACCAGAGAGTCGCAGCCCAGATACTGAGCGCCGTAAGTATATCGAACCTTCGAGATCAGATCTTCCATTTTAGCCGGGCATTCGGCGATGACCGCTTCATACGAGGTTTTCCCCTCCTCATAAATGGCTCTTTGTTCGGCGGCGATCTTTATTCTCTCCACAAGAAAGCTTCCGCTCTCGTCCTGTTGAGGGACAAAGCTGCCACCTTCCTGTTCTTTGAATATACCTCTCTCGAGATATCCATCAGAAAGGAGTTTTTCGTATATTGGAGTTTGGTGATAGCCCTTCGTATTCTCCTTTTACTCTAGACAGGTCATCTTCGTCCCATGCTGTTTTCAATGACTTACTAAATTCGAGACATTGAGGACTGTCAGCGCCATATATGGCTTTATATTCACGCTCTTGTTGAGATGCCTAGTCAACGAACTCACTCTTCTGGTTCGTAGTCCAGCTTTCCCATTCTTTGGAGAGCTTCACACTTGGATCGTAATCGACGGTGCCCTCAACTTTATGGCGTGCGACAGCCGTTCCTGCTTCAACTGCAAAGGAGAGAAGAACATCGTGGAAGGCCGGGGAAAAGGCTACATTGCTTCCGGCCACCCCGCCGGTGATCAGAGGCGAGCCGCCTGGTGCGATTGAATTTGTAGAAGTGCTTGTAACCTGAGAACCAAACAACAACCTGACAGTCTGAAGTGACGTGCTCTGTTGCAAGAAGGAACTGATTTGGTGCAAGGGACTCTCTCCATAATTTGAGAACCCCATCCACTACCGTTCATGGCAGTGATGATAGGCAAAAACCGTAACTTCATGCCGCGGCATTACACACACCATCTAACACGCTGAAATTGCAGAATAGTAATTTTCGTGAGTCTCACAAGAGGGTAGTCGTCGAATTTATAGGCGGATCCTCGGCAACGATTCGCTGTTCGCTTAGTTCCGGAGGGGGTTGCAGTAACAAGTCGCCTGCGAAAGTATGCCCCGAAACCTTGAGTCTATGCTCAAGTCTTGGCAGCGCTGGGGGCGTGAGTGACAAGTAGTCTACAAATCGGACAGAAGCGAAAACTGAAATTATATCGAAGGGCAGCCATAGGTGCGGCTCTCTTCTCAGGTGCGACCAACTTCCTGGCACTGGCTGGCCCCCTATTCATGCTGGAAGTATATGACCGGGTCATCCCGAGCGGAAGCGTGCCGACGCTGATTGCTCTGCTGATGCTGGTCGCAGGGCTCTATGCCTTCTCAGGGCTGCTCGATATCCTTCGTAGCCGGGTGATGATACGAATCGCCGGGATCTTTGACGCAACACTGTCGCCCCGTATTCTTTTCATCATCGCCGGCATACCGTTGCTGGCGAAAACCAACGGCGATGCGCTGAAACCCGCGCAGGAGGCGGACCAGATCCGAGCTTTTCTCTCCGGCCCGGGTCCTCTTGCTCTCTTCGATCTGCCGTGGATGCCGATCTATCTGGCGATTTGTTTTTTCCTGCATCCGCTGATCGGCTGGCTCGCCGCCGCAGCCATGTCGATTCTCGTTGTCCTGACCGTTGCTGGCGACTTTATGACCCGCTCTCGCACGCGGCAGATGGCCAGTGCTTTGTCTGCGCGCAACAAGCTCGGAGAGGCCATCCATCGGAATGTGGAAGCGATTGCCGCGATGGGCTTGCTCGGGCGCACGCAGGAGCGTTGGCAACAGGCGCACGAAGAGGTCACGGAACTTCAGCAGAAGACTGGCGACATAGCGGCCCTGCTCTTTGGGCTCTCCAAAACAGTTCGCCAGCTGGTGCAGTCGGGCTCATTAGCCCTCGGCGCGTGGCTGGTAGTTCATGGAGACATGACAGGCGGTACGATCGTTGCCGCCTCCATCATCGTCGCTCGCGCCTTACAGCCGATTGAGCAGGTGATCGCCAACTGGCGAAACATGGTCGCAGCCCGCCAAGCTTGGCAGCGGCTGAAGGAAGTATTCAAGCTTATCCCAGATGAACAGGGGCGCACAGCCCTTCCGGCTCCCTCCAAATCCTTGTCAGTTGAAGCGGTTTTCATTGGCCCGCCGGGTGAGCGCCAGCGCATGGCGGTGCAGAATGTCAGCTTCCGCGCCCAGGCAGGAACCGTCATCGGGATCATCGGTCCGAGTGCTTCCGGCAAGTCGTCATTGGTGCGGGCGATCACCGGGGTGTGGCCTCTGGTACGTGGACAGGTGCGCTTGGATGGTGCCACGCTTGATCAGTGGTCTGCATCCGAGCGCGGCCGTCACATCGGCTACATGCCGCAGAATTCCGACCTTTTTCCCGGCTCAATAGCGGAGAACATTGCTCGGCTTCACCGTAACGCAAAACCCGAGGACATCATTGCAGCCGCCCATGCGGCGGGGGTACATGAGATGATCGTAGCTCTTCCGGAAGGCTACGAGACCCAGGTGGGTGACAACGGCGTCAATCTATCGGCAGGTCAGCGACAGCGGGTTACTCTCGCCCGCGCACTCTATGGCAATCCCTTTCTGGTCGTGCTGGATGAACCCAACTCCAACCTCGATGCAGAGGGCGACCGAGCGCTTTCCTATGCAATTGCGGGCGTGCGCAACCGCGGCGGCATTGTTCTGGTCGTTGCCCACCGCAACAGCGTTCTGTCACAGCTCGACTATCTGCTGGTGATGGAAAACGGCGTCGCGAAATCCTTCGGCCCACGCGATGCGGTCTTGAAGGCGCTGCAACAGCAGAGGCCGAAGCCGCAGCGGACATCGCCGGTACCTTCACTAACGGTCATCGAAGGAGACAGCGCATGAGCACGATCGAGAACGATACAAGCGAGCGGTTGACACGATCGCTGAGGCGCAACCTCATTGCCGGGGCCGCCGTCATTCTCGTGCTGTTCGGCGGCGTTGGAGGCTGGGCAGCGACCACAGAGCTGTCGGGTGCGGTGATCGCGACGGGCATCGTCGTGGTCGATGGTAATGCCAAGAAGGTGCAGCACCCGGAAGGCGGTATTGTCGCGGAACTACGGGTGAAGGAAGGACAATTGGTGCGCGCCGGCGAAACTGTCGTGCGAATGGATTCGACAGTGGCGGCTGCAAATTTCGCGTCGATCGAGAAGAACATAGCACAGCTTCGTGCTCGGCAAGCTCGCCTGGTGGCCGAGCGGGATGGATTGGCAGCGGTCGAGGCCCCACCGGACTTCCAAAATCTGCTCGATCGGTCCGAAATCGGAGCAGCCATGCAAGGTGAACGGCGGCTATTCGAGGATCGGAAGGTGGCGCGTGCGGGACAGAAGGCCAGGCTTAATGAACAAGTCCAGCAGTTGCACGAGCAAATGAAGGGTCTGGATGTGCAGCAGCAGTCGAAGGCTGAGGAGGCCGAACTGATTGAGAAGGAACTGGTCGGGATCCGTCGTCTCTACGAGATAGGAGCGATACCAATGAGCCGCGTCAACAATCTCGATCGCAGCGCCACGCGTCTTAAAGGCGACCGTGGACAGCTACTTGCCTCCATGGCGTCGGCAAGAGGTAGAGTCGCCGAAATCGAGGTGCAACTTTTGCAGATTGACCAAGCTATGCGAGAGGAAGTCGCAGCGGAATTGCGAGATGTCCAGAACAAGCTTGCAGCCCTGGCCGAAGATGAGGTGACGGCACGTGACCGCCTGAAGCACGCGGAGCTGAAAGCACCAATCTCTGGCGTCATTCATCTCCTGGCGATTCATACTATCGGTGGCGTCATCAGCCCGGCTGAAACTCTGATGGAAATCGTTCCTCAGAGCAGCCGTTTGACCGTCGAAGCGCGCGTCGCGCCGCAGGACATCGATCAGATTGCGATTGGGCAAAGCACGACCCTCCGACTAACGGCCTTCAACCGAAACACGACGCCGGAACTCAAGGGCTCGGTCGTCAGGATTTCGGCCGATCTCGAGACCGATCAGACCGCCGGCGTTAGCTTCTATCGGGCAGCCATTGCAATCCCGGACGACGAGATCGCCAGGCTCTCCGACATGGGGCTCGTACCCGGCATGCCCGTCGAGACCTTCATTCGTACGGCCGACCGGAGCGTGGCTTCATACTTTGCCAAGCCGATCGGTGACCACATGCAGCGCGTGTTCCGGCAGGACTGACATTATACAATATCGCGCTCCTTTGATCCGTAGGGAAACGCGTCGTCGCATTTCTCAAAAGATCGCCTCCGCATGTCTAGCATCCAATGGGACATTTTAGAGGGCTATAGCGTAGATGTATTTATCATCATCATCATCCGGTGCAGTTCGCCAAATACCGCCGATTGCCCTCCATAACCGTCGATACCCGCCGAAACTACGACCGTGCAAAAAGCGGGAGATGGGCCGCGCGTGAAAAAGCGTCGTTTGGCGGTGAAAAGGTTTGAATCGCTTACAGTCGATAGGTGACTTTCGGTCTGTGGTCACTAAGTGATCGCCATCGAATCCTGGTGTCACCCTATAGGACAGAACGCCGATATTTATTGGTGAACTGAGGCCATCTGCGCCGGAGGCTCTGTAATGGCCGGTTCACCCACGCAAACCGGCTCCGCCGGTCGCATCAGCCTGGGGCCGCGAAGGCCACACCCGATTGCGCCCAGGTATCGCGCCCCGAATGAACAAAGGGGGCCACCATGCCCTCATGCGTCTCATCGCCCTGGATCACCGGCCAGCCATAATTGCGGGCCGCTTGTATCAGGTTGATCTCATCGAGCGCGGATTGCCCGTGCTCCGAAACAAACAGCTCTCCGGACGGGCTCCAGGGCCAGACCCTGTGGATTGCGATGACCGTAGGAGTAGACCGGAGAACCCTTGAACGGATTGTCCGACGGGATTTGTCCCTCGAGCGTCACCCGCAAAACCTTGCCGGCCAGGCTGTCGAGATCCTGAGGGCGTTGGCGATTTTCCGTCCAGCCGGTGGTAACGTATAGATGCCTGTCCGGCCCGATGGCCACGCGTCCGCCATTATAGAGGCGATGCCCCGGGATCTCATCGATCAGAATGGCGGATTCGCGCTATGCATCGCCGTCGAACGTCACCGCGATCACGCGGTTTGCCGGCCCGGCGGCACCATCATAGGAATAATAGAGAAATGCCTTGCGGCTATCGGCGAAATCCGGCGCCAACGCGATGCCTTGACCGTAGCGGCACGCGCGCGTGCACCGATCATCGGCGCAAGGTATTGGCTCCTGGAGTATTTGGAGCGGTAGGCGGCATCGACACGGTCGTTGAGAGCAGCATCGCCGATCGCCTCGAACGTCACGCTTCCGCAGGCCGGCGATGCTGATGCGGCCTGCACCTTGCTCTCTGGCCGCTTTGTGCCAGCGGGAATTCTGACCATTATAGGCACGGGCGTAAAGCTCGCCATCGACGACCACCGACCAGATCCAGGTCGGCGTGCCGTAGGTCTTTCCGTCCTCACGGAAGGGAGAAACGTGCAGGTCGTCCGCCGCCGCGATCTTCTTTATTTTCTCTTCGCTCCAATTCATCGCTACACCTTTCAAATTTCATGATTGGATCGCCCGAAGGCTCTCGCGCATTGAGCGGGAACAGATCGCCCTGGAAAGCCCCTCGCCACCGGCCGGGGCTTTCATTCGCAGATCACCCAGCGATCGTCTGAGTGTCGCTCACGCCGGGAGATGTTCGTCAAAGAAGGCCTGAAGCTCGTCCCACGGGATGAGCTCGACCTTGTCATAGAGGTCGACGTGGTCGGCCTGACGAAGAGTGCAGGCCTGGAATATGCGGCCAAGGGGATCCGGATCAACGCCGTGTGCCCCGGCATCATCGAAACGCCAATGGTCTCGGGAATGCTGGAATCGCAGCCGGAAGCCATGGCGGAGCTCATGAAGGAAGTTCCGATGGCTCGCCTCGGCAAGGCGCGGGAAATCGCTGACGCCGTGCTTTGGCTCTGCAGCGACTATTTCAGCTTCGTCATCGGCCACGCCCTGCCTGTCGATGGTGGCTACACGTTTCGATAACAGGCCCGACGCCGGGCGGGACTCCCCGCCCGGCTCGGTGACGTCGATTCCACAACGTCATTGTCCGTGTGGCTAGGGCATCTATGCTCGAAACCTCTGCCTGTAATCTCCCGGTGAAAGACCGACGATCCGGGTGAAGACCTTCCTGAAGGCCCCTGGATCGGAATAGCCGACCTCCCACGCAACGCGCTCAATGGGCTGTTCGCTGAACTGCAATAGCTCTCGCGCTTTGGCCACTCGCAGGCGTTGCGCATAATCGATTGCCGTCAGACCTGTCGCCCTCTGGAAACGGCGCAGGAACGTGCGCTGTTCCAATCCCGCTTGTTCGGCAAGAAGCGAAAGCCGCGCCTCCTTGCCCTCGCTTGTCTGCAGAAAATGCTGCGCCTTCAGGATCGCCGCATCCCCATGGTTCAGGCGCGGCACGAAACCGCTGTAATAGCGCTGCTCGCGACCCGGCGGATCGACCAGCATCATCTGAGCCGTCTCCGCCATGGCAACAGGCCCGAGAAAGCGATCGGCCAGCTTCAGCCCCAGGTCTATCCAGGACATCAGCCCACCGCCCGAGATGATGTCTCCCCCATCGATGATCAGCCTGTCGGTGTCCAGCTGCGCCTCGGGGAACCGTTCCCGGAAGGTTTCGGCATAGGTCCAATGCGTTGTGACCGCCCGCCCGCTCAGCAGCCCTGTCTCTCCAAGCACAAAGGCGCCGCCGCAGACTGAAGCCAGCACGGAGCCCTCGGCGGGGGGGGGGGAGCCAGCG
>NZ_JBHFJG010000048.1:0-3847 GCF_057559155.1 Rhizobium moroccans | reverse complement strand
CACGGAGCCAGCGCGCCACGGGTGCTGCGGCCTCACTGGTGATCGGCTCCTCCAGGGACGGCGGCAGGATCAGCACATCGCAACGGTCTATTTCGCTGGCATTACCCCGCGGATCACTGTCGAAAACCACCGCGGTTGCCGCATCACCATCCGCTTGCAGATGACGCACACGCAACCGAGGTCCTTCGGAATTTTTTTCCTGAGCGATGCGGCTGGCAACCCTGAACAGATCGGTCAGCCCCAGAACGGCCGACATCTGCACGCCGGGATAGAGCAGGATTCCGATCCGCGCGGTTGTCATTTGTCGCTATTGCCCCTGATTCTGTCGATTTCGCCAATGGTGACCACCATCGTCCGGATCGATATCTGGCGCAACGAAATTCAACTGAAATGAAGGAATGACTTATGTCGAAGCGCGCCATTCTCGTCATCGATCTGCAGAACGAATACTGGCCGTCGGGAAAACTGCCACTTCAGGGAATCGATGCGGCTGCGGCAAATGCCGCGCGCGTCATGGCCCATGCGCGCGCGAAGGGCGATCTTGTCGTCAACATCCAGCATGAAGCGCCTGGCACCCCGATCTTCGTTCCCGGCAGCGACGGAAGCCGGATCAACGAGGCGGTTCTGCCGGAGGGCGATGAACCGGTCATCACCAAGAACTTCCCCAATTCGTTCCGCGAGACCGGCTTGAAGGACCTGCTCGACCGGCATGGCATCGAGGAAGTCGTGATCGTCGGGGCCATGAGCCACATGTGCGTCGACGCCGGCGTGCGCGCTGCCAATGACCTTGGTTATCGTACCATCACGATTCATGACGCTTGCGCAACGATGGATCTTACGTTCGGCGACACGACCGTTCCCGCCGCACAAGTCCATGCCACCATCATGGCAGCACTCGCCATGTTCTATGGCGAGGTAATCGGAACCGAAGAATTCATCGCTCGCTGAACGAAAGAGGAGCTGAAGATCATGACGACCCGCAGAGACCTCTTCGCCTTGTCCGGTGCGGCAATTGCCGCCACCGCGCTTGCAGCCCACGCTCAGACCCAGGACACACCCAGCGCGGCGAACGGCAAGGTCAAAATCACTCAGATCCGCAATGCGACACTTCATGTGACCTATGGCGGGGTGCGGTTCCTCGTCGATCCGATGCTGTCCGAACGTCATGCCTGGCCCGGTTTCGAGGGCACGGTGAACAGTGAGGAGCGCAACCCGATGGTTCACCTGCCATTGCCGATCGAGGAGATCGTTGATGTGGATGCGGTGATCGTCACTCATCTGCATGAGGATCATTGGGACGAGGCGGCACGCAACCTTGTACCGAAAGGTCTGCCGCTGTTCGCCCAGAACGAGGCCGACGCCGAGACCATCCGCTCGCAAGGCTTTACCGACGTCCGCGTCCTCTCCGACAGTTCGGAGTTCGATGGCGTGCAGCTCATCAAGACCAGGGGCCGCCATGGCACCGATGCTGCTTACGAGAAGATTGGCCAGCTTCTTGGCGAGGTCTGCGGCGTGGTGTTCAAACAGCCGAACGAGAAGGTCGTTTATCTCGCCGGCGATACGATCTGGAATGATGATGTCGCAAGCGTTCTCGCCAAGCATAAGCCCGACGTCGCCATCCTCAATGCAGGCGATGCACGGGTCGTCGGGATCGATAGTGGAATCATCATGGGTACGGCCGACGTGCTGTCCGTCCATCGGGCGGCGCCCGATACCGTTCTCTTCGCCTCGCATATGGAGGCGGTGAACCATTGCACGGTGACCCGGGCGAACTTGCGTGATTTCGCGCAGGCTCAAGGCTTTGCCGGGAAGCTTCTCACGCCGGGAGATGGCGAAACCGTTATGTTTTAAGCGTGATCGGCCCGAGCACCTGCCGGGCCGCCTAAGCCGTTTCGCCGGATGCCCGGACGCTCAGCACCTCATCTGGAACTGCGTCGCCCCAGTCATTCATGGCATAAAGGACATCCTTCAACGACAGTCCCAACGGGGTCAGTTCATAGACGACCCGTGGCGGGGTCTCGGCGAAGGCTGTACGCGTCACCAGCCCATGCTCTTCGAAGCGGCGCAGACGGTGGGTCAAGGTATGCGCGCTGATCCCGCCCAATACCTGCCGGAGCTCAGTAAACCGCCGAGGGCCATGCAGCAGTTCCCGCACGATCAGCGTCGCCCATGGGCCATCGAGAAGAAGCAGGAAGCGCTCCACGCCGCATAGAGGCAGTTTTTTCCGGTCCATGCTGATTTTCTTCCATTAGTGCATTTGACGTAACCGGTGCAGACAATGCACCAAAGAGCATCTGATTGCTACACCAAAGAAGGAAAACCTGATGTCTTATATCATTCATGGCGCAACCGGCGCCCAGGGAGGCCCGCTCTATGCGCGCCTTCTCGCTTCGGGCAAGAAGGCGCTCGCTGCCGTTCGCGATCCCGCCAAGGTCGCGGGCAAGCCCGCGGTTGCGGTCGACAATGATTCCGTGGATTCGCTCGTTGCCGCCTATCGCAATGCCGACGGGGTCTTCATCCACCTGCCGCAAACGTCCGAGTCCGCCCGCGTCCGGCAGGCCAGGAACATCGTCGAAGCGATCAAGGCCGCGAAACCCAAGCGTGTCGTGCTCTCGACCAGCGGCACCATCATAGACCAGCCCAGAACGGTGCTGCAGGCGCCCGATGACAGCGCCGTTGCGATCCTGGCGCGGGGCGTGGCGGAAAGCGGCGTCTCCCATGCCATCGCCGCGCCGCGTCTCTATCTCGAAAACCTGCTGCTGCCGATGGTCTTTGAACCCGCGCAAGCCGAAGGCATACTGCGCTATCCGGTTCGCGCCGACTTCCCCGTTTCATGGAGTTCGCACCTCGATGTCGCCGAGGTGGCTGAACGGCTGTTGACTGATCATGCTGCGACCGGCGTGGTCGGCATTGGCCATCGGCCCGGCCTGGTGGGCGCGGATCTTGCCGCAGGCTTCTCGGCGCAATCCGGCCGCACTATTGCCTTCGAGGCGCTGACGCCGGACGCGTTCGGCAAGCTGATCGAGCCGATGCTTGGTCCGGCCGCTGCTGGCGTCGTCGGCCTCTATCAGGCGCTTTCACAAGCCACGGACAACGTGATTTCCGAGGATACCAGCGCGCAGAACCTGCTCGGCCTCAAGCCGCGTAGCGTGCAGCAATGGCTGGCGGAGGTGCTGGCCTGATCCTGGTGAAGGCCACGGCGTTTCTCGGTGCACGGAAGCGAGCGCAAGCTCGCGCCCGATCCCGCAACCGCCGCCGGTGATGAGAAGCGCATTTCCGGCGGCCTTCATTGGCATGCGCTTCACTTGATCCGAAAAGGCAAGGTCAGACGACGGCGCCGTTCGAGAAGACCGTCTGCCCGCTGATCCAGGCCCCGTCGCCGCTGCAGAGCACAGCGATCGTATCGGCGATATCGGAAGGCTCGCCGAGACGTCCCATCGGCGTGCGATCGACGAAGCCCTGAATTTGCTGTTCGGTCTTTCCGTCGGTGAAAAGGGTGGTATTGACCAGCCCCGGTGCGACCGCATTGACGGCGACTTTCCGTGTGCCCAGTTCCTTTGCAAGGACACTCGCGTACATATCCTGGACTGCCTTGGTCGCCGCATAGGGGCCATAGGTGGGAGACCGAAGCTGGACGATGCTCGAAGAAAGCGTGATGATGCGCCCGCCGTCGCGCACGCGCCGCGACGCTTCGCGCAGCACGTTGAAGCTGCCTTTGGCATTGACCGCGAACATCCTGTCGAAGTGCTCATCCGTCATGTCGCGGAACGGCGCCAGCCGCATGATGCCGGCGTTGCTCACCACCACGTCGACGCCGCCGAAGGCGCGGTCGTTCTCATCGAACAGG